>NZ_JBLVOC010000015.1:302333-311726 GCF_053543575.1 Glutamicibacter sp. AGC84
CCCCCCCGGTCCCGGGATCCTGCTACCGCTGGTTGGCCGGCTGCTCGTTGTGCAGCCGCGCCTTGGCGATCTCGTTGATTCGTCCGCGGCACAGGTACCAGCCGCCGATGATCAACGGGATGATGACCACCAGCGAGGCAATGGTCCAGGTGCCGATGGGATTATCGAACGCCATCATCACCAGCACCAGGGCCAGGAAGCCCAGGGTGACCCAGCCGGAGACCGGAGCCAGCGGCATCCGGAAGCCGGGGCGCTGCTGCTCGCCGCGCTTGGCGGACTTCACCAGCGCCATCTGGCACAGCACGATCATCCCCCAGGAGGCAATGATGCCGATGGCCGCGAAGTTCAGCACGATCTCGAAGGCCTTGGCCGGGACCACGGCGTTGAGCACCACGCCGAACACGGCCACCACAGCGGTGATCACGATGCCGCCGTAGGGAACCCCGGCCTTGTTCATCCGCCCGGCGAATTTCGGCGCCGAGCCGTTCAATGACATGGAGCGCATGATGCGCCCGGTGGAGTAGAGCCCGGCGTTCAGCGAGGACAGCGCCGCGGTGAGCACCACCAGGTTCATCACCACGTCCATGCCCTGCACGCCGATGGATCCGAAGAAGGTCACGAACGGCGATTCCCCGGCGCTGTACGCGGTGTAGGGCAGCAGCAGCGAGAGCAGCACCAGCGAGCCGACGTAGAATACGGCGATGCGGATGATCACGGTGTTGATCGCCTTGGGCATGACCTTTTCCGGATTCTCCGTTTCGCCCGCGGCGGTGCCGATCAGCTCGATGGAAGCATAGGAGAAGACCACGCCCTGCATCAGCACCAGCACCGGCAGCAGGCCATTGGGCAGCAGCCCGCCATTGGAGCTGAGCAGCGAGAAGCCGACCTCATGTCCTGCCAGCGGCGTGCCGAAGATGACGAAGTAGCAGCCAATGATCAGGAAGGCCACCAGGGCCACGACCTTGACCAGTGCGAACCAGAATTCCATCTCGCCGAAGGCCTTGACCGAGATCAGGTTCATGGCCAGCACCACGGCCAGCGCCAGCAGCGCCCAGAGCCACTGGGGCACCGAGCTGATCCACCCCACGTACTTGCCGAAGAAGCCCATGTACAGGGCCACCGCGGTGATATCGACAATGGCGGTCATTACCCAGTTCAGCCAGTACAGCCAGCCGGTGGCGAAGGCCGCCTTCTCGCCGTAGAACTCGCGGGCGTAGGACACGAAGGAACCGGTGGACGGGCGGTGCATGACCAGTTCGCCCAGCGCCCGCAGGATCAGGAAGGCGAAGAAGCCGCAGACTGCGTAGCTGATGACAATGCCCGGTCCGGCTTCGGCCAACCGGCCGCCGGCACCCATGAACAGCCCGGTGCCGATGGCGCCGCCAATGGCGATCATCTGCATCTGCCGGGAGGACAGGCCCTTGTGGTAATCGTTGTCGCCGGCCGTCAGCGCGGCATCGGGGACGTGCGCCGCGGTGGCGTGCGGAGTGGAATTATCCATATGATTCCTCGGATCTAGTCGGTGAGGTTGGCGAGGCGCTCGGGGGAGAGCAGCTCATTGAGGTCTTCGGCCGAGAGCAGGCCGCGTTCGAGCACCAGCTCGGCCACGCCGCGCCCGGTGTGCAGCGCTTCGAGGGCCACCGAGGTGGATGCCGCGTAGCCCAGCCGCGGGTTCAGCGCGGTGACCAGGCCGATGGAGTTCTCCACCTCGCGGCGCAGCGCCTGCTCGTCCACGGTGATCCCGTCGATGCACTTGTGCGCCAGGGTCAGGCAGCCGTTGGCCAGGTGCTTCAGGGAGAGCCCGATTGAGTGCACAATCACCGGCTCGAAGGCGTTCAGCTGCAGCTGCCCGCCCTCGGCGGCCATGGTCACGGTCAAGTCGTGGCCCACCACCTGGTAGGCGATCTGGCTGACCACTTCCGGGATCACCGGGTTGACCTTGCCGGGCATGATCGAGGAGCCGGACTGCACGGCCGGCAGCTGCAGGTCGTTCAGGCCCGCGCGCGGACCGGAGGAGAGCAGGCGCAGGTCGTTGCAGATCTTGGAGATCTTCAGCGCCACGCGCTTGAGCACGCCCGAGAGGTGCACGAAGGCGCCCACATCCGAGGTGGCTTCGATCAGGTCCGGGCTGGTGGTCAGCGGCAGGCCGGTCAGCTCGCGCAGGTGGCGGCAGGCGGCCTCGGCATAGCCGGCCGGGGCGTTCAGCCCGGTGCCGATGGCGGTGGCGCCGAGGTTGATCTCGGTGACCAGGCACAGCGATTCTTCCAGCCGCGCCCGGTCCTCGCCCAGGGTCACGGCCCAGCCGCGGAACTCCTGGCCCACGGTCATCGGCACGGCGTCCTGCAGCTGGGTGCGGCCCATCTTCACCACGGTGCGGAACTCGGCGGCCTTGGCGATGCACGAATCCTGCAGCACCTCGATGGCTGCCAGCAGCGGCTGGGTGGCGAAGTGCGTGGCGATGTTCACCGCGGTCGGGTAGGCGTCGTTGGTGGACTGCGAGAGGTTCACATGGTCGTTGGGGTGCAAGAAGGAGTACTCGCCCTTGGCATGGCCCATGATTTCCAGCGCCAGGTTGGCGATGACCTCGTTGGCGTTCATGTTCGTGCTGGTGCCGGCCCCGCCCTGGATCGGGTCGATGATGAACTGCTCATGCAGCGCCCCGCCGGCGATGGCCTCGCAGGCCTGGTCGATGGCGTTCGCGCGCTGGGCGTCCAGCAGCCCCAGCTCGTGGTTGGCACGCGCCGCGGCCTGCTTCACGCGCGCCAATGCGCGGATCAGGTGCGGGTTGCCGGACAGCTCGGTGCCGGTGATGTCGAAGTTCTCCTTGGCGCGCAGCGTGTGCACGCCCCAGTAGGCATCCGCCGGGATATCGCGGTCGCCGATCAGGTCATGCTCGCTGCGGGTCTGGCCGCTGAGCAAGGTTTCAGGCATGGTGGATTCTTCTCCAGGATTCGTTGAAATGGTTGGAACGGAAAAAATTACAGTGCGGCCAGCAGGCCCACGGGCGCACCGCCGCCAAAGGCCGGGCTGGTAGCCAGCGGTTCAAGGGCCAATGCGGCCTCGGAGCCCAGGTGCTCGGCGAGCAGCTTGGCGGTGATCGGCATCCGGGCGCGGTCCGAGCCGTCGGCGATCTTCACGGCCAGCGCGCTGCCATCGGGCAGGCCCACGGCCTGGATGCCCTCGAAACCGTCCTTGGCCACGGAGCCGGGCACCGCGCGCATCAGGGCGGTGACATCGCGGCCGACGCCGGCTACCAGTTCCGGGTAGCCGGCCATTGCCGCGGCCACGCGTGCCTCGGCGGTGCCTTGCGCGGCGCTGGCCAGCTTGCCGAAGGCGCGGGCCAATCCGGCCAGGGTCATCCGGTAGACCGGGGTGCCGCAGCCGTCGGTGCTCTCCCCGGAGATCTGTTCGCCCGAAAGATCCTCCACGGTGTCCTGCAGCAGCTGCAGGAGGCGTTCGTCGTGCAGGTAGTTGGCGGTGTCCCAGCCCTTGAGCTCGCACAGGGCCGCCAGTGCGGCGTGCTTGCCCGAGCAGTTCTGCGCGAGCGTGGTGGCCTTGCCGCCAGCGGCCAGGTAGTCCTGGCGCTCGGCAATGCCGTAGGGCAGGTCGGTGGAATTGCGCAGCGCTGTGTGGTCCAGGCCGGCGGCGGCCAGCGTGGATTCGGCGACCTGCAGGTGGCGCGGGCTCCCGGAGTGGCTGGCCGAGGCCAAGGCCAGCTGCTGGTCATCGAGCTGCAGTCCGGCGCGCAGCATGCCCACGGCGAACAGCGGCTTGAGCGCCGAGCGCGGGTAGAACGCGGCCTGGGCATCGCCGCGGCTGGCGGCGATGGAGCCGGCGGGATCCAGCAGCACGGCCGAGCCGTAGTGGATGGACTCCACGGCCTCGCCGCGGGTGGCGATGACCAGCGGTTCGTGCTGCGGCAGTGCCTCAACGACCAGCGAAGCGCGCAGGGTCTGGGGATCGGCGGGGGTCACTTCTTGCTCCTGACTATGGTGGATACTGCTTGCTGCACCGCATTGAGGTGCTTGGCCATCGCATTGTTGGCCGCTTGCGGGTCTTGGGCGGCGATGGCCTGGTAGATTTCCTGGTGCTCCGAGTTCGACGGCGACCGGCGGCCGGCAACCAGGTTCACGGTCTCGGACTGGCGGGCCATGGCCTCGCGGATGTCCGCGACGACCTTGGAGAACACCGAGTTGCCGCTGGCCTGGGCGATCGCGGCATGGAAGGCGGCGTCCAGCTCGACCCAGGCTGCCGGGTCGTCTTCCTGCTCCATCGCCTCGATCAGCCCGCTGATCCGCTCCAGGTCCTCGGCGGTGCGCCGGGTGGCGGCGAGGGTGGCAGCCGGGATCTCGATATGCGGACGGGCTTCGTGCAGGTCGTCGGAGGAGAACGTGCCCAGTTTCAGCTCGCGGGTGGGCCGGTGGGAGACCACGAAGGTGCCGCGCCCGGTTTCGGTGCGGGTCAGGCCCAGGGCCGCGCAGGAGCGCAGCGCTTCGCGGATGACCGAGCGGCTCACGCCGTAGTCGGCCGCGAGGGCAGCTTCGGATCCCAGTTTCGCGCCGATGGCGATTTCCTGGGCTTCAATGGCTAGGCGGAGTGCATGGAAGACGCCTTCGGCAGCAGATCGTCGTTCGATCGGTTGCTGTCCGGGTGTCCAGCTGTCAGACAGGTTCACGTGTACCAGTCTGGGGTGTGATCCACTTAACGTCAAGTCGAGAACTGGAGCAATCGGGAATGCTCAGGTCAGTGACGCGGGGAACACCGCGGACACGATGCCACAGGCAAGGTATCCGCGGTGTTCGCCGCTGGTCCTCAGTCTTTCTCCAGGATGCTTTTCAGCGCCCGGAGATCAGCCATATTGGCTCGCCGCATCATCATTTCCATCAGCGGGCCGGCCAGTTTGCCGAAGCCAGTTGGCTCGCCGTCATTGCGCAGGTGGACCCGGGTCGCCGTTGGCCCTATCGCTTCGAAGCGATAGGTGGTGCGCATGGGAAACGGGCCCTGCGCGGTGGCCATGACCAGTTCCTCGTTCTCCGCGAACCTGGTGACTTCGTAGGTGTAGGAAAGCTTCCGTCCAAGGAACCTGGCTTCGAAGGCGGTGCGTGATCCGAGGCCGAAGCCATGGGGATCCAGCCGGCGCACCGAGTGGATATTCCGGTACCACGCCGGAGCGTTCAGCGGGTTCATCGCGTAGCCGGCCACCACCGAACGTGGCCGGTCGATAGCGATGCTCGTGGAGGCATCAACCATGGGAGGTCCTCAGGCTCCTGCGGGAACGCGGCCGGTGAAGGCAATCAGGCGATCCAGGCTGCTGGCGGATTCGGCGACCATGGTTTCTTCCGCGAAGGAACCGGAGGTGCGCTGAGCCGGTCCCACGGTCTTGCGTGCCAAGCCCAGTACGTATTCCGCGTGGCCAGGATGGATCGCGAACTCCTGGCCGGTCGCCTGGGCGAAGTCCCACCCGTGAACCATCAGTTCCAGATTCAGGATCCCGGCAACCACTGAAGCCGGCATGACAGCGAATCCGAGATCAATCTCGCCGGCAACGCCGCGAGCGGCAAAAGCCTCCAGGGTCGGCTGCACCAGGTTGGCGATGCGTGCTTCCGGCGCCAGGGCCGGCTCATCGGATACCGCAGCGCCCAGGGCACCGCCGATCATCGAGACCGAACCCGCAAGGTGATCCAGCAGCTCGCTCACGGAGAACTCGGAGCAGGGAGTGGCTTTGGCCAGGTCCGCTGCGCAGATGTTGTTCAGGATGAACTGCAGGGCTGCCACGGAGCCCTCGGCGGAAACGATCGGATTCTGCGGCTCGGGCACGGCGTTCCACTCGTCGATGGCTGCTTCGCCGGTTTCGGCAAACTCCTTCAGCCGATCCAGGAAGTGGTTCCATCCCTCGGCGTGGCCCGAGGACTGCTCGGCGTCCAGCCCCTCATGGCGCAAGGTCAGGGCCGTGCCCTGATCCAGCGGTTCCAGGGTGATGAAAACCGTCGAATCGCCGGGCGGAACGGCATCCGAACCTTCCCATCCCATGGTGAAGACCAGGCGCTTGCCGGGCTCGATTTCGGTGAAAGTGCCCGAGGCCTGGTGGCCCGGACCCATGGTGAAGCGGTAGCTGCCGCCGGTCTGCAGGTCAACGCGGTTGGCAACGGTTTGCCAGCGGCGAAGGCGTTCCGGGTTGGTGACCAGTGCAAAGGCGGTGTCGGCGTCAACGGGGAGGATGACTGTTCGTTCAAAGCTCATGGCTTTTCTCCTGGTGGCTGGTGCGGTGGCCCATTGAACGACGCCAATTCGGCGGCCTCGGCAACGAGCAGGTCGAGTTCGGTATTCCAGAACGAGTCAAGGAGGGCCTTGAGCTTCGTGATGCCTGCAGGGTCCAGCGAGTAGTAGCGGCTGCGGCCATCCTTGCGGGCTTGCAGCAGTCCTACGTCAATCAACAGCAGCAGGTGTTGCGAGATGGCGGAGCGGCTGACGGCGAAGTTCGCGGCCAGTTCCGTCACCGTGCGTTCCCCGGAACCCAGCAACTGAATCAAGCGCCTGCGCGTTGGCTCGGAAGCGACTTCCAGTAGATCAAGCATGAAAAATACGTTAGCAGTCACTAACGCGTTGTTGCAAGGGATTCGGAGCGGCTTTTTAGCCTGATGCGGAAGGCGCCGTTAAAGCACTAGTGGGGGCCCCGCAAAATGCCGTAGCGCCCACTCATGGCGAAAATAATTAAGGGATCGTGATGATCTGGCCGGCGTAAGCCAGGCCGCCACCGAAGGCGAAGAGCAACGCCTTGGAACCCGAAGGCAATGGCTCATCCGAAGCCATCAACTTGGAAAGAGCCAGCGGAACCGAAGCGGCCGAAGTGTTGCCCGAGTACACCACATCGGTGGCCACGCGCGCGTTCGGTGCGCCGATCTTCTCTGCCAATGGCTCGATGATGCGCAGGTTGGCCTGGTGCAGGACAATGGCGTCCAGCTCCTCAGGCTTCATGCCGGCACGGTCGATGATTTTCGAAGCGATCTTCGGCAGCTGCGTGACGGTCCAGCGGTAAACGCTCTGGCCGTTCTGCGCAAACTTCATGTTGTTTTCTTCTTCGATGCGCACCGCATCGGACAGGGACGGAACCGAACCCCAGACCACCGGCGAGATGCCGTTGTCCTCCGATGCGGTGATCACGAAGGCGCCAGCGCCGTCCGCGGTCAGCACGCAGGTGGTGCGATCGGTGAAGTCGGTGTAGTCGGTGAGCATCTCCGAGCCGATAACCAGGGCATTCGTCGCCGAGCCAGCGGCAATGGCGCCCTGGGCCAGGCCAACTGCGTGGGCAAAGCCTGCGCAAGCCACGTTCACGTCCACCGCTGCCGGTCCTTGGTCCATGCCCAGGGCGTTAGCTACGCGTGCGGCCATGTTCGGCGAACGGTCCGTAGCGGTGCAGGTGGCGACGATGATCATGTCGATATCGGCTGCCTTGATGCCAGCGGCGTTGCCCAGCGCCATCTCTGCGGCCTTGATGGCCATGGAGTCTACGGTTTCAACACCGGTTCCCCAGCGGCGTTCTTCGATGCCGACACGTCGGGTGATCCATTCATCGCTGGTTTCCACCAACTTTTCCAGCTCGGTGTTAGGGACGATGCGCTCTGGCTGGAAGTGGCCAAAGGCGACGACTTTGCTGCCGGTCATGGATATAGCTCCTCGGTGGATTCAAATCTTCTCTTCTAAGATTAGTCGTTTTGGATGCTACTCGCCGTTCATATGCGCCAGAAAGCATGTGTCAGCCAGTTTTACCTGCCTTCCATGGCCGATTTGTCCGATTATCGACAAAACCCCGATTCTTCAGGACTTCATATGGCGTCGACACCCTGTTCACCTGCTGGCCAGAACCCCGGCGTTCAATGGGATGAAATGCAGCAGCCGTGAAGGAGGAAAAATGGAACCTCTGACGATAATCCAATTGAGCGACACCCACCTGCGTCCCGAAGGGCAGCTGCTTCACGGATCCATTGATTCGTGGCAACGAACAGAACAGGCGCTGGAAGCAGCCGCGTGTCTGGGTCCGGATGCCATTGTGGTGACCGGCGATATCGCAGACCGCGGTTCGGACATCCATGAGCGGGCCGCAGGGATCTTCAACCAGGCCCAGCGCGAACTGGATTGCCCGGTCATCACCGTTCCGGGCAACCATGATCCGTTGGGCGCGATTGGAGAATCCTTCAACACCAGGCGCCTGTCCACCGGTCCGCATCCAGCCGACACGGTGCACGAGGGCCTGGGGCTTCGGATTATCGGATTGGACAGCGGGGGATTCCAGTTGGCCCGGGGACGCTTGGAACAGCGGCAGCTCGATTGGCTTGCCTCGCTGCTGGCGGTTCCGGCGCCGCGCGGATCTCTGCTGCTGCTGCACCATCCTCCGGTGGAAGCCGCCAATGAAGCCCGCGCCGGCCGCGGGCTGGAGAACCCGATGGAGCTGGCGGCCATCGCCGCCGGAAGCGATATCCGTGCAATCCTTTGCGGCCACTACCATCAGGCGTCCACCAGCCAGCTGTTGAGCACCCCGGTGTTCATGGCTCCTGCAGTGTCCTACAACATGAATCCATTTGCCCCGACGCAGATCGTTGACGAGCCCGCAGCGGGATTCAACGTCATCAAGGTCGGGGCGAAATCGGTCGACGCGTTCGCTGCATCCAGCGGCCAGTACGCCGCGCTGCACGCGAGCACCCCGCTGCCAGCGCCGGTCAAGAGTTCGCAGACCGGCAACTGACTCCAAGAACACTACTTCGCACCGGGCACCAGTTGCTTCGGTGCATGCCAGAAAGAAGAAGACGATGAGCGCAAAGAAACTGATCCTGATCCGCCACGGACAGACCGAATGGAACAAGGCAGGACGCCTGCATGGACGCAGCGACCTGCCACTGAACGATACCGGCATCCGCCAAGCCCAGCAGCTGGCCACCGAGCTGGCACCCGAAGGTACTTGGGACGCAGTGTATTCCTCCCCGTTGTTCCGTGCCCGCCAAACAGCGCAGATCCTCGCCAATAGCTTGGGCATCCGTGCCCTGCACGAAAACCAGGAACTGATGGAGCAGGACTTCGGCGATCTCGAAGGCACCTTGGTGGCCGATGGCGCCGACGAACAGCGTCAGCTGCTGGTTGGCACCGGAGAAACCGAAGAGCATCTGGTGGGGCGTGCAGTGAACGCATTGTTCAAGATCTGCCATCAGCATCCCGGGCAGAACGTGATGGTCGTGAGCCATAGCGCCTTGATCTGCTCGGTAATCGCCGCGCTCACCGGCGAAAGCAATCCGCGCATGGCCAATGGAACCTATGTCGAGCTGGATGCGCAGCTACTGGTCAACCACGTCTCGCGCGAACCGCTGTGGCATTAGGAAGCAAAGGGCAAAGCCGCGGGGGGGG
>NZ_JBLVOC010000015.1:311746-336578 GCF_053543575.1 Glutamicibacter sp. AGC84
CCCCCCGGCGGCTTTGCGTTCTAGTCAGCGGCGGGCTAGCAGCAGCTGAAGCAGCGGCTTACCACCAGGATGCGCCTTCGACGGTGACCTGGGGCTTCTCGCCGTACCAATCCACGCTGCCCGTGAAGCTGCGGGTGAGCTCTTCTTCGTCGTAATCAATGAACTCCGTGTCATTGAGCTTGTACTTGAAGACGATCTCGGAGCTTGAGAAACTGCCCGATTCCTCGATGGCCACGCTTTCAGCATGCGACTTCACAGAGAACGATGCGATGTCCTTGGACTGCAAGGTGCTCGGGCAACCGTCATCGAGGTTGGTTGGAACGGTCACGCAGGCAGTAGCGAACTTCTTGACCTCATCCAGAACCAGCTCGTCGAGCTTCTCGGTGGTGGTCGTAACCAGCGCCGCCTGTGCCGGCTGCGAATCAGGATGGTTGACGCGCAATTCCTGCGCTTCGCTCGTCAGGTATTCATTGCCAGGCGCTGAGACATCATAGATGCCCGGGTAGGCATAGAAGCTGCCGGTGAAGGAACGTCCCTCGCCGTAGTAGTCCTCGCTTTCAAGCAGCTTGACCTTGGCCTTGCCGACAGTGACTTCCGAGCTCTTATCGGAGGTGATCTCCACCGGAACAATCAATGATTCATTGAGCACCCAGGTATCGAGCAGGCCGAAGTCCTTGTCGCCCGCGTCGACATTGAAGGAGCGTTCGTGGCGCTCGCCGTTGATGGAGTAGATCGCTCGCACACGGGCCGAGTCCTTGCCCTTGGATTCCTCGATGACATCAACGAGTTCCAAGCGCTGCTTGGCGTTGCCCAGGACATCGTCGCTGAGCAGGACGCGCGAGGCGTTGTCGATCCCCGGGTCGACCATCTCGGTCGCCTTGCCGGCCTGGCCCTCGGCAAGCAGCGCGAGGTATTTCTCAACTTCAGCTTCGGGCTTGCGCTGCCCGTTCAGGTAGGCGATGGCACCGAAGCCCAGACCGGCAATGACTGCCAGCGCAACAACCGAGAAGCCAACGGCCTTGGCCTTCTTCTTGGACTCTTCCGAGGCCGGGGCCAGCGCCGGAGCCGGTTCACCAGCCATCGGCTGGCCGTTGGCGGCCGCGGCAGGGGTGGATTGGGCTGCGGCGGCAACTGGAGCAGCCTGGCTGGGTGCGGCTGCAACCGGCGAAGCCGGAGCAACGGCGGGTGCCTGGCCGGAAATCCATCGCGCTGCGGCGTCCTTGCCGGCAATCACTGCCAGCAGGGATGGGGCGAAGCGGTAGACCTGCAAGGGCAGGACTTCTGCCAGCAGCGAGACAACTGCGGCCCCGAGTGCCAGGAAGATCACCGAGTACCAGGTGATGCCATAGGACATGCTGCCGCTCATGTTGCCCATCTCGTTGGCGGTGATGGCGCCACCCAGGGAGATGTTGGTCAGCCCGGCAAGAATCATCCACAGGACCAAAGCCGCCACTGGCAGCTGCCAAGCGCGCTGCAGGTTGAAACCAGTGGCCAGTCGACCACGGTGCACGCCAATACGGATAGCCGCCAGGAGTACCAGGAGGGCGCTCAGGACCAGGAGCCAAGCACCCTTGCCGTCGGCGATATCCCAGATGCGCAGGACGGATTCGGGCATGGCATCGGCGGTGTATTCGCCCAGGAAGCTGGCCATGCCGGAGACATTCGGAGCCAGCGCCCCGAGGAAGCCCAACGCTGCCACATATGAACCGATGGTTCCCAGCAGCGGGAGCAGGATCAGGCCCAAGCTCCAGGGCATGTCATCTGGACGCTGGGTGAATGCGGCAATGATGCCGACCAAGGCGAAAGCCGCCAAGGTCGAAACGGCCAGGGCCACGGCCTCGCGGACGCCGGTAATCAATGGGGATCCGGCGTTGGCGCGCTGGGGTGCGGTGGCAAGGAACTGCGAGAAGAAAACGGCCAAGGCAATCGTGAAGAAGACACCTGCATATCGCGGGGACACCGCGGCGGAGAAGAATTCGCCACCCTGGATGCTGAGCTTCCCGAAGAGCGCAATGACCAGGAAGACCAATGCCAGGACCAGCGCGTGCAGTCCGGAGGCCAATGCAGCGCTCTTCCAACCGCCGTTGCGTGCGCCACGACGCAGCTTGCGCACGATCAGGTAGTTCGCGGCGCAGATTGCCACGATGGAGGTGACCGAAACGAGGGCGAATGCGAGGCTGAGCTCGCCGAACATGCCGAATCCGCCCCCGGATCCGGTGATCTTCAGCCCGCCGCCCAGGACGGCACCGAAGACCATGATGAAGGCCTTGAAGGAATTGAGCTGGGACGCCACGTTGAATTCAGCGGAGCTGCCGCCACCGATCTCCTTGGCCATCGAGGCCAGGGGGATCAGGTAGCAAAGAGCCAGGACGATGCCAATGGCCGCAATGGCGCCGGCTTGGAATCCAAGAAGCTGCAGGCTGGCACGCGACTTCAGTTCCAGGACCGCGTTGGTGAATTTCCTGACCTGCCGGTTCTGCCCGGCATTCTGGAACGGGTTCGCCGGTGCCGCCGGCGCTGGCAATGGATCCGAAGGTGCCGGTGGCACCTTTGGATCATCAGGCAATTGCGTATTTTCCAAGGTGAGTCCTCACATGGTGCGATGATGGCGTCACATCCGGGCGTTCTTGGAAACTTAAAGTCGAACAATTGGAATATGACCTTCCAATTACAAAACAAGTAAGTGGAAGAACAAAGTCCAGTTAAGAAATATGCGGCGGCTTAAGGAGCGAGTTCCGCCTTTCACTTCACCGGTAAATGGAAAAGCCGGTGCGGTTGGATCCCAGAAGACCCAACCGCACTGGCTAATCGGACAGCGGCTACAGCGAACGCAGCACCACTGCGGTGCCCTGGCCGCCACCACCGCAGATGCCGATGGCACCCAGCGAGCCGGCCGGCATCTCGTGGAGCTGGCGGGCCAACGTGCCAATGATGCGTGCACCGGAAGCGCCAATCGGGTGGCCCAGGGCAATCGCGCCACCATGCGGATTCACGATGGAGGCATCGAGACCCAGCGCCTTGGTGGACTGCACCGCGACAGCGGCGAAAGCTTCATTGATTTCGACGGCCTTCAGGTCCTGGGCTTTGGCCCCGGCCTTCTCCAGGGCTGCGCTGATGGCATTGGATGGCTGCTCGTGCAGGGTGCGGTCCGGGCCGGCAACGAAAGCGTGCGAGAGAATTTCAGCCAGCGGCTCCAAGCCCAGGCGCTCAATGGCCGCATCGCTGGCCAGCACCACGGCTGCTGCGCCGTCGGTGATCTGCGAGGAGTTGCCCGCGGTAATGGTGCCTTCCTTGGCAAAGGCCGGACGCAGCTTGCCCAAGGACTCCACGGTGGTTGCTTCGCGGATGCCATCATCTTCGCTGACCGTGGTGTCGCCGCGACGGCTGGAAATGGTAAATGGCGCAATCTCGCCGGCTGCGAAATCGCGGGCCGCGGCAGCGCGCTGGTGGGATGCGGCCGAAACCGTATCCTGGGCCTCGCGGGTCATCGACAACTTGGCATTGTGTTCCTCGGTGAAAGCGCCCATCGAACGCTTCTCGGCAGCATCGGTCAGGCCGTCGTATTCCAGGGTGTCAATCAATTCAATGGCACCGTACTTGGTTCCGGCACGGGCGCGCTGCACGTGCGGAGCCAGCGACATGGATTCCTGGCCGATAGCCAGGACAACGTCTGCCTCGCCGCTATTGATCAGGCGGGCCCCTGCCACAACGGCCTCGGCACCTGAGAGGCATACGGCATTCACGGCGATGGCCGGAACGTCCAGCGCAATGCCGGCACCCACAGCGGATTGGCGGGCCGGGTTCTGGCCGGCGCCACCTTGCAGCACCTGTCCGGCGATGACCTGCTGGACCTCGCTGGGATCAACTCCGGCACGTTCCAGCGCGGCCTTGCCGGCATGGGCGCCGAGCTCGGTGGCTGGAACAGCGGCGAAGGCGCCGTTGAATTTCACGAATGGGGTACGGGCGTAGCCCACAATCTTTGCGGTCATGCTTTCAGATCCTCCACAATATCCACGGCAAATTCTGCTGCCGTGATTTCCTTGATGGTTTCCACGCTTTCACCCGGGGCTACTGCACGCAGGGTCAAGGTCGAGTTTTCTATATCAAACACTGCTCGGTCGGTGATGATGCGGTTGACCACGTCGACTCCGGTGAGCGGCAAGTCGCATTTCTCCACAATCTTGGACGTCCCGTCCTTGGCCACGTGATCAGTCAGAACGATCACGCGCGGGGTGCCGGCGACCAGGTCCATGGCTCCGCCCATGCCCTTGACCAGCTTGCCCGGGATGGTCCAATTGGCCAGATCGCCATTGGCGGCCACTTGCAGGGCGCCGAGGATCGCGGTCTGGACGTGGCCGCCGCGGATCATGCCGAAGGAGGTCGCCGAATCGAAGAAGCTGCCGCCGGGCAGGATGGTCACGGTCTGCTTGCCTGCATTGATCAGGTCCGCATCTTCTTCACCTTCATAGGGGAAGGGACCCATGCCCAGCAGGCCGTTTTCGCTTTGCAGCTTGACCGAAACGCCTTCCGGCAGGTTGTTGGCCACCATCGTGGGGATTCCAATACCGAGATTCACATACTGGCCATCGGTTAATTCGCTAGCGGCAATGGCCGCCATTTCATCGCGAGTCCACATGCTCAGGCCTCCTTTCGGCTGCGCACGGTGCGCTGTTCAATGTCCTTGACCGCGTCGGTCTGCACCAGGGTCTGCACGAAGATGCCGGGGGTCTCCACCAGCGACGGATCCAGGTAGCCCTCGACAATTTCCTCGGCTTCGGCGAAGGTATGGCGGCCGGACATGGCGGCCAGCGGGTTGAAGTTCTTCGAGGTCATCCGGTAGCGCAGGTTGCCTTCGGCGTCGGCGTGATGCGCCTTGACCAGCGCGATATCGGCAAAGATGCCACGCTCGAGGATCGCTGGCTTGCCATTGAATTCCATGACTTCCTTGCCTTCGGCGATCGGCGTTCCCACGCCGGTGGGGGTGAAGAAGGCGGGAATGCCCACCCCGCCAGCGCGCAAGCGCTCGGCCAAGGTGCCCTGCGGGCAGAATTCAACTTCCAGGTCCCCATCGAGGAACTGCTGTGCGAACAGCTTGTTCTCCCCGACGTAGGAGGCCAGGACCTTGGAGACCTGCTTATTTTCCAGCAGGATGCCCAGCCCTTTGCCGTCTACGCCCATGTTGTTAGACACGATGGTCAGGTTGGTTGCCTTCGAATCCCGCAGTGCGGTGATCAGGCGGTTGGGGATGCCGGAGAGGCCGAAACCGCCCACTGCGATGGTCATGCCATCCTTGACGACGGCAGCCAAGGCGGCGGCTGCGTCATCCCGAAACTTCGTTGTCATCGATTCCTCCATGTGTCCACTATGTGGAGCGCGGATCTGCTTATCCTCTAACGTACGTAGTCGCAGGTGAGCATGCAATAGACCCGGTGCATTGCCGGGTAACTGGTCGGATGGTGAGGAGGAACGGCCAAGCGGTCCATATTATGGACACAGCTGAAAGAGCTAGACGATGTCGAACTCGTTGCCTTCGATATCGAACATGCAGATAGCGAAATGGCCCATCTCCGGCATGTCGTGAACGGTGCGGACCTTGGCCCCCAGGGCCACCAGGCGCTCTGCCTCGTCGGTGATGTTTTGCCTGCGTTCCTCGAAGCGAACGCCGCGGCCGCCGCTGACCAGCAAGTCCAGATGCAGGCGATTCTTGATGCTCTTGGCCTCCGATACCTGCTGGAACCAAATCCTTGGCCCACCACCTTGCGGATCGACCAGCGACTCCGGTTCATCACCGGTTCCGGGCGGCAATTCATCATCCGGCACGCCCATGGACTGCCAGTAGGCGCGCCACGTGGGATGCCCGTCCGGGGCGGGCTCGGGAACGTATCGCAAGGCTTCGGCCCAGAATCGGACCATTGCTTGCGGGCGGGCGCAGTCGATGACGATTTGCCATGTATTTTCCATGTGCTGAATTATCCGCCGACCAGCTCGATAGCAACAGGGGTACGTCGACAAAGTATGAAGCGGGAATTATCCGGCCCGGAACCGATCGTCCATAATGTGGTCATGAGCAATTCCCCGGCCGGAACCCAAGTCGTAGGGCGGCTGGCCGCCGTGCTTCGCACCGTGAGCACCGCAATGCCCGAGGGCATCACCACGACGCAAACGGCCCGGAGCACCGGTTTGGCCCGGCCCACCGTGCATCGCCTGCTCAGCGCGTTGGCCACCGAAGGATTCTGCGACCACGATCATCGCACCGGCCGCTGGCTGCTTGGCCCCGAGCTCTACCTCATGGGCGCGGTGGCAGCCGAGCGCTACGACATCAGCGAATTGGCCCGCGAGCATGTTGCCGCGCTGGCCGAGGCGACCGGGGAAAGTGCGTTCCTCTCGGCGCGCCGAGGGGACGAAACCGTGTGCTTGCTGCGCCAGGATGGAGCCTTTCCCATCCGCTCGTTCGTGCTGTATGAAGGACGGCGCTTCCCGCTGGGAGTCGCTTCGGCCGGAATCGCGATCCTTGCTTTCCTGCCTGAACAGGGCATTGAGCGCTACCTGCGCGATGCCGATCTAGAGCCAGGATATGGGCCGGCGCATTCCCGCGAAGAGCTGCGCAAAAAGGTCGCCGAAACCCGCCAGCTGGGCTATTCGGTCAACCCCGGCTTGATCGTCGAGGGCAGCTGGGGCATGGGCGCTGCGGTTTTCGACAACTCGGGACAGCCTGCCTGGGCACTGAGCCTGACCGGGATCCACACGCGCTTTGAAGCGGACCGCCGCGAAGAGCTGGGCAATCTCCTGCTGCACCACGCGCATGAGTTGTCCACCAAGCTGTCGGCCCGGTCAAGCACGCTGCCACGCTAGTTTTTCCTTCCCCTGTACAAAGCTTCCTGCGGTAATCTTTCAGATCGGCGGGAATGCCTATTTCCAGGACTCCCCGTGACGCAGCCAAGTGCAGAAGGACGGAAAATTTGGGCACTATCCCGGCCGGAATCAACACCCCGCAGGTCATCGTTGACGTAGCGAAGCTCCAGCAGAACATTGACCGGGTGGCCCACCGGGTGGCGAGCCAGGGCCTGAAACTGCGCCCGCATGCCAAGACGCACAAGATGCATGAAATCGCCGAACGCCAGATGGACGCCGGTGCCTCCGGACTCACCGTGGCAACTGTCGGCGAAGCCCTCGCCTTTGCGCTGCACGGGGTCGCGAAGATCTTCATCGCCTACCCTTTGTGGGTCAATGAATCCCAGGCGGCACGCATCCTGGAGCTGATGCGCCGTGCCAAGCTGAGCATCGGCACGGACTCTGTCCAGGCCGTGCAGCAGATGGCCAGGATGCTGGGGGAGAAGGCCTCCAAGATCAAGCTCGTCATCGAGATCGACAGCGGCCATCACCGAAGCGGCACCAGCCCGCAAGGCGCGGTGGAAATAGCCGATGCCGCCCGCGCGGCAGGCATGCGCGTGCATGGGATCTTCACTTTCCCCGGCCACAGCTACTCGCCGGACGGCATCGACGCGGCACTCAACGACGAGCACAAGGCCCTGGCCGAAGCGGCGTGCCTGCTGCGCGAGGCCGGGCATGCCATCAAGCGCATCAGCGGGGGCTCCACCCCGACCGCCGAACTGAGCGACAACTCGGTGCTGACCGAGGTGCGTCCAGGGGTGTACGTCTTCGGCGATGCGCAGCAGTTCGAGCTGGGGCGCGTGCGCTGGGAGGATATTTCCCTGACCGTCGCCTCCACCGTGATCAGCCGCCATGAAGGCGATGGGCAGATTCCCCGGCGCATCGTGCTGGACGCCGGCAGCAAGGTGCTCGGAAGCGACCGCCCGGCCTGGGCCACCGGATACGGGCGCATCGCCCAGTGCCCTGAAGCCCGCATCAGCGCACTATCGGAGCATCACGCCACCGTGCTGTGGCCCGAGCACTTGGACCTGCCGGCCCACGGCGAGCAGCTCCACGTCATCCCGAACCATGTCTGCGTCGCGGTGAACCTGGTCGACAACGTGCTGGCAGTGCATGAGGACGGCACCAGCGAAGTATGGGATGTAGCGGCCCGCGGACTGAACTTCTAGATTCTGCACCTAGCTGGCCCTTTCGAGGAACCGCAGCAGGCAGCGCGAAGCCGGATCCAAATGGTTCTTGGTCCCCAGCTGCCGCTTGGAACGGCGCAACGCCGCCAATTTTTCCGGATCGTCCGCCAGCGCCAGCACACGGGGATCGATATAGGAACCGGCCGCGATTTCGGGAGTATTGCCCAGTTTTCCGGCGGCCTGCTCGACGGCCAGCTTGCGCAGATCCCTGGCGTCATCGGCAGCCCTGGCCGAGGCGGGAGCCTCGACCAGTGCCCTGAAAGCCGCCAAGCTGCCGCCCCAGGTCCTGAAGTCCTTGGCGGTGAATCCGCTACCCAGATGCTCCTCGAGATACTGGTTGATTTGCGCAGGCTGGAGCAGGTGCGAGTGCCCATCGTCGTCCAGGTAGCGGAAAAGCTCGTAGCCCGGCTGATCGCGCAATTGGACCAGTACTCGTGCCAGTCGCCGGCTCCTGATTTTCACATGCTGCTGCTGGCCGCTCTTGCCGGGAAACTCGAGGGTGGCGCAATGCCCTTGGACCTCCAGATGCTTGGCTCGCAGCGAAGCGGCCCCGAAGGATTGGTTGGCACGCGAGTAGGCGTGCGTGCCGATGCGCAGCAGGTGCAGATCCAGCAGCAGGACCACGGCCGCAGTGACCCTGTCCTTGTCGTTTCTTCCCCGGCGCAGATCCCGCAGCAGCTGGCGGCGGAGATTGGGCAGTGCGCGGCCGAACGCCGGCAACCGGTCGAATTTGGCGGCATCCTGCCGCTCGCGGAAATCGGGGTGGTAGATCATCTGGGTGCGTCCTGCCGCATCGATTCCGCGAGCTTGGACCTTGGCCCGCGCACTGGCCGCGATCTGGACCTGTTTCCACGCCGGCGGGATCGACAATTGCCTGATCCGATCCAGCAGGTGCTGGTCCTTCACCGTGCGTGCCCCTTCCAGGTAGAAGAAGCCGGTTCCCGCGCGCCGGCGCGTGATGGGAAGCCGTTTGCTTCGCCGTGCTGGCATGGACGCCTCCCGGTAGTTGCGTAGCCGTGCAATCACGCACACGCTATCGCCGATCGCTGCCCTGCTCCGGGTGTTCGCAGGAAAATCCCAGCTGTGCGGTGCCGGGGCATTGACGCCAGCGGCCGGATCCGCCACCTGCAGCGCGTCGTTTGCGCCCGGGAAGCCCTGGAATCGCGCCGCGCTTCGTTACAGGGCATGATTGGAGGTATGGAAAATAGTGCTGCGCCCGCATGGGTGGCAAATTACCAGCCGGGAGTCCCGGCCGAAATCGAGCTGCCCACCGAACCGCTCAGCCGCATGTTCGAGCGCTCCGTGCGTGAAGCCGGCGATAGCCCGGCGACCGAATTCTTCGGCCGCCGCACCAGCTACGCCGATCTGGGCGCGCAGGTAGCCAAGGCCGCCGAGGGCCTGCGCAAGCTCGGCGTGCGTGCCGGCGACCGCGTTGCGCTGATCCTGCCCAACTGCCCGCAGCACGTGATCGCCTTCTACGCGATCCTGCGCCTTGGCGCCGTCGTGGTGGAGCACAACCCGCTGTACACCTCGCGCGAACTGCGCCACCAGTTCGAGGACCACCAGGCGCGCATCGCGATTGCCTGGGACAAGGTCGTGGCCAACGTCCAGGAATTCCCCAAGGACGTGCAGCTGGACTCGATCGTCTCGGTCAACCTGCTCGAAGCCTTCCCCGCGGTCAAGCGCCTGGCGCTGAACCTGCCGGTCAAGAAGCTGCGCGAGACCAAGGCGTCGCTCACGGCCCGCACCTCGGGCACCGTCGCATGGAAGGACCTGCTCTCCGGTGCGCAATTGGATGCCAACCACCCGCATCCGGATGTCGATGACCTGGCGGTCATCCAGTACACCTCGGGGACCACCGGCCACCCCAAGGGCGCCATGCTCACCCACTTCAACCTCTATTCCAACGCCTTGCAGGGCGAGGCCTGGATGCTCGGGGCGCAGGAGCGCGAGGAAATCCTCTACGCGATCCTGCCGATGTTCCATGCCTTCGGCATGACCCTGTACCTGACCTTCGGCGTGAAGAAGCAGGGCCTGCTGGTGCTCTTCCCGAAGTTCGATCCGCAGATGATCCTGGATGCCTGGAAGAAGTCCCCGGCCACCGTGTACTGCGCGGTGCCGCCGATCTACGAGCGCACCGCCCTGGCGGCCAAGGAGCGCGGCGTCTCGCTGAAGAGCGCCAAGTACTGCATCTCCGGGGCGATGAACCTGCCCGACCATGTGGTGGAGCTGTGGGAATTGATGTCCGGCGGCCTGCTGGTAGAAGGCTACGGCATGACCGAGTCCTCGCCGGTGGCCTTGGGCAACCCGTTCCACCCCAGCCGCCGCACCGGCACCATCGGCGTGCCCTTCCCCTCGACACTGATGAAGGTCGTGGACGTGGAGGACCCGAGCCGGGAAGTGGCCCAGGGAGAACCGGGCGAATTGCTGATCAAGGGCCCGCAGGTGTTCCAGGGCTACTGGAACAACCCGGAGGAAACGGCCAAGGCCAAAACCGAGGACGGCTGGCTGCGTTCGGGCGATGTGGTCACCGTCGACGAGGACGGCTTCGCCCAGGTGGTGGACCGCGCCAAGGAGCTGATCATCACCGGCGGCTTCAACGTTTCACCGACTGAGGTCGAGATCGCCCTGCGCCAGCACGCTGACGTGGCCGATGCCGCGGTCTTCGGAAAGCCGTTGGCCCGCGGCGGCGAAATGGTGGTTGCCGCGGTGCAGCTCGAAGAGGGCTGCGGGCTGAACGAGGACGCGCTGCGCGCCCACTGCCGCGAGCTGCTGGCCGCCTACAAGGTGCCTAAGCGCATCGTGCAGATCGATGAGATGCCGCGCTCGCTGCTGGGCAAGATCCTGCGCAAGCAGGTCAAGGACCAGATGGTGGATCTGGTCTAGCGCAACCGCGGCATCGCCGAAAGCAGCAGTTTCGTGTAGTCGTGCTGCGGGGCGCCGAAGACCTGGTCAGTAGAGCCCTGCTCGATGATCTTGCCTTCATGCATCACCGCAACCAAGTCGCTCATGTGCTCGATCACCGACAGGTCATGGCTGATGAACAGGTAGCTGGTTCCGGTGTCCAGCTGGATCCGATCCAGCAGGTCCAGCACCGTGGCTTGGATTGATACATCCAAGGCCGAGACCGGCTCGTCAAGGACCAGCACCTGCGGCTTGGGCGCTAGCGCACGGGCAATCGCCAAGCGCTGGCGCTGCCCGCCGGAAAGCTCGCGCGGGTTGCGGCCCAGCAATTCGGTGGACAGCTCCACTTGTTCGAGCAGTTCAGCCGCCGGCTTGCGGTACTCGGCGGCGCGCTTGGACTTGCCGCAGCTCAGCGCATCGGCCAGCAGCTGCCCCACCGAATAGCGCGGATCGAAAGACCCCAACGGGTTCTGGTAGATCGCGCCCATTTGTTCGCGCAGCTTTCGGCGCTGGGATTCGAGGGCCGGGGCAAAGTGCTCGCCGAGCAGCTGGACGTTGCCTGCATCAGGCTTCTGCAAGCCCAGCACCATGCGCGCGGTGGTGGTCTTCCCGGACCCGGATTCGCCGACAACGCCCAGGGTCTTGCCCCGGGGCAGTTCGAAACTGATCGCATCCACGGCCTGGTGCTTGCCGAACGTTTTGGACAGCTGCGTGACTGATAACGCGGGGGCAGTAGTGGCGGGTGCTTCTGGCGGTGGTGCAGTCAACGGCTTGCTGGCTGCCGACAGTGGGGCGAAGCGCGGTATCCCCGAAGGCACGGCCCGCAGCAATTGGCGGGTGTACTCGTGCTGCGGGTCGCCCAGGATCTGCCCGGTGCTGCCGGCCTCAACGATTGCACCGTTGCGCATCACCGCGATGTCGTCGGCCAAATGCGCTACCTGGGCCAGATCGTGGCTGATCATCAGCACGCCGCGGCCCTGCTCCTTGAGCTCGCGCAGCTGCGAAAGGACCAGTGCTGTCAGCGCCGAGTCCAAGGCGGTGGTTGCCTCATCGGCGATGACTACCTGCGGGTTGCCGGCCAGGGCCTGGGCAATCAGGGCACGCTGGCGCATGCCGCCAGAGAGCTCGGTGGAACGCTGCTTGGCACGGCGCCCGGGCTCGGGCATGCGCACGGATTCCAGCACCTGGAGCACTCGCTGCTGGCGCTCGGATTTGGACATCTTGCCGTGCGCCTTGAGCGCATCACCGATTTCCCGGCCCACCGGGCGCAGCGGATCGAGCGCCATCAGCGCATCCTGCAAGATCATGGACACCGAATTCCCGCGGATCTGCTGCCAGCCGCGGTCGGAAAGCTCCAAGGCGTCCTGCCCGCAGACAGTCAGCTCGTCGGCTTTCGCGATGCCTCCGGACAGTCCCAGCAGGCTGCGGGCAGTCACGGATTTGCCCGACCCTGATTCGCCGACCAATGCGAGGCAACGTCCGGCCTTTACGGTGAAGGAAATGTTCTTCACCGCCACGGCGGAACCGAAACGGACCGAAAGGTCCTTGACCGTAATCAGTGCTTGCTCGTTCATGCTGTCCTTGCCCTTCCGCCCAGCGCGCGGCCAATCAGCGTGGCGCCTGCGGCCACGACAACTATCGCCAAGCCGGGGAACAAGCTCATCCACCACGCGAAGTGCAGGTAGGTGCGCCCGGCCGAAAGCATGGCACCCCATTCGGGAGCTGGCGGGGGAGTGCCCAAGCCCAGGAAGGACAGGGCAGCAGCCCAGATCACGGCTTGGCCGATCCCCAAGGTCACCAGAGCCAGCAGGGGCTTGAGGGCGTTGGGAACCAAATGGTTGCGGACCAACAGCCACGAGCCGCGGCCCAGCACGGTGGCTGCCTCCAGCATTTCCGAACTCTTCAGCGTGCGGATCTGGCTGCGCACCAGCCGGGCATATCCCGGTGCGGTGGACAGGCCCACCGCGACGATGGCCGGACCGACACCGGGGCCGGTGAAGGCAATGATCAGCAGTGCCATGAGCAAGGATGGAATCGCGTAGAGCGCTTCGAGCACGCGCAGGATGATCTCGTCGAGCCAGCGCGGGGACAATGCCGCAACTGTGCCCAAGACGATGGCCAATCCCATGCCCAATCCCGTGGCCGCCAGGCCGATAGCCAGCGAGTCGCGGGCACCATGGATGACACGGGTATAGATGTCGCGGCCCGATTCGTCGGTGCCGAAGAAATGCGCGGCCCCGGGTTTGCTGAATGCCTCGGCCGGGTTGATGGCCAATGGGTCGCCCGGGGCCAGCACCGAGGGAGCCAGCGCGATGAGCACCCACAGGGCGACGAATGCGGCGGCGAAGATTCTTGCGGTGCGGCTCATGAGCTCGCCCCTGCCGGATTGATGGCTCGCTCGATGCCTTCGGTGATCGCCATGACCACGATGTAGACCAGTGCGGAGAAGAGCGCGATGCCGGTGACCATCGGGATGTCGCGGGCCAGCACCGCAGAAAGCAGCGAGCGCCCCAGACCCGGACGGGCGAAGATCGCCTCGACCACCACCGCGCCGGAAAGCAGCGAGGAGAAAGCCCAGCCGGTCAGGCCCAGGGCAGGCAAGGCGGCATGGCGCAAGCCATGGCGCCAGAAGACCGCCAGCCGGCTTTCGCCACGGGCACGCGCGGCCAGCGCGAACTGGCTGCCCAGGGCTGCACTCAGCGAATCGCGCATCAGCTGTGTGAGGAACCCGGCCAGCGGCAATGCCAAGGTCAGCACGGGAAGTACCAAACCCTGGGCGGTGCCGTTATCCACGGCCGGCAGCCAGCCGAGCATCGAGGAGAAGAGCATGATCAGCACCGCGCCGAGCCAGAAGTGCGGCACGGCGGCGGCAATGATCTCCACGATATTTCCCAGCCATGCGCCAAAGCGGTTGGCCCGCATGGCCGATGCCGCGAAGCCCATGGCCAGCACCCAGGCGGCCGCCAGGGCCAGCAGCGCAAGCCAGAGGGTATTGGGCAGGAGATCGCCCATGATGCCGGCGACCGGCTGCTTGAGCGAATAGGAGGTGCCGAAGTCCAAGGTGGCCAGCTTGCCCAGGTACATCAGGTACTGGGAGATGAGCGGCAGGTCCAGTCCGTACTCGGCGCGGGCCGCGGCCAGCGCTTCGGCCGAGGCCTGGGAACCGGGGCCGCCCATGATTGCTTCGGCCGGGTCGCCGGGGATCAGCCGGATGGCGATGAAGATGGCGGTGACCACCAGCCACAGCACCACCAGCGCGCCGCCGATCTTGCGCCCGGCCCAAGCAATCGTGCCCATGGGGTGCTACTTGGTGATGAAGGTGTCGTAGTAGACCGGCGAGGACACCGCGGTGGTGGCGCCGATGCCGTGCACGTTCTTGCCGTAGAGGAAGTGGTTCTGCTGGTCGTAGAGCGGCAGCACGTAGTAGCCCTCCAGGACCAGCTTCTGGGCCTGCTCGTACAGCGCAGCGCGCTGGGCTTCATCGTTGGCCTCTTCGGCCTGGGCCAGGATCCCATCGAGCTTCTCGTTCTTCACCTGCGCGTTGTTGGCGAAGTAGCCCGATGGCGCCGGGACGGTCGAGTCGGAGTGGTACAGGATGCGCAGCACCGACGGGCCGACCTTGGTGTAGGGAGCCGAGACCAGATTGTAATCGTGCTTGGCCAGGGCGCCGTACCAGCTGGACAGGTCCAGCAGCTGGATCTTCACCTCGAAGCCCACGGCCTTGGCCTGGGCCTGGAACTGCTCGAACAGGGACTGCTCGGCAGGAACCGACTGGTTGGTGGAGACCGGGAAGTCCAGCGACAGGCGCTTGCCGTCCTTCACGCGGTAGCCTTCGGCGTCGCGTTCGCTCCAGCCTGCTTCATCGAGCAGCGCGTTGGCCTTGGCCGCATCGGTGCCGAACAGCGATTCATCGGAGTAGCCCAGCGGCTCGGCTGACGACAGCAGCGAGTAGCTGCGCTCGGTGGTGCCGAAATAGAGGGCCTTGACGCCGGCGCTGGCATCCACGGAACGGATGAAGGCCTCGCGCACGCGCTGGTCATCGAATGGCGCCTTGGAGCTGTTCAGCTCCAGGCGGTTGGAAGCACCCGGGCGCGGGGCGTCCAGATGGCCCAGCGAGCCGTCCTGCTTTGCCGTGGCGATGGTGTCCGGCTGCGCGTTGTCGATGACATCGACTTCGCCCGAGACCAGGGCTGCGTAGCGGGTGGCGGCCTCAGGGATGAAGCGCCAGGTGATGGCCTCCAGATAGGCCTTGGAATCGGAGCGCTCCGTGTTCTTGACCGGCGGCACGTAGTCTTCGTTGCGGACCAGGTTCACGGCCTTCTGGTGCTCCCAGGATTCGACCTTGAACGGGCCGGTGCCTACCGGTGAGGCGCAGTTGGTCGCCTGGTCGCGTTCCAGCGCCTTGGGGGATTCGATGGCGGTCCATGGCATGGACAGCGATTCCAGCAGCGCGTTATCCGGGGCGGAGAGCGTCAGCTTGGCGGTGAGCTCATCGGCGATCTCGATATCCACGACCTTGCCCACGGCCAGGTAGCCGGTGGAGGACGCGGTATTCGGATCCTTCAGGTGCTCGATGTTGGCTTCGATGGCTTTGGCGGTGAGCTTCGTGCCGTCGGTGAAGGAAATCCCATCGCGCAGGGTGATGGTGCGAGTCAGGCCGTCCTCGGAAACTTCGGTGCTTTCGGCCAGCCACGGGATGATCTTCCCGTCCGCATCCTTGGTGAACAGGGATTCGAGGTACTGGCTTGCTACCAGGGCTTGCGGGTAGTTGCCGCCCACATGCGGATCCAGGCAGGCCGGCTCGGCGTCGCCCGAAGCATAGACCAGGGTGCCGCCGGCAACCGGCTTCGCCTCCTCTGCGGGGGAATCGGGTCCTGCACCTGCCGAGCAGCTGGCTAGAAGGGATCCAAGGAGCGGGAGCGCGATAGCGCAGCCAAGGATCCTGGACGCGCGCGAGTTTCGTTGCATGGGGAAGGGCTTACCTCGATGAACTAGTGGTGATGACCAAACCAACTCTAGCCATCTGGAACGCATTCGTCAGATCGGAGCGAATCGCTCCGATCCGACGAAACCTGGCTAGCGGCACTGCGCGAGGGATCTACTTTTCGCTGGCCACGGTCATGCGGCGGTTCTGGTGGACCGGGGTTTCGATTTCATCGAGGATGGCCACGGCGAAGTCCTGGGAGGAAACGAAGTCGCCTGCTGGCGAATCGGTGCCCAGGGTGTAGCTGCCGGTGCGGCGTGCAGGCATGATCACCGGGGCTGGAGCCGCGACGGTCCAGGTGATTCCGGAAACCGAGGTGAACATGTCGTAGACCTCGGCGCAGGTGGTGGCTTCGGCCTTGTATTCCTCCGGGAAGCCCGGGGTGTCGACCAGGCGGACGCCGTCTACCTCGGTAGCGCCGGCGCCGCCGACAACCAGCAGGCGGGCTGGGACCAGGGTTTCGGTGATCTGCTCGAAGGCATCCAGGTATTCCTGGTGGTCGCCACCGGTGCGCGATGGCGGTACGGCAATGACGAGCACGTCGTTGTTCTTTCCCAGGTCGCGGTAGGTTGCCCCGTCGCCCAGCTCGGCGGCCACGGTGGTGCTTCCGTCGATTCCCTTGCCCGAACGGGAGACCGAGGTGACCTCATGGCCGCGTGAAATGGCTTCGGCAACGACTTCCGAGCCGACCATGCCGGTAGCTCCGTAAACTGCAATCTTCATGGTGTTCTCTTTCCTTGGGAAATTGGGTCCGGCACAATGGTATCTTTTAGATACCGCCCACTACAACGAAACTAGGTTTCCTCATGGATAGCCATGGCTCTTTTGACGTGTTCGTGCAGCAATGCCCTTCACGTGAAATCATGCAGCGCCTAGGCGATAAATGGACTCCGCTGGTCCTCCTGTCCCTGGCTGGCGGCCCGCAACGTTTCTCTGCATTACGCCAGCGCATCGGCGCGGTCACCCCGAAGGTGCTCACCAATACCCTGCGCAACCTGGAGCGTGACGGGTTGGTGCAGCGCACCGTATATGCCCAGGTGCCGGTGCGGGTCGACTACGAGCTGACTGATTTGGGACGCGGGATCCTGGAACCCATGGAAATCCTGCGCCTGTGGTCCGAGGAGCATGTGCCCAAAGTGCTCGCTGCCCGTGAGCGGTTCGACGCGCGCGGCTAATGGCCAGGTGGAGCAGCAGGACGCAGCGGCAGGAACATGAAGTGCTGGCCCACCAGCCCCTTGGTCGGATGGTTGAAGGCGCCCGGAATGGTGCCCAGGATCTTGAAGCCCAGCGATTGCCATAGACGCACTGCAGCCTCATTGGTCTCGACGACCGCATTGAACTGGATGCCGTGATAATTTTCCTGCCGGGCCCAGTCGATCACGTATTCGCCCAGTGCTCGTCCCACGCCGCGATTGCGGCATTCCGGATCGACCAGGAAGGACGCGGTGGCGATGTGGGCTCCCCGTCCGGGCTTGTTTGGCCCCATCTTGGCCGAGCCGATGATCCTGCCATCTGCCACGGCAACGACCGTTTGCCCCGGTAGCGTCTCCATCCACCAGGGGCGGGCTTCTTCAAGGGTTTGGCCTTGGGGGAAGGCGTAGGTCTGTCCCTCATCCATGATTTTGCGGTAGAAGCCGAAGATCCCAGGCCAATCCCCGGCGGTGCTTGTCCGGATTTGCATGCGCTTAGCCCAACTCTTTCGAAATGAATGCTTCGGAACTCATCCTATTGGCCCTCATTTTATCTTGCGTCACATAGACTGAGGTCAAAGACGCAAGGTGCAGGCAAAGGAGCCGGTGTTGTTTGAAGTAAGCGAAGACCAGAAGTCGTTGATCGAGATGGTCCATGATTTCGCCGAGACCAGGATTGCTCCCAATGCCCTGAAGTGGGACCAGGAACAGCACTTCCCGGTGGATGTGCTGGCCGAAGCCGGACAGCTGGGCATGGGCGGAATCTATGTTTCTGAAGATCATGGCGGATCCGGTCTGAGCCGCAGCGATGCGGTGCTGGTCTTCGAGGAACTCGCCAAGGCCGACCCGACCTTGGCCGCCTACATTTCCATCCACAACATGGTCGTGTGGATGGTCGACACCTTCGGCAACGACGCGCAGCGCGCCAAATGGCTGCCATCGATGACCGCCATGGACGACCTGGGCTCCTACTGCCTGACCGAGCCCGGAGTCGGCTCCGATGCGGCGGCCCTGTCAACCCGTGCCCGCAAGGACGGTGACGAGTATGTGCTCAGCGGCGTCAAGCAATTCATCTCGGGAGCTGGAAGCTCGGCGCTCTACATCGTCATGGCCCGTACCGCTGATACCGGTTCGCGCGGCATCAGCGCCTTCCTTGTTCCCGGGGATGCCGAGGGCCTGAGCTTCGGGCCGAACGAAAAGAAGATGGGCTGGAAGGCGCAGCCCACTCGCCAGGTGATCATGGAAGGCGTGCGCATTCCCGCCGCCAACCTGCTGGGTGAGGAAGGCCAGGGATTCTCCATGGCCATGCAGGCACTCAATGGCGGCCGCCTGAACATCGGGGCCTGCTCGCTGGGTGGCGGGCAGAGCGCGCTGGAGAAGTCGGCGCTGTATTTGAAGGAGCGCCAGGCCTTCGGCGGGCCGCTGACCAGGCAGGAAGCGCTGGTCTTCAAGCTGGCCGAAATGGACATGGAGCTGGAAGCCGCCCGCTCCTTGCTGCGCCGTGCCGCCGCCGCACTGGACGCGAAGAGCCCGGACCGCGTCCGCCTCTGCGCGATGGCCAAGAAGATGGCCACGGACGCCGGATTCAACGCCGCCAACAGCGCTATCCAGCTGCACGGCGGCTACGGCTACCTCGCGGACTACGGGATGGAGAAGATCACCCGGGATCTGCGCGTGCACCAGATCCTGGAAGGCACCAACGAGATCATGTCGCTCATCGTCGGACGCACACTGCTGGAATCCTGATCGGTTGCAATCAGGCGTTGAACTGCTTTTCTGAATTCCGAACAGCGTTTCCCGAGAGGGAATCGCGGGGATCCGGATGAACCGATGAGATGACCGGCTCGCTGGCAATGATCTGCTCGATGCTGCCCTGCTCCATCGCATCCCGCAAGGTGCGCTGGGTGGGGCGCATCATTTTAATCTCGCCGCGTTCCAGGGAAGCGAAGAGCTCCTGGGGGCTGATCCATGTGGAGATCACCGCTTCGGTGGTCTGGTGGACTGGTTCCTGGCCGGGGCGCAAGGCCGCGACAAAGAAGTACGTATCGAACCGCCGCGGGAAACCGGCTGGGGTGACCCAATTGGCCCAGGGGCGCAGTTGACCAGGATCCAGCAGCAGCCCTGTCTCCTCGAAGACTTCACGACGTGCTGCGGCCAGGATCTCCCCGGCCAGATGCTCCGCGCGATCTGGTCCTTCCCCAAGGATCGAGGTGCGCGCCCATTGCCGGGCGTGCTCGCTGAGCAAGGCGGGATCCAGCTCTCCTGCCGCCACCGCTTGGCCGTCTTGGGCATCAACTCGGCCGCCGGGATAAACCACCATGCCGGCTGCGAAGTCCATGGTGTTCACGCGATGCTGGACGAAAACCTCAAACCCGCCAGCTGCCTCGCGCAGCAGCAAAACACTGGCCGCTTTGCGGATCGGGACCTCTGCGGGAGTCGCAGGTATCGGGGAAGTCGTCATTGCCTACCATGTCCTTGGCTCTTGGAAGTGAAAATAGCCTTCGAGAGCCAGCTTAGCTTCCAGCGCACAGCAAACGGGCAACCGGCAGAAACCGCTGTGCATGCTTGCACATTGACCTGCGGAATCTGCACAGCAAATGCCGTTGACCGGATTCCTGGCGGAGCCTAGTTTGAATCACAGAGACCTGCGCGAAGCTGCGGGCATCGCAACTGGAAGCCGCAGGGGAGCCGAGCAGAGGATGAGCGCAATGGCGGAACAAATTGGCCCATGGCCTCAGGGTCTGAAGGGGCGCCGCGCCTTGGTTACCGGTGGCGCCTCCGGCATAGGCCTGGCCAGTGCCCGGGCATTGGCCGACGCCGGTGCCACTGTGACGATTGCCGACCTCAATGAACAGGCCGCTGAAGAAGCGGCCCGCGAGCTCGGCGGAAAAGCATGGGCTGTGGATCTTTCGGATACCGCGTCGTTGGAAGATCTCAGCGTGGATACCGACATCCTGATTAACAACGCCGGCGTGCAAAGGGTGGCTCCAATCCATGAGTACGACCCCGAAGCCTGGAGGCTGATCCATCGGCTCATGCTGGAGTCGCCGTTCCTGTTGATCCGGGCAGCACTGCCCGGCATGCGCGAGCGCGGCTTCGGCCGCATCATCAATATTTCTTCGATCCACGGGCTCCGGGCCAGTGCGTTCAAGAGCGCCTACGTTGCGGCCAAGCACGGGTTGGAGGGACTGTCGAAGGTCACTGCATTGGAAGGTGCCGACTACGGGATCACCAGCAACTGCATCAACCCGGGCTATGTGCGTACCCCGTTGGTGGAGCGGCAGATTGCCGATCAAGCGAATTCGCATGGCATTGACGAGTCGGATGTCATCCAGAAGATCATGCTTGCCGAATCGGCCATCAAGCGCCTGGTTGAGCCAGAGGAAGTCGCTTCGCTGGCGGCCTGGCTCAGTGCGGATGCCGCGGGCATGGTGACCGGAGCGTCCTACACCATGGATGGCGGCTGGAGCGCGAAATAGGTGCGGCGGGCCCGCATGGCTGCCATGCCTAGGCCGGCGGGAACAGCAGGGTTCCGCCGATCGACACGGCGATGATCACCAAGGTAGACAGCAACCCCAGCAGCAATGAACGTCCGCCGGTTTTTACGATGCTGCGCAGGTGGACCCCGAGCCCCAAGGCGAACATGGCCGCGGCAAGCAGGAGCGTCTGCGTGCTGGCCGCAACTGCAAGCCACTCCTCGGGCACCAGCCCGGTGGTGCGCAGCAGCATTGCCGCCAGGAACCCGAGCACGAACAGCGGCACCAGTGGCGGGTTCTTGCCGCCTGGCACCGATTGGCGCCGCCGCATGAAGACGCCGACGCCGGCAATGATTGGAGCCAGCAGGACCACCCGGGCCAGCTTGACGGTCACCGCCACGGCCAAGGCGCCGGCACCTACCGAACCGCCGGCGGCGACGACTTGTGCGACCTCATGGGTGGACGCGCCGATGAGCATGCCGATGCTGCGTTCATCCAGCCCGAGCAGCAAGCCCACCGCCGGCATGAGCGGAATCATCAATGTCCCGAAGAGCACTACCAGCCCGATCGCGGTGGCGACCTGATCCTGCTTGGCCTTGACGACGTTCTCCGCACCTGCGACCGCGGCGGCACCGCAGATGGAGAAGCCGGTGGCGATGAGCAGGCGCTGCGGCAGATCCATGCCGAGCTTCTTGCCGATCCACAAGGTGGCCAAGAACGTGATGCCAACCGAGAGGGCCACCACCAGCAGTACCCCGGGGCCCAAGCCGAGGATGGTGCCCAGCGAGAGCTGCAAGCCCAGCAGCACAATGCCCAGGCGCAGCAGCTTCTTGCCGGCAATTGCCGTGCCGGGGGCAAAAGCCTGCGGGACCGGGGCAAGATTGCGCCACAGCGCACCGAGCAGGATAGCCAGCAGCAGGGCGCTCAGGCCATGGATGTAGCGGCTGGCGAACATGCACAAGATGCCGGCGGCAAGGCAGAGGAGCAGTCCCGGAAGAGCCGGAGCGAAACGCGAAGCAGGTTTTCGATGTCCGGACTGGTCACGTTTGGAGGTGGCAGATTCTTTGACGGGACTTGTGGAGTCGTGCATGGAAATAATTCTTCTCCGGCATGGCGAATTGCGGTATACCACTTCTTGCTATCGCGGACATATGATCATGATATGGAAAGCAGCTCGTCATCTCTCGAAGACATTGCCCGCTGGATTCAACCCTCCTCATTGGAGTTGCTGGTCGGCATCGCCGATCACGGGAGTCTGAGCGCCGGTGCCCGTGCGGCCGGGATGGCGCAGCCAAATGCCACCCGCGCATTGAAAACGTTGGAGCGCCGGCTGGGATACCAGCTTGTGGCACGCAAGACCACCGGATCGCGCTTGACGGCAGAGGGAGTGCTGACCGTCCAGTGGGCTCGTGAAGTCCTGTCCAGCCTGGAAGCCTTCGCCGCTGGCGCGCGCTCGCTGGCTGAAACCGGAGAGGGAGAGCTGGAATTCGGAGCCAGCATGACGGTGGCAGAATTCTTGGCGCCAAATTGGATCGGACTACTGCATCGTGCCCTGCCACGAGTCATCCCTCGAATGAAGATCATGAATTCCCAAGATGTTATTCGTGCAGTGCAGCAGGAGGAATTGGGACTAGGATTCGTGGAAACCCCGCACATTCCTCTGGGCCTGAAAAGCCGGCAGGTACTTCACGATGAAATGCTCGTGGTCACGTCGCCTTCACATGCTTGGGCACAACGGAAGGAACCGCTGAGCCTTCACGAATTGCAAAGCACGGCGCTGATAGAACGCGAGGAAGGCTCCGGCACCCGGGCATTCTTGGATTACATTGCCCATGCCGAACGCCCGAATCCGGTCGCTGTCTTCAACTCGAACGCAACAATTTGCCAGTGCGTGGCGCGCGGAATGGGACCCGCTGTGCTCAGCCATTTGGCGGTAGAGAGCCAATTGGAGCAGGGGCTGCTCGTCGAGATCCCGTTTGATGGGCCGGCGCTGTTACGCGAGCTGCGGGCGATATGGCCTGCGCACCGTGTCTTGAAAGCGACCGAGCAGAAGCTGCTTGAGATTTCCGTGGAATCCCGGATCGCGCAGGGCTAGCCGGAGATCCAGCCCCGACTGGATCTGTGCGGACTTGGCCAGGAGGCGGACAGCAAGCTTCCCATCAAGGATGCAGGGCGGCCATTTGTACCGGGCCGTGGGCTCCCGGTACAAGCCTCCGGACTTAGAGTTTGAAGATCTCGTTCTTGAGCAGACCCGACAGACGCTGGACGCCTTCGTCGATGGTCTTCTCGTCAACGGAGCAGAATGCCAAGCGCAGCTTATTGTCGGCTTGGCCGCTCGGGCTGAATGCCGCGCCTGGAATGAAAATGACCCCGGCCTTCACGCCCTGCTGCAGCAGCGCGTAGGTGTCAATGCCTTCAGGCAAGGTCAACCAGACGAAGAAGCCGCCTTCGGGACGAGTGTGGGTGACACCTGCCGGCAGGTACTTGGCCAATGCTTCGAGCATCGCGTCGCGGCGGGAACGGTACAGGTCGTTGTACTTGGTGATCTGCCCCTTCCAGTCATGCTCGTTGAGGTAGGCGCTGATGATCATCTGGTTCAAGGTCGGTGGGCACAGGGCTACCGCCTCGCCGGCCAGGTAGAAGCGGCGGAAAAGGTGGGTCGGGACCGCGGCCCAGCCGATGCGCAGGCCGGGCGCGAAGATCTTGGAGAAGGAACCCATGTAGATGACGTTTTCCGGGTCCAGGCTCCGCAGGGTAGGCGCAGGAGTTCCTTCGTACCGCAGCATTCCGTACGGGTTGTCTTCCAGGATCAGGATGCCGGCTTCGCGGCAGATGTCCACGATTTCCTGGCGGCGTTCGGCCGCCAGAGTGATCCCTGATGGGTTGTTGAAGTTCGGGATGGTGTAGAGGAATTTGATGCGCTCGCCGGCGGCGCGCAATTCGGCGATGCGGGCACGCAAGGCATCAGGAATCAAGCCATTTGCATCGGTGCCCACGGGGCGGGCGGACACCTGGTAGGCCTCGAAGGTATTCAGGGCCCCGACGTAGGTCGGATCTTCGCAGAGCACAGTGTCTCCGGGATTGCAGAAGACCTTGCAGGCCATGTCTTGTGCTGACTGGGAGCCGTTGGTGACCACCACATCTTCGACCCCCACGTTCGTGATGCCTTCAGCTGCCATGACATCGATAATTTGTGCACGCAGTTCAGGAGTGCCAAGTCCGGAGCCGTATTGCAATGCTTCGGGGCCCTGCTCGACGATGATGCGCCGGGCCATTTCACCGACCTTTTCCAGCGGGAGCAGCTGCAGGTAGGGGTTGCCTCCGGCCAGGGATACCAAGGAAGGGTCCAAGGAGAGCTCGAAGACGTCGCGCACCGCGGACTGCTTGATTCCGGCCGCGCGCTCGGATAGCAAGGATTCGTGCGAAGTGGTCAGCGATTCTGATGCGGTGGTCATGGTTCTCCTCGGCAAGGCTCCAGGGGCGGGGGGAGCGGGGTTCCTGCGCTGGGTGCGGCACAGGAATTGTTTTCAAATAGAATACTTTGGTATTCCAGCAGGAAATTCAAGGCTTGGCAAGAGCTGAGTTTTCAACCACGTGATTCTTTGCTCCAGGCGAGGCGTTGCGTTCCTCGATCTTCAGCGGGCCCAACGCCGCATTGACGCGGCCGTGAAGTTTCTCGGAAAGGTTTCGCGGCTAGCTCCCGGCCAGCCAGCACTGCCGGACCAAGAGGACCAGTAATTCGACGCAGTCCGCCGAAGCCCGGAAATACCCAAGACCGGGAGGCGCCCATCCATGCGAACAGGGAATAACCCGGGACCCTGATCAGCAGGCGATCCCATCATCCGACTTCCTGCGGGCCGCTGGCGTATTCGCCGGCTGGTTGGCTCACTTCTCGGTTTCGGTGCGGGAATCCAGCCAAGACTGGATGGCGCTTGGGCGAATGCGGCGATGCGTTCCACGGTATTCCACCGGAATAATCCCCGCATCGGCCAGCTTGCGCAGGTAGCTGTTGGAAATCCCGGCCATTTGGGCTGCTTGGGAAGTATTAAGGAGCAGCTCGGGTGTGCCGATGCTGACGGACTCGCCATCTGCAAACCGCGAGAGCACCTCGATCAGCGCCTGGTGCGCTTCTTTGGGCAACTTCAACGCGGTGCCGTTGACGAACACAGTCGTGTCATCCGACTCGTCCAGCGCGCGGCG
>NZ_JBLVOC010000015.1:336598-344057 GCF_053543575.1 Glutamicibacter sp. AGC84
CGCGGTGGTCTTCTCATCTAACGCCTCGAAGGTGCGGACCCTGCCCAGTGCTGAAGTCGGTGATGCCATGGCCCTTATTTTGCCTGAGATGTCCTTCGGGCGCACCTCATGACGCTGCAAATGGACTGCCTGTCGCAACTCCTTTATGACACAGATGCGACGAATGGGGGTTGTACAGCGCCAAGCGGTTCCCGTATGGTGGAAAACGTAGGTCTAAAGAAAGTACTGACCAGCCATCTTCCGGCACACCATGACGGATCCTTCAGCCTCACCCGGCGGAGCCCCTCTGGGAATTGTGTACATGGAAGCCTGACGCCCTCCTTAATTGCCTGTGGGTCACGCTCCATTGCGGTCGGATGAATGGTCATGCGCGTTCCTACGCTCTGCCACCAATTTCGTGGGTACTGCGTTTTCGTCAATCAGAACTTTCTTGAAAGAAGAGCTATTCAATGTCTGTTGAATCCACTAAAGACCTGTCCACCATCACCGACGAAGAGATTTTCGACGCCCATCTTGGCGGCAAGCTTTCCGTCTCATCGCAAATGCCGCTGAACACCAAGCGCGACCTGTCCATCGCCTACACTCCGGGTGTAGCCAAGGTATCCCAGGCCATCGCAGATGATCCAGCCAAGCACGCCACCCACACCTGGGCCTCCCGCCTGGTTGCTGTGGTTTCGGACGGCACCGCTGTGCTGGGCCTGGGCAACATCGGCGCCGCTGCCTCGCTTCCGGTCATGGAAGGCAAAAGCGCCCTGTTCAAGGAATTCGGCGGTCTGGATTCGATCCCGCTGGTATTGGACACCACCGACGTCGATGAAATCGTCGAAACCGTCATTCGCCTGCGCCCGAGCTTCGGCGCCGTGAACCTGGAAGACATCTCCGCCCCGCGCTGCTTCGAAATCGAAAAGCGCCTGATCGAGGCGCTGGATATCCCGGTTATGCACGATGACCAGCACGGCACTGCGGTGGTAGTGCTGGCAGCTCTGATCGGCGCTGCCCGCCAGACCAAGCGCGACATCAGCTCGTTGAAGGTCGTCATCTCCGGTGCCGGTTCGGCTGGCGTCGCCGTCACCAACCTGCTGCTTTCGGCCGGCGTGGATGACGTCATCGTGCTCGACTCGCGTGGCACCATCCACCGCGAACGAGACGACCTTAACCCGGTCAAGGCCGACCTGGCCAGCCGCACCAACCGCGAAGATGTCATGGGTGGCCTGGCTGAGGCACTGGACGGCGCGGATGTCGTAGTGGGACTTTCCTCATCGACCTTCGAAGAAGCTGCCGTGGCGAAGATGAACAAGGACGCCATCATCTTCGCGCTGTCCAACCCGACCCCGGAAATCATGCCGGATGCTGCCGCGAAGTATGCAGCCGTGGTGGCCACTGGCCGCAGCGACTTCCCGAACCAGATCAATAACGTGCTGGCCTTCCCGGGCATCTTCCGCGGCGCCCTGGACTCGGGTGCCAAGAAGATCACCGAGGGCATGAAAGTCGCCGCGGCCCATGCCATTGCCAACCTGGTTGGTGATGATCTGGCAGCGGATTACATCATTCCTTCGGCAACCGATGACCGCGTGATGCCTGCTGTAGCCGCGGCTGTGGCTGCGGAAGCAGAAAAGGCCAAGTAGAAAAAGCTGGCGAAAAAGCACTGCCTGCAACGACTCGTTGCGGGCAGTGCTTTTTTCATGCGCCGGGCTGTTCTGAGGCCGTTGTCTTGGGATATCCACAATCGTAGAAAGTTCCTGCCGGGGCGATGAATTCGCGCCACACTTGCTGGCATCAGACCAACCAAGGAGGAATGCGATGAGTAATCCTGAAGGCGTCCATCTCAGTGTCCGCAGCTCGTTGCCCGAAATGCAGCTACTTGGCTTTGTTGCGCTGCGCGAAATATCAGAGAAGGGGTATGCCGTAGTGCTCAGCACTATGGCAAAGCAGCAACAGGTCCTGGGGTACACACTGGGATTGGCCAAACGAGGGCATCCTGAAATCGTCAGTATCGGTGGAGACGAAGATGATGTTTTCGGGCTTCTCGCGCATCTGGCGTCACAAGTCGTCGAGCACGGACAAGTCTTTTCCGAGGGTACCCACAACACATCGCTATTTAGCGAGCTCATTTTCTCGGAGCCAGAGGCGGAACTGCACACTCTTCCACTCACCAGTCTGATCCTTGGCGACACCCCGATAAGAACCTTGCATTGCAGGGAACCCAGGGACTTCGCCGTGATCCAGAAACAGTCTGCTCACTAGGAACCGCGCCGCATCGTCAAAAGATGAGCAGGCCGAGGAGAGGAACCTGACCATGTGCGATATGTGCAATGGCATGACACGCAAGCAACTGGAAGCCCTGATCGACCAGCGGATCCGCGACTACGGACATGAAGTGATTTTTGTTGAGTCGGACCGGATCAGCCCATCGCTTGCCTACACCGTTGGCCTGAGTCGCATCGGGCACCCAGAATTCCTTGTTCGAGGGCTGGACATGGATGACAGCATCCAGATGCTCAACGGATTTTCTGCGTCCGTGCTGGAATGGAATGAGGTTTTCGCCCACGGGCACACCGGCCGCTGGAAGGACGGAACACTGTTGTACTTCTCCAAGATCAGTACCGGGATCCGCAAGCAGGTGCCCTTGGCTTATCAGAGATACGGAGAAAGCCTGGGGCTGCTAGAAGTCCTACTCGTCGGCAGGGATATCCCTTACGAATATGTAGTTGCCCGGCACAATTAGGCCCTTGGCATCCTTTGCCAAGGGCCTAGCTTCGCCGATGGATTGCAGCGGCCTCGTTCTCCGCGCGGACTTTTGCCCGATGTGCTGCGCGCAGAGCCTGATGGCCATCGGATTTGCGCACCTTCAGGTAGAACATTCCAACTACCAGGAACCACAGGGGCGTAGCCAGCAACGCAGCACGCGTATCGGCCTGCGTGGTCAATGCCCACAGGACGAATACGAAGAAAGCTAGGACCATGTACGGGGCTCCCATGCCGCCGGGGACCTTGAACTTGGAGGCATCATGCAGCTGCGGGCGGCGCTTGCGGAAGGCCAAATAGCTGATAAGGATCATTGACCAGACGAACATGAAGCACAGGGCAGACACCGTGGTCACCAACGTGAAGGCCTGGGCTACGGAGTCACCCGCGTACAACAGCACGACGGCAGCAAGAAGGAAAATGCAGGAGAACAGCAACGCATTGCGTGGCACCTGCGTGGCAGAAAGCTTGCTGAACTTCCGCGGAGCGTCTCCGTCTTGCGACAGGGCGTACAGCATGCGCGATGTTGAATAGATCCCGGAATTTGCACTTGAAGCGGCGGCCGTCAGCACGACAAAGTTGACCAGACCCGCAGCTGCGGCCAAACCAGCCATCGAGAACATGCTAACGAATGGCGATGCATCCGCGGAGAACTTGTACCAGGGGGTGACGGCCATCAGGACGGTCAAGGCACCGACGTAGAACAGGATCACGCGCAGCGGAATGGAATTGATGGCCTTCGGGAGATTCTTTTCAGGATCCTTGGTTTCAGCCGCGGCCGTACCTACCAATTCAATGCCGACGAAGGCGAAAACGGCGATCTGGAAGCCTGCGACGAAGCCCATGAAACCAGTGGGGAACATGCCACCGTGCGCCCACAAGTGGGCGAAAGAAGCGGTGTCTCCCTCGGGAGAACTGAATCCGGTGGCAATCATTGCCAAGCCGCAAACGATCAATGCCAGGATTGCAACGATTTTCACCAATGAGAACCAGAACTCGGTTTCACCAAAAGCCTTGACGGTGGGCAGGTTCAGCCCGACCAATAGCAGGATGCAGCATAGCGCCGGGAGCCATAGCGGGATCTCGGACCACCAGTAGGCGACATACTGGGCGATCGCGACTACGTCCGCAATGCCGGTGACGACCCAGCAGAACCAGTAGGTCCAGCCGGTGAAGAAGGCAGCCCAAGGTCCCAAGAGATCGCCGGCAAAATCTGCGAAGGTCTTGTAGTTCAAGTTGCTGAGCAGGATCTCGCCCATGGCACGCATGACGAAAAAGAGCATGAAGCCGATGATCATGTATACGAAGATGACCGACGGACCAGCAACGGAAATGGTCTTGCCGGAGCCCATGAACAATCCGGTGCCGACCGCTCCGGAGATCGCCATGAGCTGGATGTGCCTGCTGGACAGTCCGCGCTCAAGATTCGTTCCATCGGAAACGGTTTTCAGTTGCGTGGAATCGATCGCCACGGCTGCACCTTTCATGAGCAGATCCCTTCGGTTTTTCGAAGGAGACGGCCTGCTTCGAAGGAGAACGAGACCGCTGAAAGAGGTTATCGCAGATATATTGACCAGCTATATTTGTTCGTCACCTTGGACTGCGAGCAAGCTTAACAGTTGTGAAGTTGGTTATACGCCACTGGATTCGGGTAGGTAGTCCGCTGCTTCGCGCAGTGGCCAGATGGGCTGAACCTGCACTTGAATGGGGCATTTGGTTGCTGCTGGACCTCCGGGTGGCAGCCTGTGTCCGAGAATGAAGCCGCGGGAAACTATGCGAAGGAAATCCTCCGGTTCCGGCGAATGGAGTTAGCGGGAGGCAGTTGATCTGCAGAATCAGAACCACCGATGATCAATTCCCGCGTTTCCAGCCTGCGGTAGGATTTCGGAAATGGCAGAACGCGGGAGCCCGTGGAGCGCCGCAGGCAACACTGCATCCATGCTCAGCTCCACTGCGCAGAAGGCTACCCGGTTCAGGTTGGTGCCGTGCATCCGGACTGCTCCAGTGCTGCATTCCGCGCCTTTCGGTTCACTTGAAGCAAATACTGTACATGGCCAGTGGAAGCTTGGAGGGCCGAGTGAGTAGTGTAGGACGTATGGCATTCCGAAATCGTCGAGCTGCGGCTCTTCCTGCAAAATTGTCCCGTTCCTGGCTCTTGGTCAATGCGGCCAAGGAGGAAACTTTCGCTCCTTCACTGGCTTGTGAAGCGGACTCGGTGATTTTTGACATGGAAGCTGCCGTTCCTGACGACCAGAAGATCCAGGCTCGCGACAACGTAGTGCGAGCACTGTCCAATGGCATGACTGCGTGGGTACGCGTCAACGGCATTGACACTGATTTCTGGGCCGATGATCTTGCCGCGCTGTCGGGAACTCCCGGCCTGCGTGGAATCATGCTGGCCATGACCGAGCAGCCTGAACAGGTTACCTACAGCGCAATGCGGCTTCGCGCGGGTACTCCCGTCCTGGCCTTGATCGAAACCGCTTTGGGTATCGAGAATGCTACGCAGATCGCTTCGGCCCCGGGTACCTTCCGCCTAGCGTTCGGCATCAACGACTTCCGCAAGGACACCGGTGTCTCCGACGACCCGATGGCACTGGCCTACGCACGCGGACGGCTCGTGATCGCTTCGCGTGTAGGCAAGCTGCCTGGCGCTATCGACGGACCTCCACCGGCAGGTGCCGACGCCGCCAAGGTGACGGAGGAAACTCGCATCACCGCCTCCATGGGCATGACCGGCAAGCTGTCGTTGTCCACCGATCACGTTGATGGCATCAACGCCGCATTGGCACCCAGTGAAGACGAGCTGTCTTGGGCCATGGAACTGCTCGAAGCGCACGCTGCCGGCGCTTCGGTGGGCGATGGCTCATACCTGCCGCGTCTGGCCCGTGCCCAGAAGATTGCCGACCTGGCCGACTCCTACGGCCTGTGGAACGCCTAAGCTTTTAGCTGTCTTCCAATAGAAAAGAACCCGTCCAGCATCTGGAATCAATCAGATGCTGGACGGGTTCTTTGCTGTTTGCGGAGTCTATGCCTCGTGGGCACCGCGGTTGCGCGAGGAACCGACGACGTCGCCAGCCTTCCATTCAGCCCAACCCGGACGCTCATTCATGAAGTCCTCGATCTGCGCCTTGTTGGCTTCCAGCTTCGGGTCATGCTTGAGGTACCAGCGGGTTTCGCGGGCCACCATGCCCGAGAGGATTAGCAGGCCGATCAGGTTCGGCAGCGCCATCAGGCCGTTCATCATGTCCGAGAAGTTCCAAACGGCGGTCAGCTCGGTGGTGCAGCCTACGTAGACGACCAGCGAGAACACGATGCGGAACGGCATCACGAGCTTGCGGCCGAAGAGGCGCTCGATGTTCCGCTCGCCGTAGTAGCACCAGCCCAGGATGGTGGAGAAGGCGAACATGACCAGACCGACGGTCACAATCCAGTGGCCCCACTGTCCGGGCAGGCCATTGGTGAATGCCTGGCCGGTCATCAGTGCAGCGGAGATCTGCTCGCCGGTTTCCCCATCGAGCATCTTCCAGGTACCTGTCGTGATGATGACCAGGCCGGTGCAGGTAACAACGATGATGGTGTCGATGAAGGTCTGGGTCATGGAGACCAGGCCCTGGCGAACCGGGTGGGTGGTCTGTGCCGAAGCGGCGGCGATCGCTGCTGAACCCATGCCGGACTCGTTGGAGAAGATGCCGCGGGCCACACCATACTGGATAGCAATGATGATGGCCGAGCCGACGAAGCCGCCCACTGCCGAGGTGCCGGTGAAGGCATCGGTGAAGATCTCGCCGAAGGCGGCAGGAATGCCGCCCACATTGGCGATCAGGATGTAGATCGATGCTGCTACGTAGAAGACGATCATCACTGGAACGAAACCAGCGGTAACGCGGCCGATGGACTTGATGCCGCCAACCAATACGGCGATGGACAGCACGGTCAAGATCACGCCGGTAACCCAAGGGGTCACATGGAAGGAATTATCCAAGTTGGCGGCAATCGAGTTGCCCTGGGTCATGTTGCCGATGCCGAAGCTGGCCAGGGTGGCAGCGATAGCGAAGAACAGGGCCAAGAACTTGCCCAACGGTCCCTTGACGCCGCGTTCCAGATAGTACTGCGGGCCGCCGGACTTTTCGCCTGCGGCGTCGGTGCCGCGGTAACGCACGCCCAGATACGCCTCGGTGTACTTCGATGCCATGCCCAGCAGGCCGGTGACCCACATCCAGAACAGGGCACCTGGGCCGCCGATGCCGATGGCGGTTGCGACACCGACGATGTTACCGGTTCCGACAGTGGCGGCCAGCGCTGTGGTCAGTGCCTGGAATTGCGAGATGTCGCCTTCTGCCTCGGCATCCTTTCGCTTGAGCAGGCCCAGGCGCAATGCGGCAGCGAGCTTGAAGAATTGCAGGCCGCCCAAGCGGATGGTCAGGTACAGGCCAGTACCCAAAAGTAGCGGGATGAGGACAAACGGTCCCCAAATGACGGAGGAGATGTCCCCGAAGAGATCGCCCAAAGCGTCCATGGACTCAATATCCTTATGTGCGAGTGACTGATGATGAAGAGTTTCAGGCGAGAAGCCGATCCCCTTATGTGAGTGCCATCATATGGCAAGGGGAGAACTGTGTCACAAAGCGCGCTGGCGGATGCCATGTCCGGTTTGTTAACTTTATTTCACGATCAGGCCCGGGGCTCGGGCTGGCTGCTGCATTGCCGGGGG
>NZ_JBLVOC010000015.1:344084-353507 GCF_053543575.1 Glutamicibacter sp. AGC84
GCCGGCAATTTCCGGGCTTCAGCCTTGCCGCGCTTTCATGCGCGGATTTTGCTTGTTGATCACGAAGACGCGACCTCGTCGTCTGACTACCTGGGAGCCGGGCGCCTTCTTCAATGCGCGGATGGAATTCCTAACTTTCATGCCATTCACCTCCTTCATGATGTGCGGAGCTGAACAGGTCCTTGAGTTCTTCTTCGGTGACCTGGCATTGCTCGAAGACCGTCTCGATCTGCGAAGCTTCGTGTTCGGATCCGTAGAGCAGCAATTCCGAGACGGCGATATTCGAATTCCACGCGCCGGTGTTTTCCATCCAGATGCGCGGACCGGCTCCGCCGATGGCCACGCGCTCGCTGAGGGCACTAGCCACCCAGAGGATGCCGCGGATGCAGGTGCAGGATTCGGCCAGGGAAGGCAGGGCCTTGCGGAAGCGCTCGGGATGAAGCGGACGTTCGGCGTGCAGGCGGATCGGCGCAGTGCGGGCATTGGTTGCTGTTCGCGGCAGGTGCCCGGCGCTGGTGCGTTGGCGCGCTGCTCCGGGGTGGAAGGAGCCGAGTCCTTCTTCGTGCACGCAGATATGCGCATGCGGTGCCATCTGCCGAGCTAATTCGAGGCCGGCTTCATAGTCGGCGCCACCAGCGCGTCGTGGACCAGTGGCGCTTTCGAGCAGCTGGGTTTCCAGTCCTTCGACCGGAATGAGGGTATCTGCCTGCATCAATTCGGTGAAGAAGAACTCTCCCGACGTCCTCGCATCGCGTTCCATGGCGTTGAATCCCGATTCCCAGAGGGTGTGCCGGTCCCACATCTGGTTTTCCAATTCGGCGGGATCCAGGGACAAGACGATGCTGCTGATCCGGATTTCCAGTGGTTCGAGCTTTGTCCCGAGCATGTCCAGCACTGTTCCGCTATGCCATGTGGCGGGCAACGCCAGGATCATTGTGGCCTCGGAATCTTCGGGGGCCAGGCGTTGGATCGTCGGCAGGATCTCGAACTTCGTGGCACAGCCGATGCAGGGGTGCCCAAGAACGGTTTCGGCATGTTCTGCGGCTGCAGATCCGGAGACGTGGCGCACCAGCCGATTGCCGTCGACGAAGTCATAGCGCAAGATGACGGCGTCAGGATGGTGGTGTCCCAGGTGGCTGAGGCCGGAGTCGCGGCTGGAAGTATCAAGTGCGGAGAGAACGATGAGATTCACGCGTTCAAGCTTATATGAGAATGAGTCTCAATAGCAAAATTGGGAACGGGGCTTAACGCCTCGGGGGCCCGCCCGCCAATGCGGACAGGCCCCCGGAAGCGACAAGGAATATCAGTTCTGCGGCGCGTTGAAAACTACCGCAGAGGTACCCAGGCCTTCGATCGAAGTTTCAAGTGAATCGCCGTGCTTGAGCCACGGGTGACGCCCATTCTCGTCGCGGCGGCCTAACGCAACACCAGAGGGCGTACCCGTCAGGATGACGTCGCCTGGCTGCAATTCATTGAATGTCGAGAGGTAGGAAACCAAGGCGTCAGCCGAGAAAATCAGATCATCGATCTGTTCGTCCTGCACCACGGTGCCATTGACCGTGCTGGTAATGCGGGCGGCGGGATCCAGCTCATCCGGGGTCACGAGCCACGGGCCCAGGGGAGTGGAACGATCCCAGATCTTGCCCTGCAGCCACTCTTGGGTGCGGCCCTGGTAGCCGCGCATCGACACATCGCTGGCCACGGCGTAGCCGGCAATATGCGCGGCAGCATCCTCCTGGCTGATGCGGCGACCCGGCTTGCCGATAATGATAGCCAGCTCTGCTTCGTAGTCCACCCGGTGGTCTTCCACTGGAATTTCGATGGTGTCCTTGGCGCCGCATAGGGTGGAAGCGAACTTCGCGAACACCGTCGGATACTTCGGCAGGTCTTCGCCGACCTCGGCCGCATGCGTCTTGTAGTTCAAACCGATGCAGTAGATTTTCTCCGGCTTGGGGATCAGCGGAGCGTAGTCGGCTTCGCCCTCGGCGATGGAATCACCCACCAAAGCGCGAGCAACTACTTCTTGCTGAGTTGCGTCATCAAGACGCAGGAAACGCTGCACTGAATCGAGGTTGTCCAAGTAGTAGGCGCGGCCATCTTCAATGACAGCAGCGGTGGTATGGCCTGGTTCGCTGGCGAGGCGGAGCGTTGCAAGTTTCATGAATCTATCTCACTACACTTTTCGCTGAAAGTGCACCATATTTCGTGATCGGCAATTGATAGCAATTGGCCCTAAATACGGCCGAGCCAGAGCTTTGATCTGGAAAACGTGGCTTGGCCATGCTCCGCTGACCCAGCTAAACTCATGGCAAGCTACGGTCCCAGAGACCAGTCTTGAAATAACGATCTAAATACGAAACTAAAGTGAAGCAGGTTTTAATGTGGGTGACTTTTTTGGCGAGCGATCTCGCCATATCCTCTTCGCCTCGTGGCAGCACTTCTCGCTAGTCGCGCAGTGCTTGATCCTGGCGACAATTATTGCTGTGCTGATTGCCGTATTGGTATACCGCAACAAGCCCCTATCAGGCTTGGCTAACGGCATTAGCGCCATCGGCCTGACTATTCCGTCCTTTGCCCTGATCGGTTTGCTTATTGTCCCCGTGGGCTTCGGGGTTACTCCGGCAGTCATCGTGGTGACGTTCTTCGCCGCCCTGCCAATTCTGCGCAACGCGATCGTTGGGCTGAACAACATCGAACCAACCATTATCGAGTCAGCGCGCGGCATCGGCATGAGTCGGCTGAAGACTCTGATATCAGTAGAAATTCCCATAGCTTGGCCGGTGATCCTGACTGGCGTACGAATTTCAGCCCAGATGGTGATGGGCGTCGCCGCAGTGGTCTCCTACGCCCTGGGTCCTGGCCTCGGCGGGTTCATCTTCCAAGGACTCTCGCGTCTGGGCGGCGCGAACTCCCTGGAATCCGTGATCACCGGCGTAGTTGGCGTCGTGATCCTGGCGCTCATCCTTGATTTGATTTTGCTCGGCATTGGCCGACTGACTACCCCGCGAGGTATCCGTGTCTGAACATAAGATCCCTGAAAATGCCGTGGCCCAGAATGTCACTGGCGCTTCGATCATGCTTGAAGAAGTAACCAAGACCTACCCGGGACAAAAGAAATCGGCCGTAGGCGGCCTGACCCTGGAGATCCCTGCCGGGTCCATCGTGATGTTCGTGGGGCCATCGGGCTGCGGCAAGACGACCACCCTGAAGATGATTAATCGCCTGATCGAGCCGACCAGCGGCAAGATCGTCATTGATGGCGAAGATGTCACCGGCATGAACGGTGATGAACTGCGCCGCCGCATTGGCTATGTGATCCAGGCTGGCGGCCTGTTCCCGCATATGACCGTGGCGACCAATATCGCCATGGTTCCAAAGATGCTGGGTTGGCCCAAGGAGAAGATCGCTGCCCGCGTCGACGAGCTGCTGGAACTCGTCTCGCTGGATCCGGAACTTTACCGGGACCGTTTCCCCAAGGAGCTCTCCGGCGGCCAGCAGCAGCGTGTGGGCGTCGCCCGTGCATTGGCAGCGGATCCACCGGTCTTGCTGATGGATGAGCCATTCGGTGCAGTTGACCCCATTACCCGCCAGCGTCTGCAGGATGAGCTGCTGAACATCCAGTCTGAAGTCCAGAAGACGATCGTGTGCGTGACCCACGACTTCGACGAAGCGGTGAAGCTCGGCGACTGGATTGCGATCTTCAACGAAGGCGCGCAGCTGGAGCAGTACGACTCCCCAGAAAGGATCCTGGCCAATCCGGCCAGCGAGTTCGTGGAGAATTTCATCGGTTCGGGTGCCGGCTTGAAGCAGCTGACCCTGACGCGGGTGAACGAAGTGGAACTGGGAGAAGCCATCACCACCACACCGGGCAAGAATGCTTCGGAGGTGCTCTCGCAGCTGCAGGGCGCCGGACGCAAATACGCGGTAGTGCTTGATTCGCGGGGACGTCCGCTGCGCCGCATGGACCGCCGGCAACTGTCGCGTGCCCAGATCATCGAGGGTACCTATGATGAATCCATGCCGGTCGTCGGTGAGCAGGCCACCTTGAACGACGCATTGGACACCATGCTGGTGGCCAGTTCCGAGTCGGCCCTGGTAACGGGACGCCGTGATGTGCTCACGGGTGTCATCACGGTGCAGACCGTCATGGAGGCGATCGCGGCCGCGAACAACACCACGGATGCTAATCACGAGGCGCCGGTTGGCCTGAACTCGGGTGCCATCAACGTCGTGAATATCGATAGTGCGGCCACCGGGCAGGATGGTGAATCGGCATGAGATCCGAAACCCGCAGCTTGATTTGGCAGATCGCCGGAATCGCAGCTGCTTTCGCCATCTTGGTGGGTTGGCTGGTAACAGCCGACCTGACCGAGACCGAACAGCAAACGCTGGATCCGGCAACGATTTGGGGCTACACCCTCGACCACCTGAAGATCACGGTCATCTCGGCGCTCATCGTTCTGCTGATCGCGATTCCGCTCGGCGTGCTGCTCACTCGCCCCGGGCTGCGCAAGGCAGCCCCGGCGGTGCGGGCCATTGCCAACTTCGGCCAAGCCGCACCCGCCATTGGCGTCATCGTGCTCTTGGCCTTCTGGTTGGGGTTCGGCCCGAAAACTGCCATTGTCTCACTGGTGATCTATGCGATTCTTCCGGTACTCTCCAACACCATTGTTGGCCTGCAGCAGGTTGATGAACGCCTGGTGGAGGCCGGGCGGGGAATCGGCATGAGCCAGATGTCCGTGCTGTTGAAGGTCGAGTTGCCGTTGGCCGTCCCGGTGATGCTATCGGGCATCCGCACAGCCCTGGTGCTGCTGGTAGGCACCGCGACGTTGGCAACCTTTATCAACGGCGGCGGGCTGGGCATCTTGATCACTACGGGAGTGAACCTGAACCTGAATGTGGTGCTGATTGCCGGCTCGTTGCTAGTGGCCTTGCTGGCTTTGACGATTGATTGGCTTGGCCGCGTCGTCGAACAGGTGGCACGACCGAGAGGACTTTCGTGAACCGCAAACTGAATTTAGCTGTCCTGTCCATGGCCGCGCTGATCGGAATGACTGGGTGCGGACTTAGCCCATCGACCGGGACGGTGCCCAACGCCGGCCCCGCCGAGATCAAACCGCTGGTCGAAAACGCTGAAGACACCACCGTGACCGTCACGTCCAAGTCCTTTACCGAGCAGCTGCTGCTGGGGAAGATCACCGTGATCGCGCTCAAGGCTGCCGGCTATGACGTCACCGACCTGACCAATGTTCCTGGCTCCCAGCCGGCACGTCAGTTGCTGCTTTCCGGCGACGCGAGCGTGCTCTGGGAGTACACCGGTACCGCGTGGCTGACCTACTTGGGCCACGAATCACCTGTTGTGGGTGAAGAAGAGCAGTGGCAGTCGGTGCACGATGAGGATGTTGCCAATGGAATTATCTGGGGAAATCCGGCACCGTTGAACAACACCTACGCATTGGCGATGAACGAAGAAACGACCAAGCGGCTGGGTATCACCAAGCTTTCCGAACTGCAGACGCTGGACCCCGAAGATCTGACGTTCTGCGTCGACCCGGAATTCAATTCCCGTCGAGACGGTCTGACTCCAATGCTGGAACACTACGATATCGACCGTGGTTCAGAAGTGGCTGAGGACAATATCGGTCTGTACGATGTGGGTGCCATTTACCAGGCAACCGCTAATGGCGCGTGCAACTTCGGTGAAGTCTTCACCACTGACGGGCGCATCAAGGCGCTTAACTTGACCGTGCTGGAAGATGACCGGAAGTATTTCCCAAGCTACAACGCCGCCCCGGCTTTCAACGGAGAATTCCTTGAAAAGCACCCGGAAATCCAGCAGATCATGGACAAGATCGCTCCGTTGCTGACTGATCAGGTCTTGATGGACCTGAATTACCAGGTGGACGTGGTTGGCCGTGAACCGGCGGATGTTGCCTTCGAATGGATGGTTGGCCAAGGCTTGGTCTCCAATCCCTAATCGAGGCAACGAAAACTGCATGGATTAAGCAATGGATCCCCGGCATCGCGATGCCGGGGATCCATTTCAATGTCGCCGAGGATTCACTGGGGATTGGTTTCTCTCGGATGGATTTGCTTGCAGGATGGAAATAGGTGGAGGCCATCTACCTATTGCTGATTCCGGGTACCTAGCTCGCCGTCGACTTCATCGGCGATTTCGGTCGGGGCAGCGGTAGCGATGGATTCTTCCTGCCAAATTTCCTCTAGCTCTGCGGATAACTCGGCTTCTTCTTGGGCATGATCGGGAACTGGGTCATTTGCGTTCATGGCCTCAGTCTAGCCATGTACACGTCGGAGTAAAGGGGTGCATGAAAAATAACTTCAGTGGAAACTTTCCTAGTCAGTATCAAAATAAGGGTCTCTTGAAGAGTCAGATGGAACTTTTTTAGGGAAAGTGGTTGACGCTTCAACTTCATTAGTGTCATACTGGTATCAGCAAAACAAATTGAGGCGTCAACTACTTGATGGCCCGACGAAAGGATTTAGACATGACTGCATCTGCACTGACCACCGGAACCTGGAACCTCGATGCATCGCACTCCGAGATTGGCTTCTCGGTTCGCCACGCAGGCATCTCCAAGGTTCGCGGCAGCTTCACTGAATTCGACGCAACCCTGACCACCGGCGCAACCCTGGCAGATTCCTCGGTCGAGGCAACCGTCCAGATCGCATCGGTCAACACCAAGGACGCTAACCGCGACGGCCACCTGAAGGGCGAGGACTTCTTCAACGCCGAGCAGTTCCCAACCATGACCTTCAAGTCCACTGCGGTCAAGGGCGAGGCTGGCGAGTTCATTCTCGTTGGCGATCTGACCATCCGCGGTGTGAGCAAGGAAGTTGAATTCGAAGCAGAGCTCGGCGGCGAAGCTGTAGACGCTTTCGGTGCAACCCGCGTTGGCTTCTTCGCATCCACGACCATCTCCCGCAAGGAATTCGGCATCACCTGGAACGCAGCACTGGAAGCCGGTGGCGTTCTGGTCAGCGACAAGGTCAAGATCGAAATCGACGCTTCGTTCGTACTGCCAACCGCAGAGTAAAAGTTTCCCGAAGTCCGTCATGGGGATGACGGGATAAGGGCCGATACCGGCAAAGCCTCCGGCTCACGAAAGTGAGCTGGAGGCTTTGTCGTTAAAGTCGAGGGAAAACGTGCCTAGGACCCGGTGAACGACGGGTCCACGGAAAATGCGATAGCACCGATGACAAGGAATGCGACATACACGATCCAGAGCACGCCCAAAATGGTGCCGATCCAACCGGTCACTTTGCCGACCGTGGATACCGTATTGAATTCCCTTTCGGCTTTATTGGCCTTGAAAATAGCAATCGGGCCAAGGATCACGCCTGCTACGAAGATTGACACAATGCCAAGAATCATCGAGGTCTGTGCCAGCTGGGTGCCTTGAAATTGGGATGCTGTCGGATAGCCGAAGTTGCCCGGGGGATACTGGCCCGGTTGGCCATGTGCCTGTTGATTGTAGTAAGGCTGTTGCGGGACGCCGTTGAGATCGTAGGAACCAGGCTGCTGGTACTGCCGGTTCTGACCCTGATGCCCTGAAGAATAAGGGTTTCGTGGTTCTTCGCCTGGACTGGTCATGGCAACCTGCTTTCCGCTTGTGAGGCTCGTTCGCTTAATTCAAGATTCTCACATGCAACCGGCAATAACATCTAATCTCTAGAAGAACTCTTGCGCGGATCCCTTGCAGCTGCGCGAGAAATCAACTGGCGGGATGCATTCTGCGCCACAGCGCATGAGTGCCAGTCGCCAACGCCACGAGTAACAGGCTCAGTGCCAAGCCGATTCCGAAGATCTGGCCGTAGTGGCCATTCTGCGCTAGATCTGCAGTTAGGTAGGTCGCCGCAGATGCCCCGGCGAACAGGGCAAAAACGAATAGTGAAACGGTGGTGGCCCGCGCGTCAGGCGAGATATCGGTCGCCCACCCCTGCATTGATGAGTGCATGATCGCGTTCGCGGCACCCAGGAAGAACGCGGTGAGGGTGTATGAGGCAGGGGAGGGAGCGAACGCCGAAGGGAGGAAAGCTGCGCAAAGCACCAGGCCTCCACCGCCAATAAGCCATGTTCGGCCGATGCGTGCCACCAATCGGCGCATCAAGCGTGCACCCAGAATGACTCCCAGGGCAAAAGCGCAACCTAGCGCTCCTGCCAAGCCAATAGCGACACCGGATTCTTGCAAGGCGGGAACGATATAGGTCAGCAATCCCATGAGCAGCCCGCCTTCGAGGAAGACGATGGCATAAAGGGCCAAATTCATGGGACGCAAAGCTGCACGGAATTTGAATCCGGAACGCGAATGCTCGGGCTCTGCCGCCTTCCGCAAGCTATACAGGGCCGCTACGCAACCCAGTGCAGGCAACAGGAACACCAGCCGCCAGTTCGCGTATGTTGCCAATGCTCCTGAAGCTAATGTCGCCAGGGTGGTGCCCAGCGAGGAATAGATCTGCAAATCAGATAAGCCGCGAGCGCGTTCCACCCCGGTACGGGTATCGCCCAGGAGCGTCATCAGGGTTGGATACAGTGCGCCGAACATGAACCCGGTGACGGAGCGGGCAATGAGTAGCGGCAAATAGTCGGTGAACATGATGCTGGCGACCGCGCCGAGGCAAGCGCCGATGAGCGCCGCGCGCAATACCGCAAGACGCCCGAAACGATCGCTAAGCACGCCCCAGATCGGCTGGCCTATGGCATAGAACAAGGCATAGGAAGCTACCAGTTGGACGGCTTGGGCGAAACTGAGCGAGGTACCCAGCGAAAGTGCGACCAGCATGGGAGGGGTGCCATAGCGGTCGAAGAAGGAAAGGAAGCCGACGAAGCGCAAAGCCGAATCGGGAATGGTGCGTACCGAAATCCGAAGGTCCTGTTGTTTCTCCATCCCGGCCCTTCAAGTGAGAATCTTCCGCCTGCCTATCCATGTAATCAGAATCTGCCCGCTGATGCTGTTTTGGAAGACAGCTGCCACGGGCAGATGACGCATCGGCAGCTAGGCAGTTACTGGTGATTCAGTCATGAATTGAGCGAAGAATTCGCTCAACTCACCGGTCGCGTCCAGCGGCAGCGCCATGGACACGTCCAAGCCTGGACAGGATTGGCGGGCTGGGTGCGCCAGATATCTCCGGTGATGAAAATCCGAGGCAAGGGAAGCATAACGGATTGCCGTCACGATGGAGCCAGGGAAGTCATCGCGGGCTTGAGCGTTTCCATGCCACCGGTGCGCTTCCGCGAAATGTTCGAAGCTGGACTGCCGGCTTCGCTTTTTTGCCGCGCGCGATCGAATAGAGGCGGACCTGAAGGGTTTTATTGCCGGCGGCTAGGGCAAGAAGCCGACAGCACACTTAAATGCACTCGCGGCCGGTTCCCTGGAGGTTTAGGAGGGGGGAACCGGCCGCGGA
>NZ_JBLVOC010000015.1:353527-360987 GCF_053543575.1 Glutamicibacter sp. AGC84
ACCGGGCCGCGAAAGCTTATTGCGCCAGCCTTACAGGCCGCGAACCATCAGGACGTCCAAGGTACGCGGGCCGTGCACGCCTTCAACGCGCTCCAGCTCGATATCACTGGTGGCCGACGGGCCGGAGATCCAGGTCTGCGGACGGGTGATGGCCAGTCGCGGCATGGCTTCTGGCAGCAGGCGCACGATCGAGGAGATCGGCACGATGCACACATGGTGGTCGGGTACCAGCGAAATCGCGCGGCGGCCCTGGTTTGGCTCGCCATCGAGGATGATGGTGCCGGACTCGGCGACCGAAACGGCCGACGAGGTGACCACGGCGCTGGTTTCATCCAGTTCGGCGATGCTCAGCCGTGCGCCCGGGGCATCGATGCGCTGCTCGACCTTCTCGCCCAGCCCTGAGAGCCAGCCGGTGTCCAAGCCATGCGGGTAGACAACGCTGGAGGCTCCCGCCAGCTTGGCCGCTACGTATTCCGGGATCTGCGCGGCGTCAATGACGTCCACCCCGGCCTTGTAATCCACCAAGCGGTCCACCAGCAGGTCGATGAGCTCAGCTTCACCCATATCCGAGGTCTTGCGGTATTCGCGGGGTACCTCTTGGGCGACGGGAGCATCGGCTAGTGCCGAGCGGATCCGTCCCAGGATTTCGTCTTTTGCGCTCACTTGGACTCCTTCTCGTCGCTCCACCAGTCGCGGAAGGACTTGTTTGGCGGGGCGGGAATGTCACGGCTGGCGGTCCACCCTGCGGCGATGCCCGGAAGCTTCTTGATCTTCTTTTCCTTGCCGGACATCAGCCGGCCCAGCGGCAAGGCCTTTTCGAGCAGGCCGAGGTTCTTGCCCTTGCCCAACGCCCAGGAGCCGCCCTTCATCAGCAGATCCATCTGGGTCGGGAGCTTGTGCTTGTCGCGGTTGGCATCCACGTCCTTGCCGCGCAGGTGCACGAGGATTTCCGGGATGTTGATCTTCACCGGGCAAGCGTCGTAGCAGGCGCCGCACAGCGAGGAAGCATATGGCAAGGAGCCGTTTTCCTCGACCTCGATGCCGGTCAGCAGCGGGGAGAGGATTGCGCCGATCGGGCCCGGGTAGGTCGAACCGTAGGCGTGGCCGCCGGTGCGCTCGTACACTGGGCACACGTTCATGCACGCCGAGCAGCGGATGCAGTTCAGCGCGGTGCGGCCGAAGCGGTCGGCCAGGGCGCGGGTGCGGCCGTTATCCAGCAGCACGATGTGCACGTTCTGCGGGCCATCGTCTTCGCTCACGCCGGTCCACAGCGAGGTGTAGGGATTCATGCGCTCGCCGGTGGAAGACCGCGGCAGCAGCTGCATGAAGACCTCGATGTCCTCCCAGTGGGGGAGAACCTTCTCGATGCCCATGACCGAAATCAGGGTTTCGGGCAGGGTCAGGCACATGCGGCCGTTGCCCTCGGATTCCACTACGCCCAGGGTGCCGGTATCAGCCAGCGCGAAGTTCGCGCCGGAGATCGCGACCTTGGCGGAAAGGAACTTCTTGCGCAGGTGCTTGCGGGCAGCTTCGGCCAGCTTGGCTGGCTCATCGGTCAGGTTCGGATCCACTACCGGCATTTCCTTGAGGAAGATGTCGCGCACCTCGGTGCGGTTCTTGTGGATCGCCGGAACCAGGATGTGGCTTGGCTTGTCGTTGCCCAGCTGGACGATCAGCTCGGCAAGGTCGGTTTCGAAGGCTTCGATGCCCTCGGTCTCCAGGTGCTCGTTCAGGCCGATTTCCTGGGTGGCCATGGACTTGACCTTGACGACCTCTTTCGAGCCGGTCGCCTTGACCAGCTCGGTAACGATCTTGTTGGCTTCGTCCGCGTCACGGGCCCAGTGGACAATGCCGCCCCGGGCGGTGAAGTTCTTCTCGAACTCTTCCAAACGCTCTTCGAGGTTGGCCATCGTCAGGTTCTTGATGGCGCTGCCGGCGTCGCGCAGCTCTTCCCAGTCCGGAAGCTCGCCGACGACGTTCAGCCGCTTGTCGCGAATGGTGTGGGTGGCGTGGCGCAGGTTCTTGCGCATCTGGGTGTTGCCCAGTTCGCGGTGCGCGGCCTTGGGGAATGGCTCGGTCTCGAACAGGTTGCCCTGCCCGCCGGCAGGCATGCCGAGGAATACCTGAGTCACAGTGACACCGTCTCTTCCATGGTGCTGGCCAGGATATCTGCCAGGTGCAGGGTCTTTGGCTTGGCTCCGGTGCGCGAAAGTCCGCCGCCGATGTGCATCAGGCAGGAGGCGTCGCCGCCCGCGCAGGCCGAGGCGCCGGTGGAGCAGATGTTCTTCATCTTGTCTTCGAGCATTGCCGTGGAGACATCGGAGTTCTTGATCGAGAAGGTACCGCCGAAGCCGCAGCACTGGTCAGCTTCCGGAAGCTCGTTGACGGTGATGCCGCCGACGGTCTTGAGCAGATCAAGTTGCCGATCGCCGAGTTTCAGCGAACGCATGCCGTGGCAGGAAGGGTGGTAGGTGATGGTCTGCGGGAAGTAGCTGCCCAGCTGCTCGGCGGCGTTGGTGATCCCCAGGACATCCACCAGCAGTTGGCTCAGTTCATAGGTGCGCTTGCCCACGGCAACTGCGCGTTCCTTGAGCTCCGGCTTGCCCAGGCGCTCTGCCAGGAAAGGGTGCTGGTGCTTGACCGAAGCAACGCAGGAGCCCGAGGGGGCCACCGCGACGTCATAGTCTTCGGTGTCGAAGGCATTGATGTGGTTTTCGACCACGGGCAGGGCTTCAGGCATATAACCGGAATTCATGTGCATTTGCCCACAGCAGGCTTGCGCCTTGGGGAAAATGACTTCATGGCCCAAGCGTTCCAGGATTTTCACTGTCGACTTGGCGGTTTCCGGATACATAGCATCCACAATGCACGTGGCAAAGAGAGCAATTCGCATAATAAATGACTCTTTCAGGGTGTGGTCAGACCATACTATGCCACGTACTTCGTAATAGTCAAGACTTGTTGTGATAGCTCTCACCTTGTACTCTAGGTGGTCGGACCACATATGGTCAGACCATCTCGAGTAAGGACGCCCACACCGTGTTTACACCCTCCACGGATCCGATCGCGGGGAGCATAGCTGTTTCAGCGCTCATCGCACTGATCCCGCTTGTAGCCTTCTTCGTACTTCTGGCGGTAGTCAAGGTCAAGGCCCACTGGGCCGGCCTCGGCTCGCTCGCTGTTGCCATCCTCGTGGCGATCTTCGGCTGGAACATGCCGGTTGGATTGGCATTGAACTCCGGACTGATGGGCATGGTCTTCGGTGCCTTCCCTATTGTCTGGATCGTTGTCATGGCGATCTTCCTCTACCAGGTCACCGTCAAGTCGGGCCGCTTCGAAGACCTGCGCCGCGTCTTTGACGTTATCGGCGGCGGCGACGTGCGCATCCAGGCCGTGCTGATTGCCTTCTGCTTCGGCGGACTGCTTGAAGCGCTGGCCGGCTTCGGCGCACCGGTGGCGATTACCGCCACCATGCTGCTGGCATTGGGCCTGTCCCCGCTGCGCGCAGCCTGCGCGGTGCTGATTGCCAACACCGCCCCGGTGGCCTTCGGCGCGGTGGCGATCCCCATCACCACCGCTGGTGCCCTGACCGGCATCCCGGCTGCCGACATCGGCGCCATCGTTGGCCACCAGTCCCCGCTGCTGGCACTGTTCGTCCCATCGATCCTGGTGCTGATCCTCGATGGCTGGCGCGGCATGCGCCAGACCCTGCCGGCAACGCTGACCATCGGCATTTCCTTCGGTGTCGCCCAGTGGCTGTGCTCGACCTACTTCTCCTATGAGCTGACCGATATCGTCGCTGCGCTGGTTGGCCTGGCCGCGGCAGTGATCCTGCTGCGCTTCTGGACTCCAAAGGGCGCCGACGAGGCACGCCAGCGCGTGCTGACTGCTGAAGCTGCCGCAATTCCATACGGAGCCAACGCCAAGCTGCACCCGGTCAACACCTGGATGGCCTTGTTCCCGTACCTGCTGGTTATCGTCATCTTCGGCCTGGCCAAGCTGTGGAAGCTGGGCGTGGACATTCCTGCATGGCTGGCAAGCACGGACATCAAGTTCGGTTGGCCAGGACTGGACGGCAAGATCCTGGATGCTGATGGCGAAGCGGTAACGTCGACTATCTACAACTTCCAGTGGCTATCCTCCCCGGGCACCTTGCTGCTGATCACTGGCCTGATCGTGGCCCTGGTCTACGCGAAGAACGACGGCAACGGCAAGTACAAGATGACCTTCGCCGAGGGTGCTGCCGAAATCGGCAAGACCGTCTACAACATGCGCTACGCCGCGCTGACCATCCTCTCGGTCCTCGGCCTGGCTTACGTGATGAACCTTTCGGGCCAGACCATCACCATTGGCACCTGGCTGGCAGGCACCGGCGCATTCTTCGCCTTCCTGTCGCCAATCCTGGGCTGGATCGGCACCGCGGTGACCGGCTCGGACACCTCGGCCAACGCGCTGTTCGCCAAGCTGCAGCAGACCGCTGGCATCAATGCCGGCATCGATCCGAACCTGCTGGTTGCCGCCAACACCTCCGGCGGCGTGGTCGGCAAGCTGATCTCCCCGCAGAACCTGGCCATCGCCGCTACCTCGGTGAAGATGGAAGGCCAGGAGTCGGTAATCCTCAAGAAGGTTGCCGGTTGGTCCGTAGGCATGCTGCTGGTGCTGTGCTGCTTGGTTTACCTGCAGTCCACCCCGGTTCTGTCCTGGATGCTGCCTTAGCTTCGAACGGCTAAAATAGATCCGATGCCAGTAAACCCAGCTCCGCGTGCGTACCAGATTGTTCTCCAAGCAATTGAAGAGGATCTGCGCAAGGAGAAGCTCTCCGTTGGAGACCAGCTTCCCGGCGAGCGTGCGCTCGCGGAGCAGCATGGGATCTCGCGGGCCTCGGTCCGCGATGCCATCCGCATCCTTGATGTGATGGGCATTATCAAGACTTCCACCGGCTCCGGGCCCAACTCCGGAGCGGTGATCATCTCCAACCCCTCGGCAGGCATTTCGCAGGCATTGCGCCTGCACTTGGCGGCCAAGGGGATCAACGTCCGCGAGATCGTCGAATCCCGCATCCTGCTGGAAACCTGGGCAGCGCAAATGACGCCGCGCGATCCGATTCATGCCCAGCAGGTCATTGACCGCACCGCGGTGCTGATCATGCGCATGGACGACGCGCAGCTCTCGCGCGAGGCCTTCCACCGCATTGATGCCGAGTTCCATGTGCTCCTGGCCTCCATGGCCGGCAATGCGGTAGTGGAATCGATGATGGAATCGCTGCGCAACTCGATCAGCGACTATGTCTCCGAATCGGTGCCCAGCGACGAGGCCTGGCAGCCGGTGGTGCGCGTCCTGCGCCGCCAGCACAAGGCCATCCACCACGCATTCGCGACGAACCAGCGCGAACGGGCGGCCCAGCTGCTCGAAGAGCACATCAACTGGTTCTACTCGCAGACCCGCTAGATCCGGCAGGATAGTTTTCAAATAAATAAGTCGGACTTTATGACCCCTCGCACCTCTTATATCTGATATGTTTTGGGGAAGCGACGGGGCTGATTTTTCGGATACAGCAGCTGGTTCATACCGCTGGTGAGTTCCCGTCGATGTACCATCGACACTTCATGCGAGGGAACTCATGAGCCAACTTTTTGACCTGTCCGGACGCCTGGCCCTGGTCACCGGGTCCTCCCGCGGCATTGGACGCGAACTTGCCAGTGCCTTGGCGGATGCCGGTGCCATCATCATCCTTCACGGCCGGGATGCGCAACGCCTGGCCGAAACTGCCGCCGAATTCGGTACCCGCTATGGCACCGAAAGAATCCATAGCGCCTGCTTCGATGTCACCGATGATGCCGCCGTGCGCGAGAACATCGCAGCCATTGAAAAGAACATCGGCCCCATCCGCATTTTGGTGAACAACGCGGGTATCCAGCACCGCGTGCCCATGCTGGATCTGGAGGTGGCTGACTGGCAGCGCGTGATTGACACGAACCTCACCAGCGCATTCCTGGTAGGCCGAGAAGTCGCACGCTCCATGGTGCAGCGTGGCGAAGGCAAGATCATCAACATCTGCTCGGTGCAAACCGACTTGGCCCGCCCCACCATCTCCGCCTACACCGCAGCCAAGGGCGGCCTGCGCAATCTCACCCGCGCCATGACCGCCGAATGGGCTGGTTCGGGACTGCAAATCAACGGCATCGCACCGGGCTACATCCACACCGAGATGACGCAGAATCTGGTGGATGACGAGAAATTCAATTCCTGGATTCTGGGCCGCACCCCGGCTGCCCGTTGGGGAACTGTCGAGGATCTGGCCGGACCAGCAGTCTGGTTGGCCTCGGATGGATCGAACTACGTGAACGGGCAGACCATTTTCATCGACGGAGGCATGAGCGTTGTCGTCTAATTCCCTCGCCACCAGCACGTTGGCCGTCGTGGCCCATGCAGCCGATGATTTGCGTATTGAACAAATCGAGCTGGCAGCGCCGCGAGCAGATGAAGCACGCGTTGCCATCGCTTACGGCGGTATCTGCGGATCAGACTTGCATTACTGGAGCCACGGCGCCGCCGGGGAATCGATCCTCAAGGCTCCAATGGTTCTCGGGCATGAAATCGTCGGCACCATCATCCAGGCCGCCGCTGACGGCAGCGGGCCGGCAGCCGGAACCAAAGTCGCCGTGCACCCGGCAACACCAGGCGAGACCGGGGAACCCTACCCGGCCGACCGCCCGAATCTTTCCCCGGGGTGCACCTATCTGGGCTCGGCCGCCCGCTACCCGCACACCGAGGGCGCATTCGCCCGCGAAGTGAACCTGCCATCACGCATGCTGCGTGAGCTGCCTGCTGGCTTAGCACTGCGTGATGCGGCACTGGCAGAACCGGCTGCGGTTGCTTGGCATGCGGTGTCGCGCGCCGGTGAAGTCGCCGGCAAGAAGGCGCTGGTTATTGGTGCTGGGCCGATCGGAGCTCTCGCTGTAGCAGTGCTCAAGCGTGCCGGAGCCAAAGAAATCATCGCAGTGGACATGCACGAGAAGCCGTTGGAAATCGCCGGGAAACTCGGTGCCACTTCAACTTTGCGCGCCGATGACCAGGAAGCTCTTGCCCAGGTGGGCGCGGACGTGGTGATCGAGGCCAGCGGCAACTTCCGCGGGTTGGCCTCCGCCGTGCGCGGTGCCGTGCGCGGCGGTCGAGTGGTCATGGTCGGGTTGCTGCCCTCAGGAGAACAACCCGCACTCATTTCGCTGGCTATTACCCGCGAGCTGGAACTGGTTGGTTCCTTCCGCTTCAACGACGAAATCGACCATGTGCTTGCTGCCCTGGCCGACGGTTCACTGCAGGTTTCCGAGGCGGTAACCCACGAGTTCCCGGTCGCCGATGCGCTTGAAGCCTTCGAAACGGCCAAAGATTCGGCTCGCTCCGGCAAAGTCCTGCTGAACTTCCTGGGGCAATAGTTGGCTTCAGCTAGAAGTGCACCC
>NZ_JBLVOC010000015.1:361007-369118 GCF_053543575.1 Glutamicibacter sp. AGC84
GGGGGGGCCGCCGCGGTGCTTTTTAGTTCAGCGAACTCTAGTTGATCTCTGTGATGCTCACCGCGGTTGTCACCGGCACCGGATTGGCGAAGAGGTCCAGCACTGGGCAGTGGGCATCCACTGCGCGGCGCAGTTCTTCATAGCGTTCAGCTGATTCCGGTCCGGCAATCCGGATGTCCAGATCCACCGACGAGAAGCCGGGGCGGATGGTCTGGTCGATGCCGAAGAGTCCGCGGACATCGAGGTGGCCATTGGCCTGGATCTTCACGTCGTCCACCTGGATGCCGAGATTCTGCGCGTACAAGCGGTAGACCACAACCTGGCAGGAGATGAGCGCTCCGAGCGCGTATTCCACGGGGCTTGCGGCCAGGTCGCTGCCGCCCAGGGCAGCTGGCTCGTCGACCTGGAAGGTGTGCTTGCCCGAGACAATGTTGCTGGCTACCGAATCGAAGCCTTCGCCCTCCACAGTGAAAGTCAATTGGGCACTTTGCGGGGCAGCCGAAATTCGTTCGCCCCAGCCCTTGCCTGCTTCCTGCAGGCGCTGTGCGCGGTCTTCGGATACGGTTGGGGCAGATGCTGCATTAGTCATGGGGAATTGATCCCCTTTCTGGCGCAAGGGGCGCCATCGCTTACGCATCTTGGCGTTCAAGATGCGTCGAATCTTCACCTGGGGCACCCCGCACAATGACGCAGGAGGGTTGCCGTCCACTCAGCCAGGGCTCAAAGAGTGGAACTCGTGATTCAGTGATTAATTTCTATCGGTTGCAGGGCCCGCGGGTAAAGGGCAGAAGTAACTTTTCGTCACCGGGCATCTTGCTTTCCGGCTCGCTAAGATGGAATCTAGCTCTCGGGCGCCCACTGCACGAACAATGAACGGCGAGTATGGAATTCCAGCTGACACTTTCTGCGGCCCAGACCTTGGTGACCGAATCCGAATACAACCTGGGCCAATTCCTGTGTGATTCCGGAAAAGTGCAGATCGCCAACCGGGTAATGCAACCGGGATCTACCCGCATCTCCGGTGTGGTGCTGCGTGAATCGGTGATGGCCCAATTGGAAATCACCGAGGGCAATATCAGCTTCACCAGCTTCTGCGGCAAGCATCCGGGGGTTCAGTCCTGTGAAGATGTCGCCGCCTTGCTCATTGAGGTCACCACCGAAGAAGACCAGGGCTTTTTCGTCTCCGACTCCGGGGTGGATCCCCACGCTTGGAAACGCAATAGCAAGCCGCAGTGGGAACGTACCCTTGACCGTCTGCTTCCAGTCATTTCCGATGAGCCGCTGGTTGCCGAAGAACCGCTGGGATTGATCCTGAAAGTGGTCAGCGAACCGCGTTATGGCGGCGAGGACGCGCTGACCTTGCAGGCACGCCCGGCCCGCCAGGGCACCAAGAGCCCCTGGATCCAAACCGGGATCAGCTGGCGCAATGTTGCTTTTGATACGCGGTTCTCCAAGAAGCAGCGTCGTGCGGTCGTTGAACTGGACCGGTTGCGTGAACACGTTGAACAAGATACTTATCGCCATTCGTGGGATCCCAAGGAGTGGATCTCCTTGATGGATTTTCCAGGCCAGGACCTGCTGGATGCGTTCGAAGCCCTGCGTGAAGCTGGAGTGCAGATCGTCAACGGCGGTTCTACGGCCAAGGCCCCGGTGGAGTTCAGCGAGCAACCAGCCATGGCACACGTGGATGTGCGTCGCGGTGAACATGGCCTGAGCATGGAAGGGAAGCTGCGCGGGCCGAGCGAAGAGCACGTCTACCTCTTGCCCATAGGCACGCCGCCGACCTTGTTGGCTTACGCGTCCAGCCCCTTGCCGAAGGCCAGGGAAATCGGTTTGGCCCGGTTCGCTGAACCGGTCACGAAGGAACTGGCCACATTTATTGAATCCGGTGCGCAATCCATCCCGCAGGAAGGCGTTGAGCTTTTCGAGCGCCAGCACCTGGACCGATTGCGCCTGATGGCACCGTTGAAGAGCGAGGATGACAGCTACAGCATCCCTGTTCCAGCACGCCCCAGCCTCAAGCTGTCCCTGGAGAGCATCCGAACTCCGCTGAACGTGAGCTATTCCTGGGAGTACGCCTCCGCGGGCCCCCGCCAGTATGCCGTGGAAAAGGAAATTGCTGCTTCGGTGCAGGACAAGCTCGGCGCGCAGGCTTCCTTGGGGCAACTGACCTCTTCAGGAATCTTCCCGCCGAAGGAATTCAGCACCTCCGAATCCATCGATTTCTTGGTCTACGCATTGCCGCTATTGGCAGAGCATCCCGATGTGGTCGTTGAAGAGCAGAACAGGCTGCCGAAGTACCGGATCAGCCACGCGCCGGCCGCTGTCAGTGTCGAAGCCGGCGAAAGCACGGGGGACTGGTTCGACTTGTCTGTGGAAGTGCTCCTGGACGAGACCAAGGTCCCGTTCCCACTGCTGCTGGAGGCCTTGACCAAGCAAGATGAGTATCTCGTCCTCGATGACCTTACGGTGATCCCGATTGATGGTGCAGATTTCACGCAGCTGCGCCAGCTGATATCAGAGGCCGGGGAGCTGGGCACGGTGCAGGGCGATACGATCCGCATCCATAAGTTGAGCATCGACTGGTGGCAAGAACTGGTGGATCTGGGCATTATCGAAGCCCAGCACAACCAGTGGCTGCAGACCATGAAGGCGCTGCAAAGCGGTGAAGAAATGCAGCCGGTCCAGCTAGCGGAAACGTTCAACGCTGAACTGCGCCCGTATCAGGGCCACGGCCTATCCTGGCTGGACTTCTTGCGCACCCATGGTCTTGGCGGGGTCCTCGCCGACGACATGGGGCTGGGCAAGACCGTCCAGCTGCTGGCCTGCCTGGAACAGGCTCGCGTTGAAGATCCCAGCCAGAAGTTCCTGGTGCTTGCCCCTACCTCTGTGGTGGGCAACTGGATCAATGAGGCGCAGCGTTTCGCCCCGCAGATGAGCATCACCGGCATTACCTCTACGGCAAGGAAGAGCGGCCAGGATTTGGCTGCGCAGATCGGTGATGCGCAGCTGGTGGTGACCAGCTATACGATCTTCCGCTTGGCCTATGAGGATTTCGAGGCCGCTGGATTCAACGTGATGATCATGGACGAGGCCCAGCAGCTGAAGAACCACGCGTCCAAGGGCTACAAGCAGGCCCGGCAGCTGCCGGTGCCGTGCAAATTCGTGGTCACGGGCACGCCCATGGAGAACAACCTCACGGAACTGTGGGCGTTGGTCTCGCTGGCCGCACCTGGCCTGTTGGGTGGTGCGAAGTCCTTCAAGGACAACTACCAGAAGCCAATCGCCGACGGGGACCAAGAGCGGATGGAACGCTTGAAGAACCGTCTGCGACCATTCGTGCTGCGCCGCACCAAGGAGCAGGTCGTTCCCGAGCTACCGGCAAAGACCGAACAGGTCCTGGAAGTCGAGCTGGAGCCAGGGCACCGGAAAGCCTATGACCGCCGCTTCCAGCGCGTGCGGCAAGAAGTGCTGGGCCTGGTTGACGATGTCGACTCGAATCGCTTCCAGATTCTCCAGTCGCTCACCTTGCTGCGCCAGCTGGCTTTGGATCCCTCGCTGGTGGGCGAAGGCAATGCGCCCAGCGCGAAGCTGGAAATGCTGCGCGAGCTCATGGGGGATGCGGTTTCCGAGGGACACAAAATCCTGGTCTTCAGCCAATTCACCAGCTTCCTGTCCAAGGCACGCGACGTCGCCGAGGAACTGGGCATTGAGCACGGTTACCTTGACGGCTCCACCAGTGGACCGCGGCGCAAGGAACTGATTGACGGTTTCAGCGAGGGGGATTTCCCGGTCTTCTTCATCTCGCTGAAGTCCGGAGGATTCGGCATCAACCTCACCTCAGCGGACTATTGCATCCTGCTTGACCCGTGGTGGAACCCCCAGGCCGAAGCACAGGCGATTGACCGTGCCCATCGCATCGGGCAGACCCGGCCCGTCTATGTGTATCGTTTGGTAGCCAAGGACACCATCGAATCCAAGGTGCTCGCGCTGCAGGCCAAGAAGACGCAGCTGTTCAACGATGTCTTGGGCGACACTGCCGAGGGCGCTCAGAGCGCCGCGCTGAATGCCGATGATTTCTTGGCACTGATGGATTGATTCTTAAAAAGCCGAAGCCTTGGAAACCAGAAGGTCTCCAAGGCTTCAGCTGATGATGGGGGACTAGAGAATCTGTTCAAAACTGTCGTTGAGGCGGTGCAGGAGATCTCCGAAGTTCTTCAGTTCGGATGCTTCCCATTCCTTGAGCTGGCGGCGCAGTTCCTCACGCAGCGTGTTGCCGCTCGAACGCCATTTTTCCTTGGCTATATCTGTTGCCGAAACCAGCTGGGCCCGGCCATCGGAAGGATCCTGGGTACGGGTGACAAGGTCCAAGGATTCAAGGTGCTGCACGAGGCGCGATATGGTTGCCTTGTCCAAGCGCAGCTTCTCTGCGAGCGCCCCCTGCTGCTGCGCCTCATCACGGATGACCACTGCAAGCAAGCGGTACCCCGGGTCCTGCAGATCCGGGTGGATGATCTTGGCACGACGGATCAGCATTTGGCGGGCACGCAATAAGATGGCGGTGAATTCTTCTTCGACCGTCTGCATCAATTCTTCTTCTTGCATAACTCCTATTCTAATCAGCGTTTCGCACGGGCAGGCAGTTCGCGTAGCCATCGATATTCGCACAGATCTCCTGCACCCGGCGTGTGAAGGTGTCGTTCGAATGGCCTGAATAATGCGGGGTAGCGATGACTCGGGGATGGTTGGCAAGGCGCCGGGTGTCCTCCGGTGCCTGCATACCCTCCGGAGCCTGCCACCATACATCCAGCGCCGCGGCACCCAAGCGGCCCGAATCCAGCGCCTCGTGCAACGCAGCCAGGTCCAGCACCGGGCCACGGGCGACGTTGACCAGCACTGCCCCGGGGCGCAGTGCGGCTAGCTGCTCGCTGCCGATCAGACCAGTGGTCTCATCGGTCAGCGGCACGCAGAGCACCAGCACGTCTGCCTCGGACAGCAGGCGTGGCAATGCATCCATGGTGCCCACCCAGGCCGCATGGGGCGGGAGCTCCTCCGGGACGGTGCGTCGCACGGCGACGCAGCGGGCACCCAGGCTGCCGCAGAGTTCAAGGGCCTGCGTACCGATGGCACCGAGCCCCACGAAGCCGATGGTCAGCTCGGCGAGCGTACGGTGCAGCGGCGTTTGCGGATCGGTGGCCAGGGTCTGCCAGCTGCCAGCGCGCAACTGCGCGGTGACTTCAAGCAGGCGGCGCTGCGCGGCCAGGATGACCATCAGGATGTGCTCGGCGATGGCCCGTTCGTGGGGCGCGGGGCGCGCCACCGTGGTGCCGGAGGGGAGCTGGTCGAGTGCCAGCCGGTCGGTGCCGGAACCGGTGACATGAACCAGCCCGGCGCGGGTAGCCGCGGCCTGCTCGGCACTCAGCCGGGCGCAGACCAGCACGTCGGCCTCGGCTATCAGTTCCAGTTGCGGCCCCGGCGCCATCGAGGCGGCAAAGTGCCAGTCGTGGTGCGGGGACAGGCTGCGGAACAGCGGCTCGAAGCGGGCGACGATGGCGTCGGTGACGACCACCCGCAACGGCGCTACCATCGGGGGCTCGCCAGCTCGAAGGACGGGTCGATGCGGCGCATGTAGCCGGTGTCGTCGCGTTCGCGCAGCCCGCAGTCCAGGTATTGCTGGTGCAGCCGTGCCAACCCCTCCGGGTCAAGCTCGATCCCCAGGCCCGGTGCCTCGGGCACCGCGACGGCACCGTCTGCCAGTTCCAGCGCCCCGGGGAGGATGACATCCTCGTCCGGGCGTTTCCACGGCCAGTGGGTGTCGCAGGCGTAGTCGATGTTCTCGGTCGCCGCAGCCAGCTGCACCATCGCCGCAAAGCTGATGCCCAGATGCGAATTCGAATGCATGGACAGCTTCAGGCCGAAGGTGCGCGCGATGCCGGCGAGCAGCGCGGAACGGCTGAGTCCGCCCCAGAAGTGGTGGTCCGACAGGACGATGTCTATGGCTTTGCGTTCGATCGCTTCGGGCAGGTCGTTGAAGGAAACCACGCACATGTTCGTCGCCAACGGCATCGGGATGGCCCGGCGCACCGCGGCGTTGTCTTCCGCGCTCAGGCACGGATCCTCCAGGTATTCCAGCACGCCGTCCAGCCGCCGGCCCACCTCGATCCCGGTAGCCACGTTCCACACCCCGTTGGGGTCCAGACGCAGCGGCAATCCGGGGAAGGCCTGGTGCAGGGCTTCGATTGCGGCGGCCTCTTGCTCGGGCGGGAAGACCCCGCCCTTGAGCTTCAGCGCCTTGAATCCGTAGCGTTCGACCATGGTGCGTGCCTGGCGCACGATGCCCTCGGGGTCCAGCGCCTCGCCCCAGGCGTCCGGCTCGTGCCCCGGGTGGCGTTCCCACTTGTAGAACAGGTAGCCGCTGAAGTCCACACGATCGCGGACCGCTCCGCCAAGCAGCGTGTTCACCGGCAGTCCCAGGATCTTGCCCTGCGCATCCAGTGCGGCGACATTGAAGGCGGAAAGCACCCGGTCGGCCAGCGAAGTGGTGGTGACCATGCCGCCTGTGCCGTGCCCGCCCTGGCCCTGGTCCCCGCGCAGCGAGTCCCCCACGAGCTCGGAGATCTGGTTGAGCTTGAACACGTCGGTGCCGCGCAGGAACCCGGCGGCGCGTTCCAGCCGAGCCAGGTGCGCGCTGTCTCCATAGGTCTCGCCCAGCCCATAGTGGCCGGATTCGGTGTGCAGCACCACGATGGAGCGCAATGCATACGGTTCGTGCACGCCCACGGAATTGAGCAGCGGTGGATCGGCGAAGGCGACAGGAGTGATCTGGATATCGGCGATTCGGTGGGATTGGGATTGCGTCATGGGGGTAGCTCCAGTCGGTAAGGGACGTTTAGAATCACCCTAGAAAGTGAATCGATACCTGTCCAAGATAAAATTGGCAACCAGCAATTCAAGGAGTGACTTGATGTTCTCGCTGATCCAGCTGGAATCTTTCGTGGCCGTGGCCGAGGAGCTGCACTTCGGCGCCGCGGCGCAGCGGCTGAATATGACCCAGCCCCCGCTCAGCCGGCAAATCCAGCTGCTGGAACGCGAATTGGATGCCAAGCTGTTCACCCGCACCTCGCGGCAGGTGGCGCTGACCGCGGCAGGACAGGTGCTGCTTCCCAACGCGCGGCGCATCCTGGATCTGTGCCAGAAAACCAGTTTGGAAGTCTCCAAGGTCGCCACCGGGGAATCGGGCACCGTGATCCTCGGCTACACCTCGGTAGCCGGCCAGTCGGTGCTGCCGCAGCTGCTCGCGCTGGCGGCCCGCGAACTGCCGGAGATCACGCTGGTGCTGCGCGAGGGTGTATCCATCGACCAGCTCGATGCGCTGAGCAAGGGACAGATCGACCTGGGGCTGCTGCGCCCGGCGGTGCACCGGCCGGGCGTGCAAACTCACCTGGTCAAGAAGGATCGGCTGGTCGTCGCGCTGCCGGCCGGGCACCACCTGGAAACCGGCAAGGGGGTGCTGATCAAGGAACTGGTCTGCCTGCCGCTGATGATGTACTCCACCCACGAGGCGCGCTACTTCTACGATCTGGTGCTGCGGCTGTTTGATTCGGTGGGTGTCAGCCCCACGGTCACCCAGGTGGCCAGCCAGATCCCAGCGCTGATGGCGCTGGTCTCGGTGGGCTTGGGCGTCTCCCTGGTGCCAGCCAGTGCCCGCGACTTTGCCCCGCCGGGGGTGGTCTTCGAGGAGCTGGTGGGTCCGGGCGGGATGGAGGAGCTGAACCACTCGGACATCTTCCTGGCGTGGGAGTCTGAGGCCGGGAATCCCGCGGCGCAGCGATTGCGCGAACTCTACCTGGCCGAATTGCAGGGGAATGATGCGACCCCTCGGAAAGCGGGTGACGGCGGCAGCGCAGGGAAATAGGCAACGGGTTTCGCCAGTTGCCAGCCGGGGCGGCGAACGAAGGCGGCCCGCCCGGCAACAGCCGGCAGCAGTGCCAGCGCACTGCTTTTGAGAGCTGTGCCGGGTTCAGCAATCACTGCTCTGGATGCCAAGGAAGTTCGCTGCGCTGGGAGGTTGTTGATTCTCCTACCAAAATCCGCGGCGAGCGGCCGGCCAT
>NZ_JBLVOC010000015.1:369138-377186 GCF_053543575.1 Glutamicibacter sp. AGC84
AAAATCGGCCGCTCGTCGCCGCTTCGGCAGAAGTGGTGATGCCGGTGGGCCAGCATCGAGCTGGGGAAGCGATCAGGAGATCGGAGTGAGCAGCGTGCGATCCTCCAGATAGGAGCGCAAATTGCCCAGGGTCAAGGCTGCCATGTCGGCGCGGGTTTCGTGGGTTCCGCTGCCCACGTGGGGCAGCAGCACGACATTGTCCAGGTTCAACAGTTCGGCGGGGACGCTCGGTTCCTTGGTGAAAACATCCAGCCCTGCCCCTGCAATGTCCTTATTAGCCAGGGCCTGGACCAGCGCTGGTTCGTCGATGACCGAACCGCGGGCAATGTTGATGATGAATCCGCGCGGACCGACGGCTTCGATGACCTCGCGGTCCACCAGCCCAGCGGACTGGGGTCCACCGGCCGCGGCGATCATCAGCACATCGGTGGCCTCAGCCAAGGCGAGGGCCGAGGGATGGTAGGCATAACGGCTATCGGGCTTTTCCGAGCGGTTGTGATAGTGGATTTCACACCCAAAAGCTTCTAGGCGGTTTGCGATTGCTTGGCCGATGCGGCCCAGGCCAAGGATGCCTACCTTCGTGCCGCTGGCCCGGGTGGCCAGCGGGAAATTCTCTCCGGCAGCCCAGGCGCCCGCACGCAGGAAGCGTTCGGCAGCGCCGAGCGAGCGCAGCGTCGACAGGTAGAGTCCCAGCGCAGTATCGGCCACGCACTCGGTCAGCACGTCCGGGGTATTGCTGACTACGATGCCGCGGGCCTGGGCCTGGGCAACATCGGTGGCGTCGTAGCCCACTCCGAAATTGATGATCGCCTCGAGATTTGGCAGGCGCTGCATCAGCTCCGAGTCCACCCCGATGCGTCCGGAACAGACGGCCACGCGGATCTGCGTTCCGTGCTCCTCGAGCAGTGCTTCGCGTTCTGGGCCTGGCTCGGGCAGCGCCTGCGCGCCGAAGTCGGCCTGCAGGGCCTGGGCCACCTCTGGATTCACCGGTCCCACGCGCAGAATGGCGTCGCCGGTGATGGGGGAGTTCTTTGAGTGCGTCATGGCGCTGGTATTTGTGGGCATACCAGCATCCTAGGAAGACCAATCAATTCACGTCCAACACGCAGATTGGATGGATCAATGCTGTTGAGGCATTGATCGTCAAATAACCCCGAAATGTCGCGCAAGTCACATTTGCCAAAGGCGCGGATCGCCACTGCGGCGCTCGCCGGGCGCCACCGAAGGGACCTGTTTTTCCTTGACCATGCGGGTTCATCGGTCAAAGCTTTTGAATCAACGCCGGCAGTCCTGCCACGCCGGATGCTCCACTCACTGAACCCATCACTCTTCGCGAAGGATCACAATGATGTTGACCAACCACACCCGCACCCGCAAGCTCTCACTGGCCGTCGCCGCCTCCGCCCTGCTGGGCACCACCGCCCTGTCAGGCTGCTCGGTAGCCAACTCGGAACAAGCTGCCGGCGCACCTGACTCCGGCACCGCCAGCGACACCCTGCGCGTGGTGTTGCAGCAGGAACCGCCCACGCTGGAAGCCTGCGAATCGAACCTGACCAGCACCGGCGTGGTGGTTCGCTCGACCATCACCGAGCCGCTGATCGAACGCAACCCTTCCAGCGGTGAGCTTGAGCCGAAACTGGCCACCGAGTGGTCCAGCGACGATGACCAGACCTGGACGCTGAAGCTGCGCGAGGGCGTGAAATTCCATGACGGCTCCGACTTCACCGCCGCCGATGCCGCCGCCACCATTCACCGTGCGGTCAACTCCAAGCTGGGCTGCAACGTTGAAGGCTATGTCTTCGGAGACGACGACCTGAAGCTGAAGGTCGTGGACGACTACACCCTGGAAGTCACCGCGGTGAAGAAGGACCCGATCCTGCCATTGCGCCTGTCCTTCCTGGAAGTCGTCCCGGAGGAAACCTCCGCCACCGAGAAGGTGCGCGAACCAATTGGCACCGGCCCCTACCAGATTGATGACTGGAAAGCCGGGCAGTCCATCGATGTCTCCGCCTATGCCGACTACTGGGGCGAAGCCCCGTCCTTCGCCAAGGCCAACTACCAGTGGCGCTCCGAAGGCAGCGTCCGCGCGGCCATGATCACCTCCGGCGAGGCGGATATCGCCACCGGCCTGAGCCCGGAAGACAACATCGGCGAGCTGGGCGTCTCCTACCCGAACAACGAAACCGTGGCGCTGCGCATGCACAATGACAAAGCCCCGCTCAACGACGAGCGCGTGCGCCGGGCCATCAACTACGCCATCGACAAGGAATCCATTGTCGCCTCGCTGTACGGCGGACGCGACAAGGCCGCCGCCCAGCTGGTCCCCGCCGGCGTGGTGGGACACAGCGAAGACCTGCCAGTCTGGGAATACAACCCGGAGAAGGCCAAAGCGCTGGTCGAAGAAGCCAAGGCCGCCGGCGAAGACGTCTCAGCCCCGATCAACATGATCGTGCGCACCGCCCAGTTCCCCAAGATCCAGGAGCTGGCCCAGGTGATCCAGGAACAGCTCTCCCAGGTCGGGCTGACCGTGAACCTGAAGATGCTGGAGACCAGCCAGCACCTGACCTACCAGGTCCGCCCGTTCCCCACCGATGAGGACGGGGCGATCATGCTGATGACCCAGCACGGCAACCAGGCCGGTGACGCCGCCTTCACCGTGGACCAGTACATGACCACCAAGGGCGCCCAGTCGGCCTTTGGCACCAAGGAGCTCGACGAGCTGATTGCCACCGCTGATGCCGCCACCGGCGAAGACCGCCAGGCGGCCTTCGAGAAGGTCTTCAAGTACCAGAATGACGAGGTGGTGCAGTTCGCGCACATCGCCCACCAGACCGGCATGCTCGGGGTCGCGGCGAATATCGACTACACCCCGAATTCCTCGACGGGCGACGAGCTGCGCCTGGCCGAAGTCTCCAGCAAGTAGGCGCCGCCATGAGTGAAACGAGGATGTGAGATGCTGACCTATTTGCGAAAGAGAATTATCTCCTCCGCGCTGCCCCTGGTCGTCGTGGTCATCGGCGTCTTCGCGCTGGCCCGCATGACCGGCAACCCGGCTGCGCTGTACCTGCCGCTGAACGCGACCGAGGCGATGCGCGAGGACTTTGCTGCACGCAACGGCCTGGACCAGCCGATCTGGGTGCAGATGGCCCAATATTTCGGCGGACTGCTGCGCCTGGACTTCGGCGCATCGATGCGCACCGGGGAAGACGCCGCAGCCATGGCGTTGCGCGCCTTCCCGGCAACACTGCAGCTGGCGGCGATGACGATGCTGCTGGCCATCGTGCTGGCAGTGGTGGTCGGCTCGATTGCCGCGCTGAAGCCCAACGGGCTGCTGGACCGCTTTGCGAGCTTCACCTCGATGATCGCCGCATCCATCCCGGACTTCTGGCTGGCTATCGTGGGCATCTGGGTCTTTGCGATCAGCTTGGGCTGGGTGCCGACCTCCGGGGTGGTCGGGGCGGCCGCCTGGTTCCTGCCGGTGGCCACGCTGCTGATGCGGCCCTTCGGCACGCTGGTGCAGGTGATCCGCGGGGCCATGGTCTCGGCCCTGTCCGAACCGTATATCAAGCTGGCGCGTTCCAAAGGCGCGACCCAGCGCCGGGTGATCGCCAGCCATGCGCTGCGCAACGCCGCGGCACCTGCATTGACCGTGGCCGGGGACCTGACCGTGGGACTGGTCAATGGCGCGGTGGTGGTGGAAACCATCTTCGGCTGGCCTGGCATCGGCAAGCTGATGATCGATTCGATCCTGCAACGCGATTTCGCGGTGCTGCAGGCCTGCGTGCTGCTCACCGCGGTGGCGATCTTCGCATTGAACATCCTGATCGACCTCGGCTACGCGCTGCTCGACCCGAGGGTGCGGCCCAGCGCCGGCAAGCGGGCGCGGCGCAGCGCCCGGCGCGATGCGTCCCGGCAGCGCCCGTCGCAGCCGGCACCGGCCGATGCCGCTGAGCGCGCCGACGCCACGGAGCACGAGCTGACAAGGAGCCTGCCATGACGCAGACGATGAACCCCCAAGGCCCGCAAGCCGAGGAACCGCACGCCAAGCAACCGCGGACCAAGCTGGCGCGCGGCAGCAAGCCGAGCATGCTGCACCTGCTGCTGCGCGACAAGGTCGCCACCGTAGCGGCCGCAGTCCTGGCAGTGGTGGCGCTGACCGCGATCTTCGGTCCGCCATTGATGGGCGAGCTGGCCACCAAGCAGGATTTGATGTTCATGAACAAGCCCCCCTTCGACCCGGCCAACGGGTGGGCCTACATCCTGGGCTCGGATTCGCTGGGCCGTTCGGTGCTCGCCCGCATTGTGGTGGCCACCCGCACCACGATGATGGTCGCGGTCCCGGCGGTGGCCATTGCCCTGCTGATTGGCTCGCTGTGGGGTGTGTGGGCCGGTTATCACCGGGGCCGGCGCGAGACCGTCTCGATGCGCATCGCCGATGTGATCATGTCCTTCCCCTCGCTGCTGCTCGCCGTGGTGGTGCTGTTCGTCTTCAGCCCTTCGGCAGCGAATATCGTGCTGATCCTGGCGATCACCCGCATCCCGATCTACCTGCGTACCGCCCGGGCCGAGGCCGCTGAGCTGCAGTCGCGGACTTTCGTGGATGCCGCCCGCACCTTCGGCACCAAGCCCAATGCGATCATTGCCCGGCATGTGATCCCGGTGGTCACCCCAACCCTGCTGACCTTGGCGACATTGGAATTCTGTTTCGTGATGCTGGCCGAATCCTCGCTGTCCTTCCTGGGCATCGGGATCCAGCCGCCGGAAGTTTCCTGGGGTCTGCTGGTGGCCCAGGGCCGCCAGTATCTGCAGACCGCGTGGTGGCTCTCGATCCTGCCGGGCCTAGCCATCGTGATCACCGCGGTGGCGGCCAACGCGCTGGCCGCGTGGCTGCGGATCGCCACCGACCCGGCCCAGCGGTGGCGTTTGACCTTGGATAAGCGTTCGGCCAAGGCGCTGAAGACCATAGTAAAGGATGCAAAATGAGCACCATCACCGATCAGGCCGTGCTGCAGGTCCAGAACCTGGATGTTGATATCCGTACCCCGCAGGGCACCTTGCGGGTGGTCAACAACGTGGGGTTCACCGCCCGCAGCGGCACCACGCTGGCCCTGCTGGGGGAGTCCGGGTGCGGCAAATCCATGACTGCCAAGGCGATCGCCGGGCTGCTGGACCCGGTCGCCCAGGTATCCGGCGGCAGCGCCGAGCTGCTGGGCGAGGACTTGAACCAGATGAGCAGTTCACGGCGCCGCCAGGTGGCAGGTCCCGGGCTGGGTATCGTCTTCCAGGATGCGCTGGCGGCGCTGAATCCGGTCTATACGGTGGGCACCCAACTGGGCGAAGCCTTCAGGATCCACCGCGGCATGGGCAAGAAGCAGGCCAAGGCCGAAGCCGTGGATTTGATGCGCCGGGTGGGAATCCCGGAGCCGGAAACCCGGGTTAACTCCTATCCGCACCAGTTCTCCGGCGGGATGCGACAGCGCATCCTGATTGCGATGGCGGTGGCGTTGAACCCGCGACTGCTGATTGCAGATGAGCCGACCACGGCCCTGGATGTGACGGTGCAGGCGCAGATCATGGCGCTGCTCAAGCGCCTGCGTACCGAAACCGACATGGCGCTGGTGCTGATCACCCACGACCTGGCGGTAGTAGCCGAAGAAGCAGATGACGTGTGCATCATGTATGCCGGCAACGTGGTGGAACAGGGCAGCGTGCAAACGGTTTTCGCCAATCCCACCCACCCCTACACCAAGGGCTTGCTGGAATCGGTGCCCGGCCAAGGGCAGCGCGGGCAGGCGCTGTCCTCGATCCCGGGCAGCCCTCCGGAGCTCAGCCGCATCCCCGCCGGGTGCGTCTACCAGGACCGCTGCCCGCTCGCGTCCCAGCTGTGCCGGGCAGAACGCCCGGCGTTGCGGGAAACCGGTCCGGGCCAACGGGCAGCCTGCCACTTCGCCGAGCAGGTGCCGCACGCCACCGTCAGCCAAACCGGCTCCACCGAGAAGGAGATTCCCGCATGAGCACCGCAACTATCCAGCGTTCGGATACCGTGCTGCAGGTCAAGGATCTGAGCAAGGTCTTCCACGTTTCAGCCGGCGCGTCGGGGTCCCGCGAACTGCGCGCCCTGGACGGCATCAACCTGAGCATCAAGCGCGGCGAGACCCTGGGCCTGGTGGGCGAATCCGGGTGCGGCAAGTCCACGCTGGCGCGCACCTTGATGATGCTTGAAACCCCGGACGCGGGACAGGTGCTCTTTGACGACAAGGATCCTTTCGCCCTGCACGGCAAGGACTTGCTGACGTGGCGGCGCCGGGTGCAGATGGTCTTCCAGGACCCGTTCGCCTCGCTGAACCCGCGGATGAGCGCCGGGCAGATCATCACCGAGCCCTTTGCTACGCACCGCGATCTGTATCGCGGGGCTGCCAAGCAGCGGCGGCTACATGAGCTGCTCGATTTGGTGGGGTTGCGCCGCACCGATGCGGACAAGTCCCCGCAGGAGTTCTCCGGAGGGCAGCGCCAGCGATTGGGCATTGCACGGGCATTGGCATTGAACCCGGAGCTGATCATCCTGGACGAGCCGGTGTCCGCGCTGGACCTCTCGGTGCAGGCCCAGGTGCTGAACCTGCTCAACGAGTTGCAGCAGGAGCTGGGTGTCAGCTACCTGTTCATTTCGCATGATTTGTCGGTGGTGCGGCATGTGACTGACCGGGTGGCGGTGATGTATCTGGGCAGGATCATCGAGACCGGGACGACCGAGCAGGTGTTTGATTCGCCGTTGCATCCGTATCCTGCTTCGTTGCTGTCCGCATCGCCGAAGCTGGATCCGGCGCAGCGGCCGGCCGAGCGGATTGTGCTGCGCGGTGAGCTGCCCTCGCCGTTGGATCCGCCTTCGGGGTGCCGTTTCCGTACCCGGTGCTGGAAGGCGCAGCCGGTGTGCAGTGCCGAACGGCCCCAAATGCGGGTGCGTGAGCAGGGAGGAACTATTCGTTTGGGGATGCCTGGCGATGGTCCGGTGCAAGGATTGCACAGCACCGAATGCCACTTCCCGGTGGAAGTGGTTGAGACCGGGCAGAGGGGCCGGGGAGCCTAGTGCCCCGGGTGCTGGGGCCTTCGTCCATGAGTTATGGACGATGGCCCCAGTGCGCAGTAGGTTGGAGGCAGGAACGGCAAACGATTCCAAAAGGTTGACGCTTCAACTAATGATTGGTAGCTTTGAATTATGACTCAGCGACCCGATACCCCTCCCGTCCTCTTTCTCAGCCACGGTGCTCCGCCGCTGGCCGATGACCAGCGCTGGACCAGTGAACTGGCCGATTGGTCCGGCACCTTCGAGAAGCCCAAAGATATTCTGATGATCTCCGCGCACTGGGAAAATGCCCCGGTGACGCTGAGTGCTACCCAGCAGAAGAACGAATTGGTCTACGACTTCTGGGGCTTCGACCAGAAGTACTACGACGTTCGCTACGACGCGCCAATGGCGCCCGAGCTGGCCAATGAAGTCGAACGGCTGACCTCGGCCTATGGCCATCACGTGGAGCGCGACGAGACGCGTGGACTGGACCATGGCGCCTACGTGCCGCTGAAGGAAATGTTTCCGGATGCGGATGTACCGGTGGTGCAGATGTCCATGCCAACACTGGATCCTGCAGGACTCTTTGATCTGGGCAAGAGCTTGGCGCCCTTGCGCGAGCGGGGAACCTTGATCGTTGGCTCCGGATTCACCACCCACAACTTGCGCTGGTTCAACCCAGCCGGCGGGCCGGATTCGGCGCCGCCATCGGCCTCCAGCGAGTTCGACCATTGGGCCGAGGAGGCAATGGCCCGCGGGGATGTGGACTCCATCCTCGACTTCCTGCACAAGGCCCCGGCGGCCCGCGAAGCGCACCCGCGCTCGGAGCATTGGGCTCCGCTGTACGTTGCGCTGGGTGCGGCATACGCCTCGGGTGGAATTGATGCCAAGACGGCAATTGACGGTTTCTGGTACGGCCTGTCCAAGCGCTCCTGGACCTTGAGCTAGGCGATATCCCTATCTTTCCCGCAGCAAGCGCGGCACC
>NZ_JBLVOC010000015.1:377210-381402 GCF_053543575.1 Glutamicibacter sp. AGC84
CCCCCGCTTGCGCAGGTAATAGTGGACTTTTCTGGTCGATCCTCTAGCTGGCGGCTACCGATGCATCATCAATGCGGAACAAGGTAGCCTGCGAGCTGTCTTCCACGCCCTTGAAACGCAAAGTAACGGTCTTACCGCGGAAGTTGTTCAGGTCAACGGCCTGCAGTTCGTAGGACGAGCCGGCATCCAAGTTCGACCAGGTGCCCATGTTGTAGGTTCCGTAGCCGTCCAGAACCTGTACGGTCAGCTTGTCGTACTGGCTATAGGCAGTAGTTTCATTGGTCAGCACATGCAGGTAGAACTCCAGCTGCGCATTGGTGGCATCTGCCGGGATGGCGACCTTCTGGTCCAGGGTGTAGGTGTTGGAATTGCCCCAACCATTGAGCCCAGCTAATCCGCTGCCGGAGCGGGCTGCCGAGCCGGACTCGAAGGTGTCGGCGCGGTTGGCGGTCCAGTAATCCGCCCCGTTCTCGAAACCTGCATTTTTCAGCAGGTTGCCGCTTGGCTCCGGATCCGGAGTTGGCTCCGGGGTTGGTGTTGGGTTGCTGCCGTCCAGGGCATTCATGATCTTGGCGGCATCCACCAGTCCGGCGCCGCAACCGATGCTGCAACCGCCTGGCATCGCGCGGGTGCCCTGCTTCAACGCAGTTTCCACGGAGGCGGGGGACATCCCAGGGTCTGCCGACTTCATCAGTGCGACCATGCCCGCTACGTGCGGGGTGGCCATGGAAGTGCCCTGGTAGAAGGCATAGCCCTGGCTGGATGGAGTAGTGGTGCCGGTATTGATGGTGGACAGCACGCCTTGGCCGGCGTAGCGGGTGTCGCCACCAGGTGCGGTGACGTCAACGGCCGAGCCGTAGTTCGTGTAGTACGACGGAGCGCCCGAAGGGTTGCTTGCCGCTACGGTAATGACGTTTTCGCAGTTGGCCGGGCGGGAATTCGAAGCGTTCTGGCTTTCGTTGCCGGCGGCAACTACCACCGAGGTGCCGCGCGAAACCGCGGCGTTGATGGCCGCCTGGTAGGTAGTTCCGCAAGCGCCGCCACCGCCCAGGGACATGTTGATGGTGTCTGCCGGGGTTGGGTTATTGGCAATTCCCGGGACCGAACCGCCCGAAGCCCAAATGATGGCATCGGCGATATCGGACAGGCTGCCGCCGCACTTGGCCAGGACGCGGACCGGCTGGATCTTGGCATCCGGGGCAACTCCGGCCACGCCGCTGGAGTTGTTGGTGACTGCGGCTACGGTGCCGGCCACGTGGGTGCCGTGCCAAGAGGAATTGCCCGAGTAGCTGCCGCCGCATTCGCCGGCGGCGTACCAGTCGCCCTCATCCTGGGGGTTCGCGTCGCGGCCGTTGCCGTCGCGGGCCGAGGTAGAGCTGGAGACGAAGTCGTAGCCGGAAACGATGTTGGCGTTCAGGTCCGAGTGCGAGGTGATGCCGGTATCCAGGACAGCGACGATGCTGCCCTCGCCGGTGGCGATGTCCCAGGCCGAAGGCAAGCGCATCCCGTTGGTGCCGCTGTAGTGCCACTGCTCGCCGTACCGGGTGTCGTTAGGCGTCATGGAAATCTTCATGATGGCATCGGGTTCCACCGATTCCACGAGACCAGACTGCGCAATATCGGCCATGAACTCTTTGGCGCCGTTGCCCTTGAGTTTCTTGTCGGCCTTCACCACGAAGCTGCCGGTGGCCATGGCTCGCATTTCCTTGACGGTAACGCCTGCTGCCTTGGCTGCTTTGCCCCAGGCCTTGGCGCGGGAGGACTTGCCCGTCTGCGTGGCTGAAGCCTTGTAGGTGACGATGAATTGGTCGTAGGCCTCGCCTGATTGAACCGAACCGATCTTGACCTTGTCTTCGCCATTTGCCTTGGGGAGGGACTTTTCAGCGGGAGCCGATACGGGGGAGGCGGTAGCTGGCAAGGCGCCAGCGCCGAAGCCGCTCATGCCGATCACTACGGCCGCGGAGACGGCCAGGGTTCTCCGAAGAGGGGTAGAAAAACGTGCCATTGATGTTCTCCTTGTAGGGTTTTTGGGCGCACAAAGGTCGGTGATCAATCGATGTGGTGTGTGCCGGTAGGAGCGTAACTGCTCGGCAACTCCTAAAGGAAGTACTTCTCAAATAAATCTTTTATATTCGCTCATGTACTAAAAAGGTGTTTCACATATTTCTGTGGAACTATCCCGGCGGACTCGCAGATTCGAAAAATGAATGATGGTTATCTGCATGTTTGGGGAGTTCGAAATTTTCAGATCCGCACTGACCATGGAAAACACATAATTATTTGCATAGCGAACGCTATCTTTCCAAAGGTGTTTCACGCTAGGAGTACATTCCGGGATCCAGCTATCCTGGCGTCGAAGCCGTGGTCCAAGCGTGCTAGGTATCTTGGCTAATTCATTGAATAAATGGCGTCCCTCCGGATTCGGCACCGTGCGATGGCCGATAGCGCCTTGGTTGCCAGCTCATCGGCTGGAGGCTTCGCCAACTAATCAGTTCCGCCGAGTTACCCTTCGGGAGACAGCTGGCAACGGCTTGCTTCGGCAGGCTCAAGATGCCCACCGGAGCGAATACCGGTGCTGCACGTATCTAGCCCAGCAAGAAGGCAATGACCAGCACACTGGGAAAGGTCAGCAGGGTGCTTGCCAGCACCACTTCGCGCGGCACGGCGACGGGGAGCTTGAATTGCTGGGCAAACAGCAAGACGTTTTGCGCGGTTGGAAGCGCCGCCATGATCACCACTCCGAGAAGTTCGATTCCTGATAGGCCGAAAACGAAGCGGGCAACGAGCCAGGCGAGCAAAGGCATGAAGAACACCTTGAACGCGGTCGCCAGATAGATTTCGCCGCGCAGGTTCTTATCTGACAATGGACGCTGGCCGTATAGCGCCATTCCAAAGGACATCAGCAACAGGGGGATGGATGCGTCGCCAATCATTTGCACTGGCGCATGAATGACTTCGGGCAGTGCCAGGCCAAAGAAGGAGAACACCGCACCGAGGAAGGTCGCAATAGTGACAGGGTTGGCGATGGACTTGAGGATCATTTTCGCACCGGGCAGGCTATCCGCGCCACCGGACTTGGCGCGGGAGAGCACCGCGAACATGCACAGGTAGACGGGAGCGATGATCAGCAACTGCGCGATGAGCACCGACACTACGGGACTGGTGCTGCCCACCGCATAAAGGGCCAGCGGCACACCGATATTTCCAGCATTCACATAACTCGTGGACATGGCCGCAACGGGCAGCCGATGAGCTGGAGTCTTGAAGGCCAGCCGCGCGACCAATGCATAAGCGGAGCCGGTCAGCACCGCAACCATCAAGGCTATCGGGGTGAATACACCAACCACCGCATGCAGATCGGTACTGGCAAGCAGGGTGAACATCAGGGCGGGGTTGGTGATGTAGAAGATGAGCGGGGTCAGCCCCTGGGCAATGGCCGCGCGTTGTCGCGGCAGCGCGACCGACGTCAGCAGGCCGATGCCGATGAGGATCAAGACAACGGAGAATCCCTGTAGAACTCCTTGCATATTGCCTTTCCCGCCCGGTACTGGTGTTCCCAGCTCCGGGGCTTCTCGAAGCCGTGGACGGCGAGGGTGCGAAAGCTCCCTCTACCGTCCACGGTGCATTATTCGGATTCCCTGGCAGCCCATCAGCGAACCAGCGCGGGACTCTTCGAATCGAAGGTCCAGCCGGGAATCAGGTATTGCATGGACACCGAGTCGTCACGCGAGCCCAACCCATGTTCCAGGTACAGTTCGTGGGCTTGGGCGACCCGATCCATGTCCAGGCTGACACCCAAGCCGGACCGCTGCGGAACCTTGATCTCTCCGTCCCGAATCACCAATGGTTCCTCGGTCAGGCCCTGTCCATCCTGCCAGATCCAGTGGGTATCGAGTGCCGTGATCTCGCCCGGAGCAGCGGCGCCGACCTGGGTGAACATCGCCAGCGAAATGTCGAAGTGGTTGTTCGAGTGCGACCCCCAAGTCAGTCCGAACTCGTTGCACAGCTGGGCAACGCGCACTGAACCGGACATGGTCCAGAAATGCGGATCTGCCAGGGGGATGTCTACCGCATTGGTGCGCACCGCGTGCGCCATTTCTCGCCAGTCAGTCGCAATCATGTTCGTGGCGGTCTGCAGACCGGTCGCCCTGCGGAATTCGCTCATGACCTCGCGGCCCGAGAAGCGGCCCCC
>NZ_JBLVOC010000015.1:381434-392176 GCF_053543575.1 Glutamicibacter sp. AGC84
CCCCCACGGATCCTCGGCATAGGCCACCACTCCGCGCATGCGCTTGCCAAGCCGGATAGCATCTTCGAGCAGCCAGCCGCCATTGGGGTCAAGCGTGATCCGGGCTTCGGGGAAGCGTTCCTTCAAAGCGATGACAGCATCGACCTCGGAGTCCCCGTCCTGGACGCCGCCCTTCAGCTTGAAATCCTTGAACCCGTAACGGGCCTGAGCCGCCTCGGCCAGGCGCACCACGGCTTCTGGTGTCATGGCTTCCTCGCGGCGCAAGCGCTCCCAATCGTCGTTGCCCTGCGGTTCGCGCAGATACGGCAGATCCGTCGTATCCGGGTTGCCCACGTAGAACAGGTAGCCGAGCATCGGAACCGCGTCGCGCTGCTGCCCGTCGCCGAGCAGTTCGGCCGCCGGCACTCCGAGGAACTGGCCGTGCAGATCCAGCAGTGCAGACTCAAGTGCGGTGACTGCGTGCACGGTGGTGCGCAAATCGAAGGTCTGTGCACCGCGTCCGCCGGAATCGAGGTCTGCGAAGCGGGCTGCCACCTGGCGCAGCAGCGAACGGTAAGTCGCCACAGGGGCGCCGGTAATCAGTGTGCCGGCCTCCTCTATGGTCGAACGGATCGCTTCGCCGCCGGGCACTTCGCCGAGGCCCGTGCGGCCTTCGGAGTCAGTGATGATGGCGATATTGCGGGTGAAGAACGGCCCGTGCGCCCCGGAGAGGTTCAGCAGCATGGAGTCATGCCCGGCGACCGGGATGACCTTCACCGAGGCAATGGTGGGCTGGGAAGTCATGGATTATTCGCCTTTCGCCTGCAGGACGCCGTCAATCCGGCGGGTCAGCTTCCACGGGTTGTCTTCCGCGATGGGCTTGGGCAAAAGCGCGTCCGGGAAGTTCTGGTAGGCGATCGGGCGCAGGAAGCGCTCGATGGCCAGGGTGCCCACTGAGGTGGTCCGCGGGTCGGACGTTGCCGGGAATGGACCTCCGTGCACCATCGCGTGGCCCACTTCCACACCGGTTGGCCATCCGTTGACCAGGATGCGCCCGACCTTGGTTTCCAGCGTCCCGATGATCTGCCCTGCGGCTTCGTGATCCGAATCGTCCAGCTGCAAGGTGGCGGTGAGCTGGCCTTCCAGCCGGCCCAGCGCCGTTTGCAGCTGTGCGGCATCGGCGTAGCGAATCACCAGCGAGGCGGCTCCGAAGATTTCGTCTTGCAGCACCGGGTTGGCCAGCAGCTGCTCCACTCCAGCGGTGTAGATGGCTGGTGCCGGAGCGTTCTCGGTTGCCCCTTCGGTGCCACGGCCCAGCAGTTCGACACCGTCCTGGCTGCCGAGCGCTTGGACACCAGCGGTCCAGGAATTGTAGATTCCCTCGGTGAGCATCGTCTGCCCGGAAGTTTCCGGTGCCTGGCCGCTGACGGCGCGGGCGAATGCGTCGCCGGCAGCTCCGGTGGGAACAAAGACGAGTCCCGGTGCGGTGCACAGCTGCCCGGAAGAACCGACAACAGAAGCCAAGTAGGCCTTGGCCTGCGCAACGGGATCCTGAGCCAATGCTCCCTCGAAGAAGATCACCGGGTTGATGGAGCTCATCTCGGCATACACCGGGATGGGTTCCGGTCGCGCGGCCGCGGCGGCCATCAGGGCGGTGCCGCCGGCCCGCGAGCCGGTGAAGCCCACGGCCTTGATGACCGGATCCTTCACCAGGGCTTGGCCGATCGACGCGCCGGGGCCATAAACCAGTGAGAAGACTCCCGGGTGCAGCCCGAAGTCGGCGACGGCCTTGCTGATGGCATGGCCAACAATCTCGCTGGTTCCGGGGTGCGCATTGTGGGCCTTGAAGACCACCGGGCAACCGGCAGCCAGCGCGCTGGCGGTGTCGCCGCCGGCGGTGGAGAACGCCAGCGGGAAGTTCGACGCGCCGAACACCGCGACCGGGCCCACCGGGATCTTGCGCTGCCGGATGTCCACGCGCGGGGCCGGGGTGCGCTCGGGCAGGGCCGGGTCCACGCGCACGCCGTGCTGGTCGCCCTGGCGCACCACCTGCGCGAACAGCCGCAGCTGACCGGTGGTGCGTCCGCGCTCGCCGGTCAGGCGCGCCTCGGGCAAGCCGGTTTCGGCCATGGCGCGAGCGACCAGTTCGGCGCCCACTGCCTCGATGTTCTCCGCGATGGCTTCCAGGAACTCTGCGTGCTTCGACGGTTCCAAGGACCGGAAGGACTCGAAGGCCTCGGCCGCCGCAGCGGTGGCCAGCTTCAGCTGCTGCTCATCGATGAGGCTGTAGGCAGGTTCCAGGCGCTCGTTGGTCGCCGGGTTATAGCCGTTGACCTTGCGCCCGTTGCCTTCGGTGCTGGCGCCGGCGAGGATGGACTGGCCGGTGAGGTTCTGCGTGGTTGTGCTCATGAATTGCTCCTGAGTCGACTGATTGGTGTGTCGTAAAGTGCCAGTGCTGGTCAGAGGCTCGCGCCGGCGGGAACGATGCCTGCCTGCTGGATCAGCGCGGACAGGTCCGCCAGGTCCTGCTCGGTCAGATCCTGCAGCGGCGGGCGCACCGAGCCGGAGTCGCGGCCGATGGCCTTCAGCCCGCCCTTGACGATGGATACGCCGTAACCCTTGACGCGGTCGCGGATTTCCAGGTACGGCAGCACGAAGCGGTTCAGCTTCTCGTTGACCGCGGTCAGGTCCTGGGCGCGCACATCCTTGTAGAAGTCCAGCGCGAATTCCGGGACAAAGTTGTACATGGCCGAGGAGTAGGTGCTCATGCCCAGCTGCAGCAGCGGCAGCGCGAAGGTCTCCGCGGTAGGCAGCCCGCCCAGGTAGAACAGGCGGTCGCCGTTCTTGGCGTACACCTTGGTCAGGTGCTCGATGTCGCCCAGCGCGTCCTTGAAGCCGATGAAGTTCTCGTGGTTATCGGCTAGCCGGGCCACGGTGTCCGCCGAATAGATCGCGTTGGCGCGGTTGTAGACGATCACGCCGGTCGTCGTCGATGCGCAGATGGCCGACGCGTGCTGGTAGAGCCCTTCCTGGTCGCATTCAGTCAGGTACGGCGGCAGCAGCAGCAGGCCCTCGGCCCCTGCAGCCTCGGCGTCTTGCGCGTTCTGGATGGCCTGCTTGGTCGAACCGCCGGCCGAGGCCAGCACCGGAACCTTGGAGCCGGCTTCTTCCACTGCCATGCGGACCACACGCGAGGCCTCTGCCGGGGTCAGCGTGAAGCCTTCGCCGGTGCCTCCGGCGGCGAACAGTCCCGCGACGTCGAAGCTGGACTGCCAGGCCAGGTGGTTGCGGTACGCGGCCTCGTCGATTTCCAGGTTCGCGTCGAATGCGGTGACCGGGAAGGAGAGCAACCCGTCCTTGAGCTTGGAGGCAAGTTCGGCGGGGGTGTACTGGGCCATGGTTTGTTCCTTTGACTGGTTCCCGCATCAGGCGAGGCGGGAAAGCTGGGGGCGGTGCATTGGTATTACCCTCAGCCTAGGAACCCTCTATGATGCCTGTCCAAGGCCATATTTGTATTGTTTGATACCCAGTGTGCATCATTCAGCGTGCAGCGCGTGGCGCACGATCGAGACCACCCGTTCCAGCGCCGGATTGCGCGAGGACTTGCTCCAGATGGCGTGCAGCTGCACCGGATCGTCGGTAACCTCGCCAAGCCGCAGGTAGCTGACCCCGCCCACGCCCAGCAGCTTGGCACTCTCCGGGACGAAAGCAATACCGCGCCCGGCGGAGACCAGCGCGAGCATGGTCAGCACCTGGCTGACGGTATGGCGCACGTTCTTGTGCTCGATGTCGACGCGGCGCACCACCAGGTCGTAGAAGTAGCGGGCCTTGGTGGGAGAGTGCATGATCAGCGGTTCGTTGCGCAGGTCATCGAACAATACCTCCCGCTGCAGCCGGGCCAGCCGGTGGCCGGAGGGCACTGCCACGTAGAGCCCCTCGGTTAATAGCAGTGCGGATTCGAAGAGCTTCTCGTCGAAGGGCGGGCGGGCTAAGCCCAGATCGATGTCGCCGTCCAGCAGGGCGTCGACCTGCTCGCCGGTCACCATTTCCGACAGCTCCAGGTGCACCTGCGGCATCTGCGCGGAGATTTCTCCCAGCAGCGGGCCGAGCAGGCTGAAGCCCGAGGCCGCGGTGAAGCCGATGCGCAGCTCGCCCAGCTGGCCGGCGGCGATGCGGCGGGCATTGTCCGGGGCACGCTCGGCGGCCACGACCAGCCGGCGGGCATCCTGGAGGAAAGCATGGCCCGCCGCGGTGAGGGCCACGCGGCGGTTGTCGCGCTCGAGCAGTTCCACGCCGACCGTGCGCTCGAGTTTCTGGATCTGCCGGCTCAGCGGCGGCTGAGTCATGTTCAGCCGCTCGGCGGCACGGCCGAAGTGCAATTCCTCGGCAACGGCAACGAAACTGCGTGCTTGGTCCAGAGTAAACATTTGATACCTTTCTGGAATCATTCTATGCACATTCAACCTTGGACATGCATCACTTCAAGTTTCTACGCTTGACTCCAAGACCAGCAAGGTGAGCTGTCTCACTCGAGGCCTCGGCCGGGGTCCCACACTCGACACCACAGGAGAACTTCCCATGAAAAATCGCTTGACTCGCCGCTCGCTGCTCGCCCTCTCGGCCACTGGCGCGGTACTAGCGCTTTCCGCCTGCGGCGGCAACGTCGGCGGGGGCTCGGCCTCCGCCGAATTCCCCAGCGGCCCCATCACCCTGCCCGTCGGCCAGGCGCCTGGCGGCTCCACCGACCTGATCGCGCGCGCCGCGGCGGACGGCATGGCGGATTCCCTGGGCGTGGCCCTGCCCGTGGTGAACAAGCCGGGCGCCAACGGCGCGCTGGCCACCGAAGAAGTGGCGGCCATGGCCCCGGACGGGCAGAACCTCGTGCTGCTCAACGCCTCGTTGATCACCATTACCCCGCTGGCGGTATCCGCGGACGAGGCGGTTTCGCTCGATGACCTCGATGTCCTCATGGGACTGAGTCAGGATGACTACGTCATGGTAGCCAGCACCAAGTCGGGGATGGAGAACTTCGATGACATCAAGAACAGCGGCAAGAAGCTGTCCTTCGGCACTACCGGCGTGGGCACCGGCTCGCAGCTGGCCCAGGAACTGATCCTGGCCCAGGCGGGCATCGAAGGCACCACAGTACCATTCGACTCGGGTTCCCCGGCACTGACCGCCGTCATGGGCGACCAGGTACAGGTCTCCACAGTGCAGCTGGGCGAAGCCAAGCCGCAGATCGACGCCGGCACCGTCACCCCGATCGTGGTCTTCTCCTCCGAGCGCAATGAGTTCCTTCCCGATGTGCCCACCGCCATCGAGGCAGGCTATGAAGTCCCGGTCTCCCAGTACCGCGCCATCGCAGCCCCGAAGGGCCTGAGCGATGACGCCAAGCAGAAGCTGGTGGCCTCCATCAAGGACGCGGTAGCCACGGACACCTACACCTCGTTCAACGAGAAGAACATGCTGACTCCGAACGAGATTTCCGGCGAGGAAGTCACCGCCGAATGGAATGAGCTGGCCGCGAAGTACAAGGAACTGACCGATGAGTACGACATCTCGCTGGCCGGCAAGTAGCCTCCCGGCAGCCAGCTGATCCGGAACACTTCAAGCACAGGAGGACATCATGCAAGCCAAACACGTTGAACGCCCGCCGGTGCCCGCCGCGCCCCGCGCGAAATCCGGCCCGGTGCAGCCCGAGGACGATTCGTCGCCCGAGGCGCTGACCCCGGAGGAACTCGCCGCCCAGTGGGAAGCCGAGGCACCGGAACCGGCCGGACCGGTGGCGAACCTTGCCTCCAGCCTGGTGGTGCTCGCGCTGGGCTGCGCCGGCATGGCGCTGTCCGTTGGCCTGGGGCTGGGCACCCCCGCGGCGCCCAGCGCCGGGATGTGGCCCTTCATCGTCACGCTGATTGCCGCCGTCATGGCCGTGGTGCAGCTCATCGTGGGCAGGCGCGGCGGGCAGGACGGGGAGAAGTTCAGTGCCATGAGCTGGTACACCGTCATTGGTTTCGCCACCCTGATCCTGATGGTGGTGCTCATGCCGCTGATCGGCTTCGAGATTCCCGCGCTGCTGCTGTGCTTCGTGTGGATGCGCTGGCTGGGCGGTGAGCGCTGGCGCTCTGCCGCCTTGTATTCGGTGCTGGTGGTCGTGGCCTTCTACGCCATCTTCATTGCCGCGCTCGGCACCACGATTCCCCGACTGTTCTAAGTCGCAATTAAAGGTTGACTCCCATGGACTTCTTCGGACCAGTCCTGGACGGCTTCGGCACCGTCCTGGACCCCACAAACCTCTTGTATTGCCTGCTCGGCGTTGTCATTGGCATGCTGATCGGCGTGCTGCCGGGCCTGGGCCCGGCGGCCACGATCGCGATCCTGCTGCCGTTGACCTACGGTGTCGAGCCGGTGACCGCCATCATCATGCTGGCCGGCATCTTCTACGGTGCCCAGTACGGCGGCACGATCACCTCGGTGCTGCTGCGCCTTCCCGGCGAGGCCAGCTCGGTGGTGACGGTCTTCGACGGCTATGTCATGGCCAAGCAGGGCCGGGCCGGCACCGCACTGGGCATTGCCGCCATCGGCTCGTTTATTGGCGGCACGATCGCCATTGTGGGTCTGACCTTCCTGGCTCCGCTGGTGGCCAGTTTCGCGCTGGACTTCGGCCCGCCGGAGTACACGGCGCTGGCGCTGCTGGGCATCTTGCTGGTGGCCACCATCTCCGGAGGCTCCAAGATCAAGGCGATCATCGCCGCGGCGTTGGGCCTGTTCCTGGCCACGGTGGGTCGCGATGGCTTCACCGGGGCCGAGCGCTTCACCTTCGGCAACCTGTCGCTGGCCGACGGGATCGACTTCGTGCCGATCGCCATGGGCCTGTTCGGCGTGGGCGAGATCCTCTACAACCTGGAGGAGCGGCACCGGGCCGTGTCCGCCCCGCTGAAGGTGGCCAACGTGTGGCCGCGGCGCCAGGACCTGAAGCAGGCCTCCGGGGCGATCGGCCGCGGGTCGGTGCTCGGCTTCTTCCTGGGCATCTTGCCCGGCGGCGGCGCGACGATCTCCTCGCTGGCCTCCTACGCGCTGGAGAAGAAGACCGCCAAGGACCCTACGCGCTTCGGCAAGGGGGCGATCGAGGGTGTCGCCGGACCGGAAACCGCGAACAATGCGGCGGCGACCAGCTCGTTCATCCCATTGCTGACTCTGGGCATTCCTGCGAATGCGACGATGGCGATCATCTTCGGGGCGTTGCTGATCCAGGGGGTCACCCCCGGCCCGCAGCTGATCTCCAATGACCCGGAATTGTTCTGGGGCGTGGTGAACTCGATGTATATCGGCAACATCCTGCTGCTGATCATGTCGATCCCGCTGATCGGGGTATTCGTGCGGATCCTGCGCATCCGCGCCGCGATCCTGGCGCCGATCACCGCGTTGATTACCCTGCTGGGCGCGTACACCATCCGCAACTCCATGTTCGACGTGATGCTGGTGGTCATGTTCGGCGCCGTGGGCTACCTGATGAAGAAATTCGGTTTCGAGCCCGGCCCGCTGGTGCTGGCGTTCGTGCTGGGCAGCCTGCTGGAATCCAACCTGCGCCGATCCCTGCTGGTGCTGGAAGGCGACCCCTCGGGCTTCCTGTCCCGACCCATCTCCGCAACGCTGCTGGTGGTGTTCGTGTTCGTGGCCGTGTGGCCGATGATCAAGTCCGCCATCGATCAGCGCAAGAACCGCTTGGTGGCCGTGCAGGCCGTAAAGGAAAAGGAAAACGCATGAGCATCATCGTGGGATACGTCCCCACCCCAGTAGGGCAGGCCGCCGTCGACGCGGCCATCATCGAGGCGAAGCTGCGCGCCGAACCGTTGCTGATCGTGAACTCCTCGCGCGAGGGGTCGCTGGTGGACAAGCACACCGCTTCGCCCGAGGACCTGGAACGCGTGCTGCTAGCTGCCGCCGCGGCGGGAGTCGAGGCTCGCATCGTGGAGTCCAGCTACCGTGATGACCTGACCGAGGAGTTCCTGGGGCTGGCCGAGAAGCACGAGGTGTCCTTGATCGTCATCGGGCTGCGCCAGCGCAGCCAGGTGGGCAAGTTCATCATGGGCTCGCACGCCCAGCGAATCCTGCTGCAGGCGCAGCATCCGGTGCTGGCCGTCAAGGCCGGCTGACCCGCCACCGCACCGCTGCCAAAGGCCGCGGACGGCTTCAATGGAAGCCTTCCGCGGCCTTTGCGCGTCCACGGTCCGGTGGCTCCTCAATGGTTGCAGCGCTTCAACTATTGTGAGGCTCGTCACTCAATGAACGGTTCCCGGGGAGCGCCGAAACGCCGAGCCGAATGCGCTACCGGGCGCGGAGTGCCGGAATGTCGCGGGATCGCGGGGATGGCCGACACCCGGGCACGCAACGCGATGCCGGCTGGGTATCAAAACATGCGGATCGAGTCTTGGACGGGAGCGATCCCGGCTTACTAACGTGACTACAGGCACATGGCGATATGCGGCAGCTCACGTAAACCCAAGCCCTCGCCGCCACCCGCGATGCCGAGATTCCACCCTTTTCCAAAGTATTCCCCAGATCGGAGCCCCTTTATGCCCCTGCTTGTCGTAGCGCTGGCGGTAGTCGTGCTGCTGATCCTCATGATGAGGTTCAAGCTCAACGGATTCATCGCCCTGATCCTCGTCGCCACCCTCGTGGCCTTCTGGGCCGTCGCCACCGGATCGCTGAGCGTGGACGGCGAGCCCGCGGGCGTCGCTGACATCCCGGAGATCATCACCGAGGGCCTGGGCGGGCAGCTGGGAAGCACCGCCGTCGTCATCGGCCTAGGCGCCATGATTGGCCGCGTCATGGGCGACGCCGGGGCGGCGCAGCGCATTGCCCGCAAGATCCTCTCGGTCTTCGGCGAGCGTGGCGTGCAGTGGGCCATGATCATTTCCGCGATGCTGATCGGCGTGACCATGTTCTACGAGGTCGCGTTCGTGATCCTGGTGCCGGTCGCCTTCACCCTGGTGCGCGCCACCAAGGTCAACCTGCTGTGGGTGGGCCTGCCCATGTCCATCTCGCTGTCCACCATGCATTCCTTCTTGCCCCCGCACCCGGGTCCGACCGCAGTGGCCGGGCTGTACAACGCATCGGTCGGATTGACGCTGGCCTACGGCCTGCTCATCGCCATTCCGGCCGGTGTGGCCATTGCGATGGCCTGGCCGCGGCTGTCCTTCGTGCGGCAGATGAACCCGCAGATGCCCTCGGGGCTGCTCGCGGAAAAGGACTTCGCCGACGACGAGCTGCCCTCGGGCGCCTTGTCCTTCCTGGTGGCGCTGCTGCCCATCGTGCTGATTGCCGGTTCGGAAATCCTGCGCATGACCGTGACGCTGAGCGAGGAGGCCGACGATGTGCTCGCGCTGCTGGGCTCGGCGGAAATTGCGTTGCTGATCGCCCTGCTGGTGGCGATTGCCGCCTTCGGCCCGCTGAACAACCGTTCCATGGCGCAGGTCGCCAAGTCGATGAGCGAGGCCGCGCGGGCCATGGCCATGATCCTGCTGGTCATCGGCGCCGGCGGCGCCTTCAAGCAGGTGCTGGTTTCCGCCGGCATTGCCGACTACATTGCGGACACCACTGCGGGGTGGAATCTCAGCCCGCTGTTCCTGGCCTGGATCATTGCGGTGATCCTGCGCATCGCGCTGGGATCAGCTACGGTGGCGGTATCGACCGCCGCCGGCGTCGCCGCACCGCTGGTCGCGGCCACCGGAGCGTCGCCTGAGCTGATGGTGCTGGCCACCGCCTGCGGCTCGATCGCCTTCAGCCACGTGAACGACCCGGGCTTCTGGATGTTCAAGGAGTATTTCAACCTCAATGTCGGGCAGGCGCTCGCGGTGCGCACCACCTACACCACGACGTTGGCGGTACTCGGGTTGCTCGGGGTCTTCGCACTGGACCTGGTGATCACCTAGGCCCGGTACGGAACTTTGAAGGAAAGACCTCTCGGCGACATGGAGCTGATGGCAGCTGCCACGGCCAGCCGGAGGTCTTTTCCGCGTCCCGGCCCTAAAGCGCGGGGCCGAGCCCCGCTTCGGATTGCAGCCGCAGCATGGAGTTGCCCAGATGCATGCGCATGGCCGCGGCCGCCATGTGCGGGTCGCCGGAGGCAATGGCATCACGCACGGCGCGGTGCTCTGCGGCCACCGAACCCAGCCGGTCGGCGGTGATCGTGTCGGCCGAATCCAGCCGGCCGCGCGGCATCGCGATCATGGAGGGACCGAAATTCTCCACAGCCTGGCCGAAGTAGGGATTGCCGGTAGCCCTGGCCACGGCCAGGTGGAACTCGAAATCGCAGCTCATGCTCACCGCCGCATTGCCCGCTGCAGCCTCGAAGCCCCGCAGGGCCTGGTCCATTGCGGACAAATCCTGCGCGGTGCGGGAGCGGGCCGCGACGGCGGCGGCCTCGGTCTCGAAACCCACCCGGTACTCGATCAACTGGCGGCGTTCCTCGACGGTACGCGGAACCAGTGCTTGAGCGGCAGGCTCGGCGGGCGGTGGAGGAGTCAAAGCGAAGCTGCCCGCGCCGCGCCGCGTGTAGACCAGCCCTTCGGCCTGCAGTCGGGTAATGGCCTCGCGGACCACGGTGCGCGATACCCCGTGCTCGGCGATCAGCTCGTTCTCGCTGGGCAGCTTCTGTCCCGGAGGAATGGCCCCGCCGCTGATCTGCGCGCGCAGGTGCCCGACCAAGGCCGATGCCAGATTGGGTTTGGCGTTGTGCATGCTTAAAGGATAAGCGCCCGAAC
>NZ_JBLVOC010000015.1:392219-477479 GCF_053543575.1 Glutamicibacter sp. AGC84
CCCCCCCGCGAAGGTCCAGTCATGGGGACTCAGGCGGTGCCGAATTGCGCGGTTTCGGTGGTCCACGCGCGGGCCTGGTCGCTCAGGGTGAAGCCGAGCCCTGGCCTGTTCGGAACGATCATCCGGCCGTCCTTGGTTTCCAAGTGCTCATTGAACAGCGGGTCGAGCCAGTCGAAGTGCTCCACCCAAGGCTCGCGCGGGTACGCTGCTGCCAGATGCAAGTGGATTTCCATTGCGAAGTGCGGTGCCAGATCCAGCCCAGCCTGGTCAGCGAAAGTTGCCAGTCTCTGGAACTGGGTGATGCCACCAACCCGGGGAGCGTCAGGCTGGATGATGTCGCAGGCGCGTGCGGCAATCAAGCGTTCGTGCTCGGATACCGAAGCAAGCATCTCTCCTGTGGCTATTGGCGTATCCAGGGCAGCGGTCAGGGCCGCATGGCCTTCAGCATCGTAGGCATCCAGCGGTTCTTCGATCCAGACGAGGTTGAACTCCTCGAGCCTGCGCCCCATGCGCAATGCGGTAGCGCGGTCCCATTGCTGGTTGGCGTCGACCATGAGCGGGAAATCCGGGCCAATATGCTCGCGCACTGCGGCAACGCGGCGCAGGTCTTCGGCGCTGTCCGGCAGGCCGACCTTGATCTTGATGCCGCCGATCCCTTCCTCGATGGACTGGGTAGCCCGATCCTTGACCTCCTCGATGCTGGCGTTCAAGAAGCCGCCGGAAGTATTGTAGGTGCGCACCGAATCGCGGTGGGAGCCGAGGAACTTGGCTAGCGGAAGCCCCGCGCGCTTGGCTTTCATGTCGTAGAGCGCGATATCAAGTGCGGCCAACGCCTGGGTCGCCACACCAGAGCGGCCCACCGAAGCGCCGGCCCAGAGGAGCTTGGTGTACAACTTGGCGATGTCACTTGGATCTTCGCCAATCATCGCTTGTGCGACTTCCTTGGCATGGGCGTACTGTGCAGGACCGCCAGCCCGCTTGGAGTAGGAGAACCCGAAACCCTCATGGCCCTGTTCCGTGGTGATCTCCGCGAAGAGGAAGACCACCTCGGTCATTGGCTTCTGGCGACCGGTGAAAACTTTCGCATCGGAGATCGGTGTGGCCAGCGGCAACCGGGCCGTTGAAAGCTTGACGTGGCGGATGGCGTCGGGGGTATAGGTCATGGCGGGAATCTCCTGTTGGGATCACTGTGGGGGTAAGCTCATTTAATTACTTATCCTATAAGTAAGAAACTTATTACACAAGTGATTTTTCGAGTGTTTTCTTCGGTGGCCTGCTGCCCCTTTCTTCTCTGTGGTCGAATGCGCCCGGAGCTGCCGCTCGGATGCTTGGAGCCGCGGAAGGTTCCCGTCTGGACGGCGGGGCTCCAGGCAATCGCGGGCTGTCCGCAATGCCTGAAGCGGCTATTGCCTTGCCGGATCATTTATCCTTCGCAAGGCGCAGTGGTCAAGACCAGATGCTTGAGGGCATGGTTTTCAAGAACGACTGGATCCGGAGTGAAACCGAGCCCGGCTTCCGTTGGCAGGCGGATCGTACCCTCGTTGGTGAGTTTCCCCTGATGCGGCGCATGCCAAGGGTGGAGCTGGGTTTCCCAACCGAGGAAGGGGATTTCCAATTCCGGACGGAGCGACCCGTTGGCAAGCTGGACTTCTTGGTCTGCGGCGATCAGCTGCGCGGTGGCCAGGAGGGCCGGACCGTAGTAGAAGCAGTGCGGCACCACATGGACATTAAGCCGTTGACCCGCCTCGCGAATTTTGAGCATGGCGCTGAGTCCGCCAATCTTTCCGACGCTCGGCTGGGCAAACTGCAGGGCGCCGAGTTCCATATCCGAGGTCAGCCCCTGGACCCCTGAATGGTTTTCTCCACCGGAGACGTTGCCGAAACGAGCATTGAGGGCGGCTAGTGATTGCGAATCATCTGGCGGGAAGATCGGTTCTTCGATCCACAGCAGCTCCAGGTCCGCCATGGCAGCAATCGACGACCCTGCTTCGGCTGGATGATGCCACTTGCAATTGACATCGACCATCAGCGGGTGGGAGCCCACGGCCTGCCGTGCGGCCTTGATGGCTGGAATCGAGGACTCATGGATTTTGAACGCCTTGAATCCGTGTTCCAAAGCCCTGGAAAGATGAAAAGCAACCTCCTGCGGATCCTCGGCATAGTGGACCAAAGACGCATAGGCATTGATTTCATGGCGGGAATCGATATTGATGAATTCCCGCAGCGTCTGTCCTGCGCGACGTGCCGCTATATCCCAAAGAGCGATGTCCACTGCGGATAGTGCAAAGTGAATGGGGCCGGTGCGTCCGAAGGCGTGGAATGCATATTCGGCCGAGGCAATGCTCCCGTCGAGGGCCGATGAACGCCCCAAGAAAAAGGGGGCCACGATCTGTTCAAGGGCAGCCCATGTCGCGGGATTGGATTTGTGGCCGAAGGCTTCGCCCCAGCCGGTGAACCCATCCGCGGTGTGCACCTTCACCATTAATGATTCCATCTGGGTCAACGTGCGTGATGATGCATTGAAAGCATCGATTGATTCCGCATTGGAATCTTCCTGGCTTCGCCGCGCGGCATCAAAAGGCAGTGATATCCAATAGAGCTCTATTGACACGATAGTGTCACTTAAACCGTCTTTGGCCTGCGACATTTTACTGATCTCCTATTCATATGGACGCATCCAGCGACTGTTCGCACCGTGTGATGGCGTCCAGCGGTGGCTCCGAGGCGATTCCTCAAACCGATCTCGCCAGTGTGGTTGACCTCACGTTGGTGTTTAGCTTAGCGTTGAGGAATAGAGATTGGAAAGCGCATTCCTGAAGTCGATTTCGAATCATCTTCACCAAGCGCTTCTAGCAAGGAGTCACTCATGTCGGTCCCGATTCGTAAGGGCTGCCTTCGCGTTTCGTCGAAAGGAGGTAGTGGTCAATGAGCGCCATTGCCGAACTGCAGAACCTCAGCAAGAACAATGGCCGCAAAGTCCCTCCCAAGGACAACAAGGCAGCGCATATCTTCCTCATTCCGTGGACGATCGGGTTATTCCTTATCACCCTGGGGCCCATGGCCATGTCGCTGTATCTTGCGTTTACGGACTACAACCTTTTGCAGGCTCCGTCCTTTTCAGGGTTTGAGAACATTGAACGGATGCTCGACGACCAGCGGCTGCATAATTCATTGCGGGTCACGTTCACCTACGTTTTGATCGGTGTTCCGTTGCAGCTGGCAGTGGCCCTCGCCGTAGCAATCTTGCTTGACCGGGGAATGCGCGGGCTCTCTTTTTACCGCTCAATTTTCTACCTGCCTTCCATGCTGGGTTCCTCAGTTGCAATCGCAGTGCTGTGGAAGCAGATTTTCGGTACCACCGGCCTGGTGAATCAGCTCTTGGAATTGGTCGGTATCCAAGGCATTGGATGGATCTCCGATCCAAACACGTCACTTGGAAGCCTGATCTTGCTCAACGTGTGGACCTTCGGCTCACCGATGGTGATCTTCCTTGCGGGTCTGCGTCAAGTTCCCATGATGTATTACGAAGCAGCCTCCATTGATGGGGCGAGCAAATGGCGGCAGTTCCTGAGTATCACGTTGCCGATGATTAGCCCCATTATTTTCTTCAACCTGGTCCTGCAGATCATTGGGGCCTTCCAGAACTTCACTCAAGCTTTCATCGTGTCCAATGGATCGGGCGGTCCTGCCGATTCCACCATGTTCTTCACGCTCTACCTGTACCAGCAAGGATTCAAACAGTTCGATATGGGTTATGCCTCAGCCATGGCATGGCTCCTGGTGCTCATAGTTGGTGCATTTACCGCTGTGAACTTCTTCGTTTCTAAGTATTGGGTGTTTTACGATGACTAATCAAACTTCACTTCCAGATTCGCAAGTACGCGGTGGGTCACCGCAAGAACTCGTGCTTGATGAGGAAGAACTTCTCGGAAAAAAGCCGCCGGTTGGCGGTACTGATGAACGAGGCAAGACCGTAAAGGGTAAGAGCCCGAAGTTCAAGGTTTCAATGCGCTCATTGCTAAAGCATGCGCTGCTGATCCTGGGTGCCGGAGTCATGATCTATCCATTGCTGTGGATGGTAGCTAGCTCCTTCCGCCCGAACGACCTGATCTTCCGCGAGGCCGGTTTGGTTATTTCCCAGGTGGACTGGAATAACTACCCCAGCGGTTGGAACGCGCTGTCTGAACCTTTCAGCAAGTACTTGATGAACTCTGCGATTTTGGTTTTGGGATGCATCCTTGGCAACTTGGTGTCCTGCTCCATGGCGGCATACGCATTTGCCAGGCTTGACTTCAAGTTCAAGAAGATTATGTTCGCGCTGATGCTGATGACCATCATGCTGCCGATCCACGTGATTATCGTTCCGCAGTACATCATGTTTTCTCAGATCGGCTGGGTCAATACCTTCTGGCCAATCATCGTTCCGAAACTGCTTGCCACGGACGGGTTCTTCATCTTCCTGATGATCCAATTCATCCGAGGAATCCCTAAGGATATGGATGAAGCAGCCCGAATCGATGGCGCCGGCCATCCACGGATCTTCCTGCAGATCATCCTGCCGCTTATGGTTCCAGCCTTGGCAACTACGGCAATCTTCACGTTCATCTGGACCTGGAGCGACTTCTTTACCTCACTGATCTACCTCACCAACCCGAGTAATTACACCGTGCAAGTTGCGCTCAACGCATTCATAGACTCCACCGGAGAATCCAACTGGGGCGCACTGTTCGCAATGTCGATCGTCACGTTGGTCCCTGTATTCCTTGCCTTCCTCTTCGGGCAGAAATACCTGGTCAAGGGCATCGCAACTACTGGTATCAAATAGCAGGAATATGCCACTGGCCTAGGACAACAGCGCTAGGCCAGTGGCCTCGACCGATACCAGACACAAGCGCCAGAAACTTATCGTAGGAGAAACCGCATGGGAAGCTCATCACGCACCAGCTACGTACTGATCGGCACAGGGAACCGATGCGAAATGTACCTGACTGCTATCTTCGGTGAACATAGCGACGTCGCTGAACTTGTCGCATTGGCAGATACCAACCAGGGGCGAATCGAGTACTACCAAGACGTAGTTGAACAGACCTTCGGCGAGAAGGTTGGGTCCTTTGACCCGCAAGACTTGGCCAAAGTCATTCGAGAACGCCACATTGACCGGGTAATCATCACGAGCCCGGACTACACGCATGCTGAGCTGATCTGCACCGCTCTGTATGCCGGCGCCGATGTGATAGTTGAGAAACCACTAACAATTGATGCGCCGAGCACCGCTCGTATAGCTCGGGCGGTGGAAGAAAGCGGCCATGAAATCGTGGTCACGTTTAACTACCGTTATTCTCCTCGGAATACAGCCCTGAAGAAGGCCATCGACGATGGGAAAATCGGCCAAGTCACATCCGTGGACTTCAACTGGATGCTGGATACCGTTCACGGAGCAGACTACTTTCGCCGATGGCATCGACTCAAGGAAAACTCTGGCGGCTTGCTAATCCATAAGTCCAGCCATCATTTCGATCTGGTCAATTGGTGGCTCGACGATTCACCGCAGAAGGTCTTTGCAACAGGAGGGCTGAAGTTCTACGGGCCCGACAACGCAGAGTTCAGGGGCCGCCAAGCCAACGAACGCGGTACCCACGGGCTAAGCGATAAGGATCCGTTTGATTTGGATCTTCGCAGCGATGAGCGGTTGGAAAAGCTCTATCTAGAGAACGAACACTTTGATGGGTACCGCCGAGACCAGGGAGTCTTCAATGGCGAGATCACCATCGAAGACAATTTGAGCCTGACTGCTGAGTATCAAAACGGACCGGTGCTTTCATATTCCCTGAACGCGCACAGCCCATGGGAAGGATACCGGGTTGCGGTGAACGGGACGGAAGGACGCCTGGAACTGGACGTTGTCGAACGGGCAGCAGTACTGCCCGCGGCCGGCGGGCATCCGGTGGATCCTTCATATAGCAATGATGGCCAGAGCGGCAATGCCAGGTCGAAAGGCGAGAGATTGCTTTTGCAGCGGCATTGGGAAGAAGCAGTGGAGATTCAGATCGAAAACTCGAATGGATCGCATGGTGGCGGCGACAAGCTCCTGCTCGAAGAGCTCTTCCGCGGAGCCAACGAGGATGGATATGCGCGGCAAGCCGGATTCATCGACGGTGTGCGCGCCATTGCTGTCGGGATTTGCGGAAATCAATCGCTGGAAACCAGGCAGCTCGTGGACGTCGGGAGTGCTGGCCTGGGCGTGGACATTTCGTTTCAACCGAAGGTCAAGGTGTAAACGGAGCCATGGGTGAAAAAGTCGTCATCACCGGGGGAGCAGGGCGTTTAGGCCGTGCCGTGCTCGCGGGGTTTTCTCACGCAGGGCATGAAGTGATCTCTCTTGACAGGCAGATTCCGGAAGAACCTCTCGATGGCGTGGAGTATCACTGCATCGATCTGATAGATGCGAAGGCTACGCATGCGCTATTCGAGCAGCTTGCTCCGCAAGCGGTGGTGTCCCTCGCGGCAATGGCTGTTCCTTTCATGGCCCCGGAAGAGGTGCTTCTGCACACGAACGCGACCATTGCCCATAACGTCACCTCGGCGGCAGTGGAGGCCGGTGCTACCAGGGTCGTGCTGGCCTCCAGCCCATCAATAATGGGCTATGGTTCTCCGGGCGGATGGGTGCCGGAGAAGCTGCCTCTTGATGAAAACGAAGTTCCCAAGCCATGGCATGCTTATGGGCTTTCCAAATTCGTAGCCGAGCAGATTGCCGCCATGTTCGCAGCGAAAATGGGACCGGCAAGTTCGGTGAAGTTCGCTTCCTTCAGGCCCTGCTATGTGATCGCAGAGGAAGAGTGGGCCGGCGCTCCAACGCAGCAGGGACACACTGTTGCTGAGCGCCTACAAGATCCTCGCTTGTCAGCGCCTGCGCTATTCAATTACGTTGATGCGCGGGACGTGGCAGATTTCCTGCTGGTACTGCTTGAACGGTTTGACCGCGTAGAGAATGGCTCGGTGTTCTTCGTTGGTGCAAAGGATGCCATGGCAACGCGTCCGCTCGCAGAGCTGATCCCAGAGATTTATCCGGAGCTCGAGGACGTCGCAGCGGGACTCACCACGGATAGCCCTGCCTTCAGTATCCAGAAAGCGCGAGATGTCCTTGGCTGGGAACCGAAACGCAGCTGGCGCTCGGAATTGAAGGCCACCGTATAAAAGGCATCGGTACATAAAATTATTGGCTGGGAAACCTCAAAAGGATTTCCCAGCCAATAATTGTTTAGGGTGCGCTTAGCGTTGAAGTACTGCTGGCCGTGGCAAACCGTTAACCAGGTTTGAGGGCCAGAGCGGATCGAAGGTGAGAACCTCAAAATCCCCGGACTCGGTCAGCAGCATGGTGTCCTCAACTTTGAACGCCAGACCATCGCGTGCTGCACTGGGATTGAACGCAAAAGCCTGGTTCAACTGGAAGAGATCAGTTGCTCCTGGGGTGAGCCGGGGATCTCGTCCGTTGTAGCCGGCAATGCCGCCTTGATGATGCAACGACCATTCCCCGGCATCGAAACCATGCTCCGGGTAGGATTCCTGGATGACGGGCAATAATTCACCGAGAACGCCGCCAGGGCGAATTGCCGCAAGGATATCTGCCTCGACAGCCAGGATGTCGTCTTCTCCAGAGAGTTCCTGAGGCGTCGGCGCACCGAATCGCACCCACCTGGTGATGTTGGCAATGAGCCCATGACGTCTTACGCACAGCACTGCCATGGCTTTGCCTCCGAGCGGGGCCGCGGTGGGCAGGGGGTGCCGGGCTGCGGCACGTGAATCGCCGCTGACCAAGGCAACGAGCACTTCGCCTCCTTGGACGACGGCTCCAGCTGTCAGCTTGGCTGCCACGTCGAACTCGGAATCATCGCTACGGGCGGCCGACAGCACTTGGGTCATGAGCGCAGCCGTGTCGCGGCAAAGAGCGCGATACCTATTAATCTCAGTTTCATTGAGTGCTGAGCGAAGAGCTCGCAAATCGGACTCGATTTCCCGCTCGCTGAGGATCTTTTGTCCGCTCGCCGCTGGAAACCATTCTCGGACATTGTCGAGATCCTGGTACCAGGCGGTGACATGCACCGAAACTTGTTCCACGTTGCCGAGCTCTTCTCGCTGGATCCGTGCAGCTTCGCTCACGGACGTGGCAAGCTCGCACCCCTGGGCATGAACCAGAACCCTGGCAATGGGTGGTGCCGCAAGAGATACGTGCGTGCGGGCACCGCCCAAGAGCCAGGCAAGCGAAGCGGGGGTTGAGAGAAGCAGATACTGCCCATCGCGGCTTCTGATGAGCTCGACCAGTTGGGCATGCTTCTTTGCGTATTCATGAGTGGCGGTGGTGGGCACAATCAGCCTTCCTTGGAACCTGAACCGTATTTTCGGGCTAGCAGGGCCACGGTCTGCACCGGGACCCTCCCATCAACCACGAGTACTCGAACTTGGCGGGTTATCGCTTCCTGAGGGTCCAGCACAACCGGTGTAGACCAGGCCAGCGAACTGCCGACACCCGGATATCCAGAACTGCGAACAAACCATGGGTCATCATGCTCACTGCAGAAAATGATGGTGGCATCCCCGTGGCCTTCAGCAAGATCAGCCAAACCCACCGAGTCCGAAGAGAACGTGGCACTGAAGGCGAGCCATGGACTGTGCACACCGTGGACTTGCGATTCCCCGGTAGCCGATGGGGTAAAAATCTGTGGATCAGCGATTGGCGGCAGACGCCAGAAGAAACCTCCGTAGCCGCCGTTGTGACGGCCGTTGGTACCCGGAGAGCCAAGCGACACTTGGCGTTCGCGCGCCGAGAGCCTGAAACTGAAATCCAGGCTCCAGCCAGTGATGGCGCTTTCGTGGTCCTCAAATGCATTGAGCTCAATTGAACGGTGCTCATCGAGCAGGATTTCCTGTTCGTGGCTGACCCATTCAAGCTGCGAATCCAAAGCGCTGCCATTGCGGGCGAACGCATTGGACGCTGTACGGATATGTCCATGGTCCGCACGCCATATGTAGCGTGAGGCGTCGCGGGTGTAGGTGCGCCCACCCCAGAAATTGGTCCCGTTCACATCTTGCAATGCAACCCCGACACCTAGATGCCAGGTGTGGTCAAGCGGTTGCTGCTCACTGACCACAACTCCGTTGAAAGTCTTCAGGTTATCCAAGAAAGGACGCGGTGAATTGGTGCGGGAAATATCTTCTCCCGTCCGCAACTCCGCAAGGGTGCGCTGCTTCCCCGTTGCGGGATGGATCAGCGACAACGAGCCACTGGTTTTCGCTGGCAAGGCCCAAGGCGCTCCGAGCGAAGAGAAACTGGACTGCGCCGCCACCGCCCGGTCGATGAATCGTTCGATGTTCGGTATCACTGGGTGGAAATCTGCTCCATCCCCTGCAGGGATAACCTGCTCTTCCGCGATCTGAGTTGGAGTATCCGAGGTCCGTATCTGCTCGAGGACGCGCATGAAAGCACCGGCCGACGCCAAAGAGCTCAAGAGTTCGGTTTCGCTGCCGTTGCGCACCTCGACGAGGTTCTCGAGAAGGTTGACTCGTCCGAAAACTTCAGAAGATTCTGGAAGCCCCAAGTCCGGGTTGGGTCGAACCAGCAGCTCATCACGGGTGTAGTACAAGGTTGCGGTGCCTTCGGTGCCATAGATGGTGATCCATGGATCCTGCTGTTCACTGGCGCAAACGGTCAGCGCGGCAATGACGGGGATTCCGGTGCTCGTTTGCACGCGCACCACGGAGGTATCGTCTGCTTCGATGCTGTGGGCGTGATACAGCTCGGTGGCCAGATGGGCGACATCCTGGGCTTTGCGCGCTCCGGCGATGTGCAAGGCGCTGGCGACCGCGTGGGCCAGGGGATTGGTCACTACACCGTCGGCAATCTCGACGCCGTCGAGTTTCCGATGTCCTGCCCAAGGCGAACGTTCATAGTAGCCCGTGGTGCGGATCCAATTTCCACTGGCACCCACCGCACGAAGGGCCCCGATGGGAGAGTTCTTTGCGTTATCGGCGAAGAACCCATCTATGGTTTTCAAGGCTGTCGAGCCAAGGGCCTGGAACCCTACCTGCACGTGGGCGCCAGCATCGGCCGCGGCTTGCAGCAGGCGTGAATACTGATCCAGGGTCGCTGTCGGCGGTTTTTCGAGGTAGAGATCTGCACCCGTACGCAAGGCCCTCATCGCCAGGTCGGCATGCGTACTGATCGGCGTTGAAATAATGATGATGTCCGGGGTTAATCCGGAGCTGAGGAAAGCATCAAAGTCGGCGAACACGTGCGTGTCCTTGCCGCGAATCTCTTTCCCGGGATCGACCGGATCGATGCCGGCAAGGAACGTGATTTTCTCCTCGGCTGCGAGTCGATGGATATTTGCCAGATGCTGGCGTCCGAATCCGTTCAGACCAATCAGCACCACCGCAGGAGCAGTTGGCGCTGCCAGGGCACTAGTCGTTCCAGATCCCGCTGCGGTGGCTTGCTGATTCATCGTGTTCCTTCAGAGATATTCGAATTCAGATCAGTTTAATGCGCTGGCCGGCTGAACGCCCGCAGCTTGCTCAAGGTGGGGCAGTACGAGAGTTTCGTAGCGCTGGGACATGGTTGCCAAGGTCAGCGCGGAATCCTGCTGGTTGATCTCGTCATTGAAGATCTCGACTTCAACTGGACCTCGGTATCCGGCCTGTGACACCCATCGGGAAATCGCCGAGAAATCGATATGGCCGTCGCCCATCATGCCTCTGGATTGCAGTGCATTGCTGGCAATCGGCAGATTGAAATCACAGATCTGGTAGCTGGCCAGGCGATGCTCAAGGCCTGCCCGCTGGATCTGCTGCTGCAATTGCGGATCCCAGAACACATGGAAGGTGTCAACAACAACGCCTACGGCCTTGGTTGGATAAGGACTGGCCAAGTCCAGGGCCTGTCCGAGTGTGGAAAGCACCGCTCGGTCGGCGGCATACATTGGATGCAACGGTTCTAGCACCAGCCGAACGCCGTGTTCCAGGGCGATGGGAACCAGCTCTTCCAAGCCGCGCGCGACGCGATCGCGAGCCGCGACAATGTTCTTGTCTGCTGGATCCCCGGTGCCGCCCAGAATATGCGCGGCCGACGGCAAGCCGCCCACGACCATGATCAATTCATTGGCGCCGATGACGGCAGCTTCCTCGATGGCCTGCCGGTTCGATGCCAGCGCGGCAGCTTGGGCTTCGGCCGAAGGTGCAGTGAGAAAGCCGCCACGGCACAAGGTGCTGGCTTTGAGCCCTGCCCCAGCGATGATCTGGGCTGCTGGCCCAGCGCCACCGGCCTCGGCAAGCAAATGCCGCCACGGACCAATATGGCTCAGGCCCGCCTGCGCTGCAGCTTCGGCGGCTTCGTGGAGGCTGAGATTCGGGGTAGTGCCGGTATTAAGCGATAGTTCGAATGTCATGACACACCTGTCAGGGACGAAGTTGTAGTTTTGATTCCAGAAATTGCCAGGAGCTGTTCCATTCGCTCAGCAGCCAGATCCGGGTTTTGCAACAGGCCAGCGCCATCAGCGAGAACGAATGTGCGCACCAAATGCGGCAGGGAACGTCCGGCGTGCAGCCCGCCGATCATCTGGAAACCGCTTTGGTGCCCATTGAGCCACGAAAGGAAGGCAATCCCGGTCTTGTAGTAGAACGTTGGGGCGCTGAAAATATGCAATCCCAGCTCTCTGGTGGAGTCCAGGATCTTCCGGCCGCGTTCTGCGTCGCCTGCATCGAAAGCCTGCAAGGCCGTTGACGCAGCGGGATAGATGGCGGCGAAAATTCCCAGCAACGCATCGGAATGCAGTTGCCCGTCACCGTGAATCAGCTCGGGATAGTTGAAATCGTCGCCAGTGTAGAGGCGCACTCCAGCTGGCAATGCGGCACGAAGCTGCTTCTCATGCTCGGCATTGAGCAAAGAGACTTTGACGCCGTCGATTTTCGACGCGTGCTGCTCCAGAATGGACTGGAAAACCCCGGTGGCTTCTGCCAAATCCTGTGTTCCCCAGTAGCCGCTCAACTGTGGATCGAACATGTCGCCAAGCCAATGCAGGATCACTGGCTGCTTGGCAGCATCGAGCAAAGTCGCATACACGTCCAGATAATCCTGCGAGGTGCGCGCAGCCTTGACCAGGGCCCGGGAGCACATCAAGATCGCCTTCGAACCTGAACCTTCAACAAGGCGCAGCATCTCCAAATAAGCGTTGGTGACTTCAGCCAGCTGGCCCGGCTGGACAGTGTCTGCCGACAGCTGGTCCGTGCCGACACCGCAGGCGAGAATATCCCTGACGGTGAGCCCAGCCAAGGCCGGGTAGCTGTTCTTCTGGAGAACCCCGGCCGCTTCGATCGCCGATCGCCTGATCAACTCGCAGGTAGCCGCGTAGTCCAGCCCCATGCCTCGCTGCGCCGTATCCATCGCATCGGCGACACCCAGCCCGTAGGACCATAGCTCGTGCCGGTAGGCCAGCGTCGCATCCCAATCGATGCTTGCCGGTGCGCCAGGCGTATTGTCTGCTCCCATGAGGGGGATGACATGGGCTGCAGCATAGGACTTGCGCGAGGAAAGCGGGGCAGACGGCCGCTGGAATTCTCCGGGGCCTTTCAACCGATAGGAAAAGTTCTGCCCGTTTTCGTCAATGAGTGTCAATTCGGGCAAGGATGCGTAGCTCATAGCGTGATCTCCGGGATATCGAGGGTGCGTCGTTCGGCGGCTGACTGCAATCCCAAAGCCGCCAGCTGGACACCGCGAGCTGCCGAAAGCAAGCCATACTGGTGTTCGCGTCCCGCTACGACGTCGGCCAAGAAATCTTCCCACTGCAGCTTGAAGCCGTTATCCAGGTCGGCATTGGCGGGAACTTCCATCCACTGGTCGCGGAACGACTCAGTGACTGGCAAATCGGGGTTCCAAACAGGCTTCGGAGTGTGGGCGCGTTGCTGGGCAACGCACTTGTTCAATCCCGCGACGGCGGAACCGTGGGTGCCGTCGATCTGGAATTCCACCAGTTCATCGCGGTAGACGCGCACTGCCCACGAGGAGTTGATCTGCGCAATTACTGCATCGCCGGAAGGAGTTTCGAGTTCGAAGATGCCGTAGGCCGCATCATCTGCGGTGGCTTCGTAGGCTTCGCCTCGTTCGTCCCAGCGGGTAGGGATGTGGGTTGCCGTGGTCGAGGTGACCGACTTGACCTTGCCGATGATTCCTTCAAGGACGTAGTTCCAGTGGCAGTACATGTCGGTGGTCATCGATCCGCCATCCGCAAGACGGTAGTTCCAGGAAGGCCGCTGCGCTTCCTGGATGTCTCCCTCGAATACCCAGTAGCCGAACTCGCCGCGCATTGAGAGAATGCGTCCGAAGAAGCCTTCGTCGACCAAGCGGCGTAACTTCACCAGGCCGGGCAAGTAGAGCTTGTCGTGCACGACGCCGGCGGTAATTCCCTTGGCCTGTGCCTGGCGGGCGAGATCAACGGCCTCTTCGAGGGTTTCAGCGGTCGGTTTCTCGGTGAAGATATGCTTGCCTGCCCCGATGGCTTTCGACAGCGTTTCGTAACGCAAGGAAGTCATGGACGCGTCGAAAATGATGTCGACACTCGGGTCATCAATCAGGGAGTCAAGATCGGTGCTGTAGTGCTCAACCTGGTGCTTCTGCGCAAGTTCGCGCAGCTTCGCTTCGTTACGTCCAACGAGGATCGGTTCAACGGTCAGCTTCGAACCGTCCCCGAGAGTGATTCCTCCCTGGTCTCGGATAGGAAGGATTGAACGCAGCAAGTGCTGGCGGTATCCCATGCGGCCGGTGATGCCGTTCATGGCGATGCGTAGAACTTTTGTTTCTGTCACTGGGGTCTCCTCGAAACGGGGAATGCGTAAGGGAATAGAATGGGAATGCGCTTTCCACGATAGTGAGGTGTAATTGGAGTGTCAACCATCACGTTCGCGAAAGATAAGCTTGTGCCAGGTTGCAGAGAATGATAAGGATTTCAGATGGCTGTTCGACTAACTGATGTGGCTAATGAAGCCGGGGTTTCCCTGGCGACCGCTTCGCGAGTGCTCAATGGGTCAGCACGCAAGCCGGCTGTGGAAATCTCGGATAAAGTGCGTGCTGCGGCTGAAAAGCTCGGTTACTTCCCCAATGCCCAAGCGCAAGCGCTTGCCAGATCCACCACGAAGCTGATCGGCTTGGTGGTCAGGGACATAGCCGACCCCTACTTCTCTACCATCGCCCGGGGAGTGCAGCGCTCTCTTGGTGATAGCGGTGTCCAGCTGCTTTTGGCCAGCACGGAGTACGATCCCGAGCGGGAAATCGAAGCCGTTCAGGCATTCATGTCGCAACGGACGGACGCTATCATCCTGTCGGGATCGCGCAGTTTGGGCGAGAATGGGCAGTTGCTGAAACTGATCGAGAATTATCAGGAAAACGGTGGCCAGGTCATGATTATCGGCCAGCCTATGACCGATATGGGTGGCATACAAATCGACAACGAAGTAACTGCCGAGCATCTGGCGGCCGAGCTGATCAGTGCCGGCCACCGCAGGTTTGTCGTATTGGCAGGGGAAGCGAATCTGCTGACATCGAGGGACCGTTCCAACGGGTTCCTGGAGAAGCTGAAGCGCAGTGGCCTGGATGCAGAGGAAGTTATCAGCGGTCCCTTCTCGCGCGAGGGGGCCTATGTTGCAATGAGCGACTACCTCAAGCAGCAGAAGTCGGCAGGCGGTGTCCATCGGGTGTGCGTATTCTGCGTTTCGGATGTCATGGCCCTGGGTGCCATTCGGGCGATTCGCGAAAACCGCTTGCGTATTCCCGAAGATATCGCTGTGGTGGGATTCGATGACATCCCGACCCTTATCGACATTACGCCCACGGTCAGCACTGCTCGACTTCCTCTGGAAGAAATCGGAAAATGGGCTGGTGAGATGGCGCTGAACCACGGCGAACTGCGGAAGATTGTGGTTTCCGGTGTGCCGGTCCTGCGCGAGTCCACGCAGCTGGCTGACGGCCAGTAGTGATGTTCATTGGGAATCGTGCCATGCGAAAACTAACTGACTTGATTCCCGAAACCCCTTGACCAGTGACCGCAATCACACCTAGATTGTTTGGCAAGCGCTTTCCACAATGAAAAACCAGGTGTTGCTTGCAGGATGGCCTCGCATCACCACCCCACCCAAGGAAGATTTTCATGACTCAGCAGGTATGCACGAGAAAAACTGGACGGAAATTCGGTCTGCGGCTAAGCAAATCAGTTGCAGTTGTGGCGGTAGCCGCTCTGGCCCTCACTGGCTGTGGCGGTAGCAGCGCTGCCGACGGTGAGGACGGGAAGATCCAGCTTCGTTTCTCATGGTGGGGCTCGGATTCGCGGGCCCAGGCAACCAATGAAATTATTGAGGCTTTCGAAGCGGCCAACCCGGACATCGATGTCCAAGGCGAGTACTCCGACTGGAGCGGCTACTGGGACAAGCTCGCAACACAGGTTGCCTCCAACGATGCTCCGGACATTATCCAGATGGACGACAAGTACCTTCGCGAATACGCGGACCGCGGCGCATTGCTGGACCTCGAAGGCGTAGATGTTTCCAAGTTCGAAGACGTTGCCGTTCAAAACGGTACAACCGATGCCGGCCTTGTCGGCATTACCACCGGAATCAATTCCTTCACATTGACCGCCAATCCACAAGTCTTAGCCGAAGCTGGCCTGGAAGTTCCAGATGACAAGACCTGGACGTGGGATGACTACCGGACGATCACCGAGACGGTGAGCCAGAAGCTCGACGGCAAATATGGAGCCGAAGCCCCGAACGAACCGGCCGGGTTGCAGACCTGGTTGCGTCAAGACAAGAAGAATCTGACGAGCTCGGATGGATCACTCGGATTCTCGCCTGACGATCTGGCCAAGTACTTCCAGCACCACAAGGACTTGATGGATAACGGTTCTTATCCAAAGGCCTCGGTCCTGGCGGAAAACCAGAATGCAGGTCCAGACCGTTCTATGACAGGCACGGGAGTGGCAGCCTTCGGCATGTGGTGGAGCAACCAGTTGGGAGGCCTTTCCACAGCGGTTGGTTCGGACTTGGTTCCGCTGCGACTGCCAAGCCACACCGGCAAGGCTGAGGACAATGGTCTTTGGCACAAGTCGTCAATGATGATGTCGGGGTATGCTCGCACCGAACACCCGGAAGAGGTCAAGAGATTTGTTGACTTCATGGTGAATTCGCAAGAAGCTGGCGCGCTGAACCAGATGGACCGCGGGTTACCTTCGAACACCGAAGTGCGGGAACAAGTCGTCTCAAAATTGGATTCAATCGAAGCTTCTTCTGCAGAATTCGTGACGAGCTTGAAACCCGAACTTCAGAGCACGGAACCAATCCCGCCAATGGGGTTCAGTGCGGTTCAGGATGTCCTCTACCGTTATGAAATGGAAGTGTTCTTCGAGCGCCAGAGCGTAAGCGACGCGGCGCAGAATGCCTTCAAGGAAATCGAAACTGCGGTAGCCCAATAGCTGAACGAGAATCAACCATCGTTCTTGCGGTCGTTGCAATCCCTGGATCCCGGGGATTGCAACGGCCTTTGCGCGTTCGAGGGAAAGTTCATTCTGCTCCTCCTTCAACTCTCTGCGCGGTGCAATCCTTGAATTCGCCACGGCGCGTGCCGTACAGGGCTGCGGTTTGAACCAGGGCTTCCAGATGCCTCATAACCTTGTTCGGTCGTGATCTGCGCCCAAGCAAGCCTCTCCAGCCATTTGCGTGCGACGAGTCGCGAGTGCACCAGTAACCGGGATGCGAGTCGCCAGCGGCCGTTGAACTTTCCAGAGCATGGCCTATCGGAAGGGTGCTGCCAATCAGCTGGAATCCCCCGAGAGGTGAATTGCCATTGGGTTCCTGCTTTCTTCCATCCATTGCCAGAGGCAACCACACCGCGGTGCCCGCAGTTCTGGGCCGCAAAGCTGCTGGCTCGACCTTGCCGGTGATCGGTTTGCGGCACCTGCGGATTGCAGGTCGAACCCCGCCAGCTCTGCGGCCAATGCGGGGAGCACAAAGTATCCTGAAAACTAAGTGCAAGAGGAATGGAAAAATGGCATCTGGACTTTTGGCAGTAGACGGCGGGCAGACCGGAATCAAGCTGAGATTCGAGCAGGATGGCGAAACTGCAGAATTAGCGCTTCCCGGTGTGCAAACCCATGAACCCGTCCTGCCCCAACTGGCACGCGCCATTAACCAAGCTGCCGCTGCCGCCGGATGGGAGTGCAGCACCGTGAGCGTAGGCACCACAGGCCTGGTGAAAGCCGAACATGATGCACGGCAGCTCTACGACCTCATCGGATCCAGCGCTATTTCCCATATTGCGCTGGCCCACGATTCGGTGACCAGCTATCTCGGAGCGCTGGGAGAACGCCACGGCGCTGTCGTTGCAGCCGGTACCGGTGTCGTCACCTTGGCGGTAGGCCCCTGCTCGGTGGCCCGAGTTGATGGATGGGGCCACATCATGGGTGATGCCGGCAGCGGCTATTGGATTGGCCAGAAGGCAATGAACGCGGCCATGCGCGGCTTTGACGGCCGCGGGCCAGCTACCGCGCTGACCGGGGAACTCGCGAAGCGCTGGCCCGATCTCTCCGAAGCGTATATTGACTTGCAAGCGATGCCGGACAGGGTGGCCATCGTCGCCTCCTTTGCGCAGAGGGTTGCCCAGTTGGCCGCGACCGATGAAATGGCGGCGCGGATCTGCGCGCTCGCCGGTGCAGAACTGGCCAGCTCCGCAGCAACGGCATTGCGCCGCGCGAGGCTGGAACAACAGGCCGGAGCGATTCCGGTCGCAGCCATCGGGGGAGTGCTCGCCGGCGAATTCGCCAGAAGCAGCTTCGTGCGGGAGCTGCACCTGCTGGTCCCTGCCGCGCAAGTCCAGGATTCGCCGGGAAATGGGCTGGACGGAGCCCGTGCATTGGCCCTCCTGCCAGCGGACCACGCCTTGCAAGGCCTCGTATCGCGCTTTCGCGCCCAGCCATAAGACGTGGGCAGCGGTGATAACTGGCCATCAAATAGGCGCAGGCAATCAATAGGTGACAAGATTAGTGGAGAACGTCGTGATTATTAAGGAGTCATCGTGAGTTTCCGAGTCGGTCCCGTAGATCTTGTCCCCGAAGGCGAATCGCTGCTGGTTGAAGCCAAAGACAGCGGCGCAAGCGAAGACATCGCGATCTTCCACGCCGAAGACGGCAACTTCTACGCGCTGCAGGATGAATGCACCCACGAGGTCGCTTCGCTTTCCGACGGCTGGCTCGAAGACTGCAGCATCGAATGCCCCATCCACTCCTCGACCTTCGACCTGAAAACCGGCAAGGTGCAATGCATGCCAGCCACCGTGGACGCCCGGACCTACAAGGTGGACGTCGTGGACGGCTTCTTGGAGCTTGAAATCTAAATGCCTTCCGTGCACATCATCGGAGGCGGGGTCGCGGGGTATGCACTGGCCCGGCACCTGGTGCAGCAGCAGTACGCCGGATCCATCAAGATCAGCGATGCCCAGGGCCTGCCCTATGATCGTCCGCCGCTGAGCAAGTCCCTGCAGGTTGAACCGTTCGCACCGGTGTCCTGGTACCAGCACCATGGCGTCGGCCTGATCCAGGAAGATGTCCAAAGCCTGCAACTGCCGCAATCCGCTGACGACTGGGTTGTGCTGGCTACCGGCACCACGCCCAAGGCATTGGATGTTCCCGGTGGGCACCATGCGCTCAGCCTGCACAGCGCAGCTGACGCCGCCCGCATATCCGACGTCCTGGAATCGGGGATGTTCGGCCAGCGGGTGCTTGTCATCGGAGCGGGGCTGGTAGGGGCCGAGTTCGCGTCCACCGCCAGGATGTCCGGGGCGCAAGTCACCTTGATTTCCAGCTCCGACGCACCTCTGGCCCACGTGCTGGGCCAAGAACTTGCCGAACAGCTGCACGCGGATCATGCCAACCACGGCATTGCCACCTTGACCGGTGCGGTGACCGAGCTCGGCCCCAACTATGCAATGGCCAATGGCCAGCGCCATGATGCGGAGCTGATCGTGGCAGCCATCGGCGTCGAACCCGAAACTGCGCTCGCCGAGCAGCTGGGCCTGGAAGTCGACGACGGGATCGTGGTCGACGCGCAGCAGCGTTCTGCCAGCTGCCCCCAGGTGCTGGCTATCGGCGACGTCGCCCGGGAGGAAAACCAGCCCCGTGCGGTGCACTGGGAAGCTGCCATGGAAGATGCCGCCCAAGCGGCGGCAACCATCATGGGCACAGCCGCACCGAAGCGTTCGGTGCCATGGTTCTGGAGCGACCGCCACGAAATGCACGTGGAAACCGTGGGCGACTTCAGCCAGGCCGCCAGCACCGTGACGCGCCTGAACCGGCGAGGCAAGATCCAGACGGTCTTCGGGCTCGACGCCAAGGGCTCATTGGTGTCCGCCTCGATGATCGATGGCGGCCTGATGGCCAAGGCCGTGAGACGGCTCATTGCGAAATCAGCCACCCCAAGCATTGAACAATTGAAGGACCCCCTGACGGGTCCGCGCGAGTTAGGCCGGTAAGAAACTTATGAATGCAGCCGAACCACTGAAGGTTCCCGCGGCCCTGCAGACGCCCACCAAACGGGTTGGCCCTGGCTGGATCGCTGCGGTTGTCATTGTCCATATCGGTATCAATGTCGGCTTCTTCGCACCGATCCAGGTGCTGCTCGGATTGCACGCCGAACAACTGGATGCCAGCCAGAAGAACGCGATTCTCTCGCTGGTCACCGGCGTCGGCGCGGCCGTCTCGCTGGTAGCCAACCCGCTGTTCGGCGCGCTCAGCGACCGCAGCACATCGAAATTCGGGCGCCGCATCCCGTGGGTGTTCTTTGGAACTATCTGCGCTGCGCTGGCCCTGCTGCTGATGTCGACCTCGCAAACCGTGAGCACGCTGGTCATCGGCTGGGCGCTGATGCAAGCTGCCGGCAACGCCGCGCTGGCTGCGATCTTCGCGGCCATCCCGGACAAGGTGCCGGTAGAGCAGCGCGGCATGGTTGGCGGGCTGGTGGCCTTGGGCCAAACCTGCGGTTCGCTGATCGGTGCCGTGATCGGCATGGTCGCTGCGAGCAATCTGGTCTTCGGCTACGCCATCGTCGCTACCGCCGTGGCCATTTGCTCCATTCCGTTCGTGCTGATGCGCCAGGATGTTCCGCTGCCCAAGGGAGCACTGGAGCCTGTCAAGCCGCTGGAATTCGTGCGCAGCTTCTGGATCAACCCGGTCAAGCATGCCGACTTCGGATGGGCCTGGCTGACCCGCTTCTTGCTGTATCTCGGTTGCCAGCTGTGCCTGGTCTACCTGCTGTTCTTCCTGCAAGATGCCATCAAGCATCCAGAACCGGCCCAGGGAGTGCTGGTGCTGACCGCGATCTACGCCTTCTGCGTGATCTTCTCTTCGGTGATCTCCGGCAAGCTCTCGGACAAGGACGGCAAGCGCAAGAAGTACGTCATCATCTCTTCGGTCATCGTTGCCGCCGCGGCCGGCGTGCTGGCGACGGCAACGTCCTTCGCCACCGCCATTGTCGCCGCAGTGCTCCTGGGCATTGGCTTCGGCGCCTACCTGGCGGTGGACTTTGCGCTGCTGACCCAGGTATTGCCGAACGCCGATTCGCGCGGCAAGGACCTGGGCATGATCAACATTGCCAACTCGCTGCCGCAGGTGGTCGCCCCGCTGATCGCCTGGCTGGCGGTGAGCTGGTTCGGCGGCTACCCGACCCTGTTCCTGTGCTCTGTGGTGATCAGCCTCCTCGGCGCCGTGCTGGTACGCCAGATCAAGAGCGTTCCGTAGGTCCTGGACGAAGCATTCCCCAGCGTCGCGCACCGAGCGGAACGGAAACGGTGCGGCACCGGGAACTGGTGGCGGAAAAACGCCAAGGGGACGCCAACCGGGCCGTATGATGAATCCAGCGAACCGCGATAATGAGGAGCAGGTGCGGCTGAATGTCGATGAACGAATCCGGGCGGGAGAGCCGTGCAACGCAGCTTGATGGCATAGACCGCAAACTGCTGGCGTTGCTGACGAAGAACTCCCGGCGGACCAACAACTCCCTGGCAGAGGAGCTGGGCATAGCACCGTCCACCTGCCTGGCGCGGTTGAATGCCTTGCGCGATTCGGGAGTGATTTCGCGCTTCACCATCGAAGTGGATCCGCAGGTTCTGGGCCGGGAGCTCGAAGCGCTGATCTTCGTGAAAATCCGTCCCGGAGCCCGTCACCTGATGTCGAACTTCGCTACTGACATGCGCAGCAAACCGGGGGTGCGACAGCTGTTCTTCCTGGGCGGCGCTGACGACTTCGTCCTGCACGTAGCGGTGCGCAATTCTTCGGATGTGCGCCAGTTCGTGCTCGATAACCTCTCGGCCAATCCGGCCGTGGCCACCACCCAAACCTCCCTGGTATTCGAACACGGCCACGGCAGCGGAGAGTACTAGGCCCCATTCTTGACCGATTTCCATCTCGCCCATGTTCGCAGGAACAACCCGCAGCCCTGCGTTGGTCGAAGAAACATGCTAAACTTGATGTTCTTCTCTTGGCATGGCTGCGGCCCGTTGGCAGCTGGGGATCGGTTCTCCAGACAAGCAACGGACCCCACCGCAGCTGCGACTGAAAGAATGGGGAGGTCGAGAAGATAATGCATTTTGACGCAACTGTTGTCACCGCACTGGTGACCTTGATTGTTCTGGCCATCGCAACCGTTGTGCTGGTGATCCGGTACAAGCGCACCCACCAGGCAGAAATCCGCCAGGCCCTGGTTGCCAAGGCCCGGAAGCGCGGCGTTGCCTCGCCGGAAGACCTGTCGAACCACGATCTGGTACTGCAGATCCGCGCGGCAAAGCGCCAGCGCAAGCAGGATGGGCAGGACCTGAAGACCGCATAGGGTTTGCACCCATGCGCTGACGATGCTGAGCCCCAGTCCATTTCCGGACTGGGGCTCAGCCGCGTCAAGGGCCCTTGGGCGGCCGCTGGCCCCGTCTTTATCCAAAGCTGATGAACCGGGAAATGGCGTCGGGAATAAACGGCAAGTGCCAGCGGAATGCAGGCAGGTAATTAACCTCGCGCAATTCCGGGAAACTATGTCCCCGGTCACCAGAAAAGCCGATTTAACCCCTGAATCATGCGGATTGCATCACAGGGGCATGTGGGGTTCTGAACAAACCACTTCTCAATAGATAAATGGTCGGAAATGATGGATATGACTGGAAATGCAGCAGCGTTAATTCTTTAGGAGCAACAACAATGGCCTCGATCCCACTCGGTGAAGACATCCTCTTGGCACGCCACGGCGCCAACATCGTCAAGCTCCGCCAGGATCGGAAGAACCGCACCACTGTTGCCCATCTGCGCGGTGGAGCCACCGATACGGCCTCGAACCTGCTCACGGCACCGGTTCCCGCATTGACCCCGGCAGCCAGCTTCACCCAGGGCGCGGCTCGCTACCTCAACGATGAAGCCGAGGTCAGCCGCGGCGAAGTTCGTTCGCTGGTCAAGATCTCGCTCGGCTTTTCTGCCATCATGGGCATCGTCTTCGGCGGCCTGGTCTTGGCTTTGTACAAGGTCGGCGGCAATGAAGCTCTCCAGTCGCTGAGCTACATGGGCGCAAGCCAGTAGCTCTCGCAAGCATTTCCAGGAAAACGGGATTCCGAGGCAACTCGGGATCCCGTTTTCCTGTTTCCGGACCAGATGCTTACTCCGAGGCCGGGCTTGCGGCAAGTCTCGTATTTCTTGCCCGGCGGGCATAGGATGGCGGCAACGGGAAGGACGGGAGCAGGCCATGCGTTTTGTTTTGGAAGTTAACTTCGATACCGAGAACATGCAGCTCAAGCCATTGGAGGAGCTGCAGAAGATTCTGCGCGACTGGTCGACGAGCATCACGATGTATCCGATCGTTGCCGGCGCCCAGGAAGATGTCTACGACTCGGATAACGAGCAGGTAGGGGAGTGGGCAATCCTCGACGACTAGCCTCGCCGTCTGGAGAACCACCCGATGGCATACCCCGCGGCCAGGGTAACGAGCAGGACAAGCCACAGCGGAGCCGTGGAATGGATCAAGAAGAATTCAACGCGGACGAAGGCCAGGTTCTGCAGCATGAAGACCACCGCGAGGATCACCAGAGCAATAGCTGCCCATTGCTTGGCGCTAAGCCCCTTCTTCGGCGGCCGCTGCTCCGGATAGCCCATGCTCAGCTTCCGTTCGCCAGCAAGCCGGCAACGAGAGCCGACAACCCGCGCTGGAACGAATCGTCGCTGGTATCAAGCTCTGATCGGCGTTGCGCGGCCACAGCCTGGGTGAAATGCGGAGTGAGATCCTGGTGATTGCTGGTGTCGAAAATGTCATGCGGAGCGGCCGTATCCATGGCCGAGCCGAAGATGAATGATTCCAGTGCGACAATCGTCGGAACAATCTCGTTCTCTGCCATGCCGAAGTCTGCCAGCGCTTCGGCAACGCGCTCGTACATTCCCAAGGTGCGCGGCGAATCGGAGACGGGCAGTACCGCGATGACCGGAATCAGGGGAATGTGCCGCGCGAAGACGTTCCGGTAGCTCGTAGCCCATTGAAGCAAAGCCTGCTTGGTATCGGCTTGGTCGAATACCGAGGTGTCTATATCGGCCATGACCAGTTCCTGGATCCACTGCAGGAGGTCGTGCTTGGAATCGACGTGGTTGTAGAGGGCCGATGGAGAGACGCCCAGGGATTTTGCCAGCCGCTGCATGGTCAGGGACTCGTAGCCGTCCCCGGAAACAAGTTCCAGCGCGTGCTCGGTAATGCGCTCCCGATTCAGCACCGCCTTGCGCGGGCGCCCGGCTCGCCTGGCTTCCGTTTCACTCATGCGGACCTCTTCCTGACGTGGGGTGCTTCACAACTGGATCTTCGTACCCTATGCTATATGACAGGTAAATGAACCTTATTCATTTAAATGTGCAAGGGAGTCGATCATGCAACATCTGGAACGCGACGTCGTCGTCATCGGTGCAGGGCCATCGGGACTGACAGCAGCCTATGAGCTGAGCAAGGCCGGCAAGTCCGTCGCGGTGCTCGAAGCCCGCGACCGCGTCGGCGGGCGCACCTGGACCGACGTCATGGACGGCGCGACCATCGAGATCGGCGGCCAGTGGATCAGCCCCGACCAGACCGGCCTCTACTCGCTGATCAATGAACTTGGCATCGAGACCTTCGAACGCTACAAGGCGGGCAAGAGCGTCTACCTCACCGGGGAAGGCGAGCGGATCGCCTATGAGGGCGAGGACTTCCCGGTGGCCGCCAGCACCGTGGCCGAAATGGACAAGCTGGTAGAACTCATGAACCAGCTGGCCGCCGAAATGGACCCGGACAAGCCGTGGGAGCACCCTCAGGCCCAGGAGCTGGACCAGATCTCCTTCCACCACTTCCTGCGCCAGCACTGTGCCGACGAGCTGGCCTGCAACAACGTGGGCCTGTTCATTGCCGGGGGCATGCTGACCAAGCCGGCGCACACCTTCTCCGCGCTGCAGGCGGTGCTCATGGCGTCCTCGGCCGGCTCCTTCGACAACCTGGTGGACGAGGACTTCATCCTGGACCGGCGCATCGTGGGCACCATGCAGGGCGTATCCAAGACGCTGGCCGAGAAGCTGGGCCAGCAGACCGTCTTCCTGGACAACCCCGTGCTCAAGCTCGAATGGTTCGATGGCGGGGTGGTGGCCCACGGGAGCACCGTGACCGTCTCGGCGAAGAAGGCCGTGCTGGCGGTACCGCCGAACCTGTACTCGCGCATTTCCTACGTCCCGGCGCTGCCGCGCAAGCAGCAGATCACCCACCAGCACCAGTCCATGGGCCTGGTCATCAAGGTCCACGCCGTCTACGACACCCCGTTCTGGCGCGAAGAGGGCCTGTCGGGCACCTGCTTCGGCCCGAGCAGCCTGGTCCAGGAGCTCTACGACAACACCTATGCCGGGGAGGAAACCGGCACACTGGTCGGCTTCATCTCGGATCTGAAGGCCGACGCCATGTGGGAACTGGACGAGGAACAGCGCCGCGCGGTGATCCTCAAGGCCATGGCCGGCTACCTGGGCGAGAAGGCACTGGATCCCAAGGTCTTCTACCTCTCGGACTTCGCCGCCGAGGAATGGACCCGCGGCGCCTACGCCACCAGCTACGACCTGGGCGGGCTGCACCGCTTCGGCCCGTCGCAGAACGAGAATGTCGGACCGATCTACTTCTCCTCCTCGGATCTGGCCGGCGAAGGATTCCAGCACGTGGACGGCGCGGTGCGCATGGGCCGCCGCTCGGCCGCGCGCATCATCGCCGCACTGGATGGCACCGCCTACGACCAGAGCTACGATGGCGTTGCCACGCTGACCCCGTCCAAGGAAAAGGCCAGTGCCTAGACCATGAAATTGCTCGTAGGTTACACCGCGGACCAGCGCGGTGCCGAAGCCATCGAACTGGCCAGCGCCCTGGTGGCCGGTACCCGCGACGCGTCCTTGCGGATCGCCATCGTGCTGCCTGCCGCCACCCCGTTCAACGCGGTCTACCCCGGCGGGGACCATGGGTTCTCCTCCATCCTTTCCGACCAGGTGGACCGCTGGGCGGCGCAGGCCCTGGCCCTGGTGCCGGAAGGAATCGCCACCTCGGTGGTAGCCCGTTCCGTGCCCTCGGTGGCCGAGGGGCTCATCGCCCTGGGCGAGGAATTCGGGGCCCACGGGATCGTGCTGGGCGGCCGCAAGCGCCACCGAGCCGGATTCTTCAGCCCCGGGGCGATCGCCAATGCGCTGCTGCATTCCTCGCCGATGGCCGTGTTCATGTCCTCGCCGGCCTCCCTGGCCACGTTGCGCGCAGCCGGCGGGAAGATCACCAGGCTGACCGCATTCGTGGGGGACCGCCCGGGGGCACGGGAAGTCATCGGCCTCTCGGCGCGGATCGCCGCCGCCTGCGGACTGCCGCTGCGCGTGGCCACGCTGGTCTCCCATATGGATCTGGCCGACCCCCGGCTGGAGCTGGATGACCATCTGGCCCAAACCCGCAGCTACCTGCAGGAACTGACCGGTTCCCTGGGCCTGGAGGCGGTAGTCGAGGTGGTCTCCGGGCGCGGCCTGGACGAAGCGGCCGCCCAGCTGTCCTGGCAGGACGGGGACCTGGCACTGCTGGGATCGGCCCGGCTGGCCGCCCCGCGCCGATTGTTCATCGGCCCCAAGGCCCAGCGGATCCTGGGCCAGCTCAACGTCCCGATGGGCGTCGTCCCGACCCCCGAGGCTGCCAGCTAGAAGGCAGCGCATCATTCCTGCACGATCCTTGTTCCCCGGGCACTTGCCGTCGCGAAGCACGCGGACGGTGCCCATCTGACCCCTGACGGAAGGTGGCTCGGTACTTCTGGCCGACGCACTCACACCTCGCTAATTGTTTAAGGTAACCACCATGTCGCACGACCTGAGGCAGGCATCGCCGCCTGCACGCTCCGAGAGCGGACTGCACGAAAAAGGACTGTCCAAGGGCACCGTTGGCGTTCTGGGGCTTGTCGTTATCGGCATCTCCTGCATCGCCCCGGCCTACACCCTCACCGCAGGCCTCGGCGCCACGGTGGCCGAAGTCGGCACCAGCCTGCCTGCGATCCTGCTGGCCGGATTCCTGCCGATGCTGCTGGTGGCCTTGGGCTACCGCGAGCTGAACAGCGCCATGCCCGATTCGGGCACCTCCTTCACCTGGGCGACGCGTGCCTTCGGCCCGATGATCGGCTGGATGGGAGGCTGGGGCCTGATCGCCGCGACGGTGATTGTGCTCTCCAACCTGGCGGCAGTGGCCGTGGACTTCTTCTATATCCTGATTGCCCAGCTCACCGGCCAGCCGTGGATTGCGGAGCTGACCGGCAACCTGTGGGTCAACATCCCCACCACGCTGGTGTTCATTGCGGTGGCCGCCTGGATCTCCTACCGGGGCATGAACGCCACGAAGGTCTTCCAGTACGTGCTGGTCGGGTTCCAGGTGGCGGTGCTGCTGCTCTTCGCGGTCATGGCCCTGACCTCCAGCCAGCCCAATGATCCGACACCCATCACCTGGCAGATGTTCAATCCGGCCGGCATCGATACCTTCTCGGCCTTCGCCGCGGGCATCTCGCTGTCCATCTTCGTTTTCTGGGGCTGGGATGTCACCCTGACCATGAACGAGGAAACCACCGATCCGAAGAAGGTCCCCGGACGCGGCGCCACCTGGACGGTGCTGGTGATCATCGCGTTGTACCTGGCCGTATCCCTCGGGGTGATCTACTGGGCCGGGGTGGGCACCACGGGCCTGGGCGCAGGCAACCCGGAGAACCAGGAATCAATTTTCGCGGTGCTTTCCGGTCCGGTCATGGGCCCGCTGGCGATGCTGATGTCCTTGGCCATCTTGTCCTCCTCCGCGGCCTCGCTGCAATCCACCATGGTTTCGCCGGCACGCACCTTGCTGGCCATGGGCTACTACAAGGCGCTGCCCTCCAGCTTCGCGAAGATCTCCGCGCGCTTCATGTCCCCGTCGGTGGCGACTTTCGCCTCCGCTGCTGCCGCTGCCGTGTTCTACGTGGTCACCAGGCTGCTCTCGGAGAACGCATTGTGGGACACGATCACGGCGCTGGGCCTGATGATCTGCTTCTACTACGGGCTGACGGCCTTGGCCTGCGTCTGGTACTTCCGCGGGGAACTGTTCTCCAATGCCAGGAACTTCTTCTGCAAGTTCTTGGCGCCATTGGCAGGTGGCGTCGTCTTGCTGGTGATGTTCTTTGCCACCGCCATCGAATCCATGAATCCGGACTACGGTTCGGGCTCCAATATCGGGGGAGTGGGCATGGTGTTCATCCTCGGGGTCGGCGTGCTGCTGCTAGGCGTTGGCATCATGCTGTGGATGCGGGTACGCCGCCCGGCGTTCTTCAAGGGAGAAACCATCAAGACTTACAAGCTGCTGAAGTAGAACCGGGGCAATGAACCAGAAGGACCACTCGCGAACGCATCGCGGGTGGTCCTTCGGGTTCGGTGCAGCGCCGCAGGAGCTATCTTGCCGCTAGTCGGCGGCCTCGGTCCGGGTCATGTGCTTGGCCACGCCGATGGCGGCCAGCACGGCGCCGAAGGGGATGAGCGCGCTTTGGATCAATGAATTAAGGAAAGCCAGCGGCGCGCTGCCCAAAGGGCTGCTTCCAAAACCGGATTCGAAGCTCCACATCGCCAGGACTGGCAAGATGCTGCTGATGAGAACGCCTGCCAATACGATGACGACGCCGGATACAATCATCTTCTTATGTAGAGCAAGCATCGTTTTCTCCTATTGCCTTGGGCTGAGTATTTCCAACCGTAGCCAAATCCGCCACTTTTAGCTATAGCGGGAGTGCTGTTTGCTTTCGCCAAAGGCAGGTCTTTGCCTGCTTCGCAACCTTCTCGTCCAAAGGCCCCTAACCGGCGCGCAAATGGTTCAATAGGTTCATGGCTAACTCGGTACTTTTCATCTGCTCCCGCAATGCAGGCAAATCGCAAATGGCGGCCGCATTGATGGACTACATTTCTGAAGGGAAAGTTACCAGCTACTCGGCTGGAACCAACCCAGGTTCAGGCATCAACCACGAAGCGGTTGAATCGCTCTCGCAGGCCGGCGCGGACATGTCGCAGGGCACGCCCAAGGCCATCGACCCTCGCGTCGTCGAGCAAGTTGACCGCGTGGTAATCCTTGGCTCCGATGCGAATCCGCAATTCGATCCGTCCATCAAGACCGAACGCTGGGTCACCTACGAACCCAGTGAAGACGGCATCACCGGTGCCGAACGAATGAACATGATCCGCGATGAAATTGCTGATCGCGTCCGTGAACTGTTCCACGAGCTGGAGCGGTAGAAATTACTGTTCGCATCACCACACGAAAGGCAACTCCGTGGTGGCTTCCGGGCGTATGCCTTGTGCTCACTGGTTGGTGTGCCAACCAATACGTATCGCTGATCAATTGGTACCAGCAATTCCGCGAGCTCAGTGAGTTCGAGGCCATGCTGGTCATGGGCAGCTACCTGGCGGGCATGATCCCGGCGTTGGCTTTCGGCGGACCGCTGGCGGACAAGTTCGGGCGCAAGCCATTTTCGCTGCTTGCCCTGGCCTGCTCCATTCTGGGATCTCTCGGGCTCATCTTCGGATCGGTTCACGAGTCCGGTCTCTATGCGGGACGCATCCTGACCGGCTTGGGCATGGGCCTGGCCATGGTTGCCATCACCAGCTGGGTGAAGCTGCTTAGCCCGGGAGCTGCCGGCGCGACTCGTGCCGCGCTGTGCACGTCCTTGGGCTTCGCGCTGGGACCGGTCATTTCAGGGGCAATTGTCGGGACCAGCGGCAGCCCGGAACTGGCATACATCGTCCATGCCGCCGCGGCGCTTTCCTGGTTGCTGCTGATGTTCTTCGCCCGAGAAGACCGAGTCACTGATCGGGCAGGGCATCACCTGGAGGCCGACGTGACGACTCCGGCAAACCTCCAGCGGTTCTATCGCATCGTCTTGCCCGCAGCCCCATGGGTCTTTGGCATGGCGGCAACAGGGTTTGCCGTGGTTCCGGCGCTGAGCAACGGAGCCGGTGAATCCAGCCTGTTCTACACCACCTTGGCAGTGGCGGTCACCATGGGCATGGGCACATTGATCCAGCCGTTCGTCAAGAGATTCAATGACTTGGGCAAGATCAGGCTGCTCATGGCCGGACTGGCTACCTCGCTGGCTGCACTGCTCATGATGATCGCAGTGTCGCTGAGCGGTTCAGAATTCTTGGGAATTATCGCATTCGCCATAGCCGGTTCGGCCAATGGCATTTTGCTGGTTGCCGGGCTAAGCCAGGTACTGGATCTTGCCGGCGGCGCCGATGTCGGCAAATTGACCGGCCGGTTCTACATGTGCTGTTTCATCGGTTTCAGTTTCCCGACATTCTTTGCACTGTGGCGCACGGTCGCTCATCCTGCTCTATTCATTGGCCTGCTTGCCGTGCTCTGCCTGCTGTCCATGATGCAGGTGTACCGCTCGACCAAGTATCTGCCCGCTGCCATTCTCGAAGAAGTTCCAAACAGGCCATAATGCCAAACGCCGTTGTCGGCCACCTTGCGGTGCCGGCAACGGCGTTTACGCATTGGACTCCAACGTGCTTGGAGCTAGTCCTGGCTCAGCTTCTTGAGCAGCTCGGTGGTGCGGAATGGGATGACATCGCGCAGGATCATCGAGGTGGAAGTGCGGGTTATGCCCGGGCAGAGGCGGATCTCTTCACTGACCCGGTACAGGTCATCCGGTTCAGTTGCGGCCACGCGAATCAACAAGTCCGTGTCTCCCGCCGGCGCGACGCATTCCAGAACCTCGGGAATCTGGCGCAGTGCGGCGATGGCGTCATTCAAGCTGGCCTGGTTCAATTCAGCGCTAACGAACGCGCTGACGCCACGGCCCATGGACGCAGGAAGGATTCGCGCGGTGTTCGGGCGCAGCGCACCTGAATGGGCCAAACGTTCCAAACGGGTCTGCACGGTGCCGCGGGCCAGGCCCAGCTGCTGCGCCAGCATCATGATCGGCACACGCGGATCCGCATCGAGTGCCAGAAGGATACGCCGGTCGGTTTCATCGAGCTGATACGTATCCGAATTCATGTGGTGGTCTCCTGAGACAGGTTGTGTTGCGCGTGCATAAGTACCAACCTAGATTTTAGTCAATATGACCAGTGAATCCCAAATGTGTTGCGCGGATTGGCCGATATTATTGCGTGCAAGTCGGCTACTGGGGTCAACAGGGCGAATGCTCGGGCGAAAAGCCATCTTTTATCCACAAAATAACCAGGCTGAGATCAAATGGGCGCTAATCACAGTAACCTGTTGATATGAGGTTTTTGCGGTTGGAAGACGTGGCAGAGGAACTGAATGTGAAGCTGCCCCAGGTCCGCGCTTTGGTGAAAAGCGGCGAGCTGCCGGCCATCCAAATTGGCGGGCGGGGCATGTGGCGCGTGGAACGCGTTGCACTGGAGAACTATATCCAAGAACGCTATGCGCAGGCCCGCGACGATATCGCGAACGAATCCCAGAGCTGAATGCGCTGACCTTGGCTGTTCCCGAGCCCATCGGGAACAGCCACAGCCTAGTCCAGCTCGATAGCTCGTTCTGCAAAGATCCGCAATGCGTCGCGAACCAGCTCCGCGTATCCGCCGTAGTTCTTTGCAAACCGCGGATCAGCGACATACATCTCGCCGAGATTGCAGATATATGCCTTGTGCTGTGCCGGATCGCCGGAATCCAGCGGGGTGCCCTTGGCGCTCTGGAGCCAGCGCACATGTCGAGCCGCTAATTCCTGGGCCTCGAAGCTGTCTGCTGGGACGGAATTCTTGCCCGCCATGATCCAATCCTGATTGAGCATCTTCACCTCTTCCATGAATGCGTTTTGCTGGTCCCTGGTTTTGGAACGCCACCAGCGATTCGATGTTTCATACGCGTCGGCGCCCCAGCGTTCGGCAACCTCTTGCTTGTACTGCTCGTTGAAGCCGTCAAAGCTCTTTTCCGGTTCCATGTTTCCTCCCGTCGTTAGTGTTGAAATGCTGTGTTCCAAGGCAGCGATCTGCCGGTCCAGCGCCGCACGCTGCCTATGGAGCTGTTCCTTATGTGTGCTCAGCGCGGCCAGTTCATCTCGTTGCTCGTCCAGGATTTCAGCGATGGTCTCCAGCTTGATGCCCAGCTGCTTGAGCAGGAGAACCTGCTGGAGCCGGACCAGCTGCCCGTCGGTGTAGAACCGGTATCCGTTGGCGGACACGTAGTCAGGTTTCAGCAAGCCGATCTGGTCGTAGTGCCGCAAGGTACGGCTGCTGATGCCAGCGGATTTTGAGACGTGCGCAATCGAGTGGTGAACTGCCGGCTCGTGGCTAGTTGAATCCTTCATGGCTACCACGCTAATGGTTGACGCAACGTCAAGGTCAATAGTCCCAGCCGCATTCCCTGATCAAAATTTGTGATTCAGATCTCACGGCAAAATGGCGAATAATAACGAGGTATTCCTTGCCTGATTGATCATATTGACTACTTGTTAGCATGCCTGTTGCACAGTGTGATCTATGTGTAGTTCACTGTTGGTAGATGAAGTTGAACAGGCTACCGCCGAAATCAACGAGGACCGCCTGATGACGTAAACCATCTGCATTTACGGGATCAAGGAGCCCTGGCCACCCACGCCGAGGCAAGGTAGAAGACATAGTCCAGATGGCTCGCGGGCATTCCAGTTGGGTGGAATGCCCACGGGCCATCTGGCATTTCTGCCAAAATCACTGACGTTCGGATCATAAGCTCCGAGCGAGTTGGGGGAAACGCCTGCCGGCATTCGCGATGCTTCGCTCTGGCTCTGGAACAATGAGCGCGTAGGGACACCGAGGAGTAAGAGTGGGTTCAATGAGGCGCGTCTGGCAAAACTGGTGGATGCAATTGGTCGCCGGATTGCTGATCACTGCGATCGTGGTGTTGCCGTGGTTATGGATCGGTCAGGAAGACCGCTCAATTCTCCCGCATGCCAGCGACGACGCCCAAGGGCTACTGGTGGTTTTCTCCGTGATCACCCTCTGGGGCAGTTGGTTTGCCCGACGCGTTGGATATAGCCGCACCGGCTTTGCCATCGTGACTGCCGTGGGCATGGTCCTGGGACTCTTGGGCCTGGGGTTCCAAGGACTCCACGCATTCGAACCGGGGCTTTTGAAGGGGGAACTCTCCGCAGCTTCGATTCGCCATCTCTGGGTTTTTGGTGGCCTGCTGCTGGTCAGCCAAGCCTGGTATTTCCTGGCCACTAAATTGCGGCTGCCCATAGCGGTGCTCTTCTATGCAACGCTCACTGTGGGCGTGAGCTATTGGCTGCAGATCATCGCATCGCTCGTTGCGGGCGCCCAGTCGTACTACGTTTACCTTTGGTATTCCGGGCCGCTGATCCTCGGCCTCATCTTGGGATTCGTCGGGTTCTCGAGGATCATGAACCTGCTGATGTGGGTTTTCGCATTGGCTATCCAATGGATGATGCCGGCAGTCGTGGAAAGCACGGCCAGGGTTATTGGATCGAAGACCACTGGCTGGAAGACCGTCGGCTCCTTCTGGGAACAATTCACCGCAAGTGTCCTGGAAATTCCGTGGCAGACTCCGCTGCTGGTCAGCTTGGCGACGGCCATGCTTACCAGTGTCATCTTGCTGATTGTTCGCAAGGTGCGGCGGCGCTAGGCAAGAGTCCAAGCCGCTAGTTAGCCGGTGCTGGCCAAATATCAGCAACGACGCGAACTGCACCCTGGAAGTTCATTGATGCCAAGACAGCATCAAAGGCTTGCGGGCCATCCGTAATGGATTTTTAGAACAACGGCGACCAGGCGCGCCCAGCTCCTCGTGGTTGGCAAGAGTGTGCGCCGTCAGGATCTCCGCTGGATCATTGCCCGGAACAGCAGGGTCCACCACGATTTGCTGACAGCCTCATCGAGCAGCACGGTGCCCAGCCCTCCGGTACGTACCGTGGGCTCGATGAACTGCAGGCCCACTGGCAAAACGGTGGTGTTCGCGGAGGCGATTGGAATCAGCTTGCTGGTCAGCTTGCCGTTGCCGTTCCCCGAAGCACCAGTGCTCGGGGCCCACCGGCCAACGTAAGCCAAGCATTGGGACATGGCGCAATGCCGCGCTGTGCCTGCCGAGGAAGCACAGCTGCAGGCGGGGAGCAATCGGCTTCGCAAATAGGGTCACTGCTAGTCCGCTCCGAGTATTTCAGGGCCACCACTCGCCATAGAATAAGACCATGACTGAACTGCGCGATCGCGACCCCGGAGAACTGGTCCAGCCCATCATCCTGCGAATCGACAAGGAGGATCCGTCGAGCGAGGACGAGGGACTGTCAGCGGTGGCACGAGCAGCCGTGATTGCCTATCTGCAAGATCCGCAGAACCCGGATTGGCAGCAGTGGGCTTCACAGGCCTACGCCAAATCGGTACGCCGGGCTAATCCCAAGATGTTCGCCAAGGTGCTGGAGATGTTCCCTGAGCAAATGGTCAGTGAAGTGGGCAAGGCCCGAGCCGTTGGCTTGCCTCCATTGCCGGCCACGGACTTGCCGAAGCTGATTGCCAAGTTGCAGGTCTCCGGCACGCAGCTTCCAAAAGCGGAGGAAGTCCTGGATGCGCAGATCAGCATCGTGCTGAACAAATCCTTGGACATGTCCACAGGCAAGGCCGCGGCGCAGGCAGCGCACGCGCTGTTCGCCTGGCTGACAGAATCCCCAGCGGAAGAGGTCGAAGCGTGGCTCCACGCCCATGCTCCGGTGGGCATCAGGCACCTGCCGCGCAGGGAGTTCGACCGCTTGTCGCGGCAGGCCGCTGGACCTGTCATCCAGGATGCCGGGCGAACTGAAATCGAACCCGGATCTGTCACCGCTTTCGTCATTTCCGAGGCACGCTAGAACCTTAGAATCCAAGCGCGGTGAAACCGCCATGCGTGTGTCATGATTTCCTTGGCGGTAACAGCAATTGTCACCACAGCGGATCGCTGTGCACTTCCGTGGGCCGCAGGAAACGGCAATATGCCCTTGCTCGAAAGCACTGACATTGAAATTCTCTAAACGTGTACTGGGCCTGCTGCTGGTCCTGATGCTGTCCTTCGGGACCGCATCTGGTGCCAGCGCCTCGACGCAGGCTCCAGCCGGCCTTGCGCATCTCGTTGCCGCTCCTCCGGCAATTGCCAAGCAGACCACCACCAACCTGAACTTGCGCAAGTCGCCATCGGCCCGATCCGCGTCGCTGCTAGTCATTCCCAAAGGTGCCAAACTCCTCGCGTCCAAGGGTTCATCGGGCTGGGTGCAAGCGACTTACATGAAGAAGACCGGCTGGGTCTCGGCCAAGTACCTGGCAACGCCAAAAGCGCCGGCGCCGGCAAAGCCCAAGACCTCAGCCGTGCGCTATCTGATGTCCTTCCAGCCGGTGCGCAAGAAGGCATCGGCGGCATCCGCGGCCTTGACCGGGGCCATGCGCAAAACCGAAGTCCGGCACCTGGGCGCAACCGGTTCCTGGAGCCGGATCAGGATTGGCAAGATCACCGGTTTCGTGCCCACCAGCCAGCTGTCTACCGCAATGCCGGCGCCGGTGTACCGGTATGCGAAAACCGCGCAAGTGCTGCGCAAGTCCGCCTCTGCCAAAGCGGCACGCGTCGCGGGTGTTCCAGCAGGAGCCAAAGTCGAGTGGCTGCGCACGTCAGGCTCGTGGACCTATGCCATTTCTGCCGGAAAACGCGGCTGGCTGCCGGCCAAGCAGTTGTCGTCGCAACCGGCAGCAACCCGGAAAACGATCGGGAACCGTTGGCTGATCAGCAGCAGCGTCCTGCGCCAGTCCAATCGCAGCTCATCTCCATCTCTTGGAAGCCTTGCGCCGGGTGAAAAAGTCGGCTTGTACGCAACCCGAGGTTCCTGGTCCCAGATCAAGTCCCAGCGCGGCACCGGCTGGGTGCCTAGCGCTAGCCTGTCCAGCACCGCCTACAAGCCCGCCAACCCATCGGCTCGCTGGATCCTGGCTAATACCGCCCTGCGCGTCGGCGCTTCGGGCTCTGCCAAGTCCCTGGGGACTGTGCCAGCGGGGTCCAAGCTCACCCTGCACGGCACGTCGACTGGCTGGGCGCGAGTGAAGACCTCCAAGACGATGGGATGGGTTCCATCAAGCGTACTGGTGGCCAAGGCCTACACGCCGCTGAAGCAGGCCAAGCGCTGGACGACGGCTAATGTGCACCTGCGCTCCGGGTACTCCACCGGCCACAAATCACTGGCGGTCATCTCCAAGGGCCAACAGGTCAGCGTCCTGGGAACAGCCAATGGCTGGACGCGAGTTGCCTCAACGCAGGGCACCGGATGGATCAGCAATGGCTATCTTGCTACTAGCAAACCGCAGGCACCGCGACCGGCTCCGGCCCCGAAAGCCGAATACCGCTGGACCACAACCAACGTGAACCTCCGCGCCGGCGCGGGAATCAGCCACCAGAGCAAAGCCGTGCTGCCAGCGGGGCAGAAAGTCACCTACCTGCGCAGCGATTCAGGATGGGCGCAAGTCGCCGCTCCCCAGGCCACCGGCTGGGTCAAGGAAAACTACCTTTCCAAAAATGAGCCGGGAACGTTGCAACCCGATGCGCAGCGCGTCATCGCTGCGTTGCAGGGGAAGACCGGCGATACCATCAGCGCCATTCATACCGTTCGAAGCGGCTCTGCCGGGCACAGCTCCGGGAAGGCCGTGGACCTGATGATTCGCGACTACAAGAACAGGCAGCGGGTTGCCCAGGGCCAGAAGCTGGCCCAGTTCCTGCTGGATAACCGCAGCCAGCTGGGTATCTATTACCTGATCTGGCAAGACCGAATTTGGCTTCCAACGACAGGCTGGACGCCGTATTCCGGATCAGGAAAGTACGGAAACCAGTTCACCGGCAATTGGAATGACACCACGATGCATATGGATCACATCCATGTGGAGGTCTACGGCAATTCGGCCACGGGAGGTCCGCTGGACTACGGTGCGCTGCGAACCCGCTAATCTGCTGCTGTCTGGTGTTTCAGACGAAGATGCGCAGGGGGCATGGCGTACTCGCGGTGTCTCTGGTCAGCTGGAACCATGGAGAATTTTAAGCCGGAATTGGCTGTTGACCGGGCAGCGGCTACGTGGAGCGGGCGCAATGACGGTGCCGGCGAGCAGCACCTGAGATGGCATCAGCAAATCAACCGCAAGGCTGCCGACCAGTCCAGCGGGCGGGGACCGGCAGCGCTGCTCGGTTTCGCTTCGGATGCCGGCGTGCTGCGCAACGAGGGCCGGGCCGGGGCAGCGCAAGGACCGCAGGCACTGCGTGCCGCCTTGGGTTCCCTGGCTATCCACGAGCCACGGCACCTGATTGATGCTGGTGATGTCGCAGTATCTGGCGATGAGCTTGAATCAGGGCAGGAACGGCTGGCGCAGTCGGTGAGCGCTTTGCTCGGAGAAGGGATGCTTCCAATAGTGCTCGGCGGCGGCCACGAAACGGCTTACGGTTCGTTCAACGGCCTTTTCCGGCATTGCAGCCAAGAGCCTGGAACCCGGCTGGGCATTTTGAACCTGGATGCGCATTTCGATCTGCGCAGTGCTCCGCGGCGGAGCAGCGGCACCCCTTTCCTGGATATTGCCAAGGACCTGCAGGCGGCGGGACAAGATTTCAACTATGCCGTGGTGGGAATCAGCAAACCGAACAATACCCGGGTCCTCTTCGAACAGGCCCGCGCCCTGGAAGTGCGCTACCTGCTTGACGAGCAGTGCACTGCCGGGCAGCTGCCTTCCGTCCTGGCGTTCGTTGCCGACTTCATGGAGAGCATAGACAAGCTGTACCTGACCATTGACTTGGATGTGCTTCCTGCCTCGGTGGCCCCCGGGGTCAGCGCCCCTGCCGGATTCGGGGTGCCGCTGGAAGTAATTCACGGGGTCTGCGCGATGCTGGCGCGCAGTGACAAGCTGGCGCTGGTCGATGTTGTCGAATTGAATCCATCATTGGATATTGACGGAAGAACGGCCCGCACCGCAGCCAGGCTGGTCAATACCCTGCTGCGGGTCTGATGCAGTAGGGCGCACCGAAATCTGCCGACGCGAGTTTGCAATGTTCGACCCCTCAAACATTATGATTGAGGGGGACGAACTAATCGTCATGGCGAGATTTGGAATGGTGTGCAATGGTGCGAACCCTCAAGCCCCGATCACGCGCGGGGCAACGCGCAGGCTGGCTGGCCGCTGGCCTGGCATGCCTGATCGCGCTCGCTGGATGCGGCGGTAGCCAAAGTGCCGTGCCCGCCGAGAGCCAAGACCACCGGCCGGTGGTGCTGACAACCTTCACGGTCCTGCAGGACATCGCCCAGAATGTCGCAGGCGATCACCTGCGCGTTGAATCCATTACCCGTCTGGGTGCGGAGATCCACGGCTACGAACCTACCCCTGATGATCTGCGCCGGGCATCGCATGCGGACCTGATTCTCGATAACGGGCTGAACCTCGAAGCCTGGTTCCAGCAATTCGTCGAAGGCAATGACGCTCCGCATGCCACCGTCAGCCAGGGGATCGAGGCCATCGATATCGCCCAGGAAGAAGGTGCGGGAAAGCCCAATCCGCATGCGTGGATGAGCCCATTGAACGTGAAAATCTACGTGGACCGCATGGCAGATGCATTTACCGAGCTGGATCCGGCCAATGCGCGCGACTACCGGGACAACGCCAAGGCCTACCAAGCCGAACTGCAAAAGGTCCACGACGAGCTCGAAGCGGCACTGGCAGAGATCCCCGAACGCCAGCGGGTACTGGTGACCTGCGAAGGGGCCTTCAGCTATCTGGCCCGGGATACCGCAATGGCCGAAAAGTATCTCTGGGCCGTCAACGCGGAATCACAGGCTACGCCGCGCAAGGTCGCCGCGGCGATTGACTATGTCAGGGAAAACGATGTTCCTGCGGTCTTCTGCGAATCCACGGTCTCCGATGCGGCCATGCAACGAGTCGTCGAATCCACCGATGCCTCCTATGGCGGAACGCTCTATGTGGACTCGCTCTCCGAGCCTGGCGGTCCGGTACCCAGCTACCTGGACCTGATCTCGCATGACACCAGAACCATCGCCCGTGCCTTGAAAGGCGGAACACCATGAACGCGAAGCCCAGCGATGCCCTCGCAATTGATGTCTCGGCCGCGACCGTCCACTACGGCCCCGTGCTGGCCCTGGACCATGCCTCCTTGCAGTTGGGCCGCGGTCGGGTCTGCGGCCTGGTCGGGATGAACGGCTCGGGCAAATCCACGCTGTTCAAAACCATCATGGGGCAGATCAAGCCCGACACCGGCAGCGTGCGCATCAACGGCACCGACCCGCTGCAAGCTCGGAAAAGCGGGCAGCTTGCCTACGTGCCGCAAAGCGAAGCCGTGGATTGGAACTTCCCGATCTCGGTGCGTGAAGTGGTGATGACCGGGCGCTACGGGCAAATGGGATGGACCAGGAGAGCCAGGAAGAGGGACCACGCCGCCGTGGATGAAGCCCTCGAACGGGTGGAGCTGGCCAGTTTTGCCAACCGGCAAATCGGCCAGCTCTCCGGAGGCCAGAAAAAGCGTGCCTTCGTCGCCCGATGCATTGCCCAGGGCGCCAATATCATGCTGCTCGATGAGCCTTTCGCAGGCGTGGATAAACGCAGCGAAGCAACGATCACCAAGCTGTTGCGCGAAGTTGCTGATGAAGGCGGCAGCGTGCTGATTTCCACCCACGACCTGCACGCGCTTCCGGAACTTGCCGATGAAGCGGTGCTCCTGATGCGCAAGGTGCTGATGCATGGCCATCCGGATCTCGTGCTGCAGGCAGAAAACCTGGCCCTGGCCTTCGGGCTGGATCCCATGAAGCGAGGCGGGGAATGAACCTCATTGAATTGCTAGCTGAGCCGCTGGGCTACACCTTCATGGTGCGCGCCCTGCTGGTTACGATCATCGCCGCCGTACTGTGCGCGGTCCTGTCCTGCTGGCTGGTCCTCATTGGCTGGTCGCTGATGGGCGATGCAGTCTCGCATGCGGTCTTGCCCGGAGTCGTGCTGGCCTACATCGTGGGTGCTCCCTTTGCCCTGGGTGCCCTGGTCTTCGGATTCCTCGCGGTGGCCCTGATCGGGGGAGTCCGCGACACCACCAAGCTCAAGGAAGATGCTGCCATTGGCATCGTCTTCACCACGCTCTTCTCCATCGGGCTGGTGCTGGTCTCGGTCACGCCGAGCCATGTGGATCTAAACCACATCATCTTCGGCAATTTGCTGGGCGTCTCGGCCAATGACCTGTGGCAGGTCCTGGTGCTTGGCGCGATCACCTTCGCCATCCTGATTCTCAAGCGCAAGGACTTCACCCTCTATGCCTTTGACCAAACGCACGCACATGCCTTGGGGATGAGCCCGCGGATCATCGGCGCGGTGCTCCTGGGGCTATTGGCCATGACCTCTGTTGTGGCTTTGCAGGCGGTGGGCGTCATCCTGGTAGTTGCCATGCTGATCATCCCCGGCGCCACGGCCTACCTGTTGACCGATCGATTCGGGAAGATGCTCCTGATCGCACCGATCCTCGCAGCCTGTGCAGGAATCCTGGGTGTCTACATGAGCTATTACCTCGATGCATCAACCGGCGGAATGGTGGTTCTGGCCCAGGCGGCGATTTTTGGAATTGCCTATCTGTTCAGTCCGAAGCAAGGACTCATTGCCACCCGGCTGGCCAGCAAGGGGCGGCGCAAGGCGCTTGCGGCGAACACGTAGAAGGCGGTGGCAAGTTTCCCGCAGCTGAAAGGAAAATGGCGTGTGAGACGTGCGCTCGCCGGCGACAGCTGATGGGCAATGGATGCACGCATCAGCGAATCAGCGTACTTCCCATGGCCGGCAACGCTGCGGCAGGTCCTCTCGATTCATGGCTGGATCCGGATCCGGGCGATCCGGCGCATGGCTTGAACCTCCACCCGACCACCCTGCTAACTGGAAGGGCGCTGCCCTGCGCTGCGCCCGGATGGGCAGCTGAATCAGTTGGCTCGATCGGGACCTGCAAGCGGCATTAGGCGCGCCAGCGCAGTTTGCCCTTGGCGTCGGTCTTGCAGGTGTAGAGCTTGCCGGCCTTGGACTTGCCGCGCTTTCCCTTGTCTGCCTGCTTGCAGTAAGCGCCCGGATGCACGGTGCCCTTGACCACGGAAGGAGCCTTGTGCACGTCCTTCTTCGGTGATGCCTTGGGCTTGGAACCGGCAGGCTTGATCGTGGTGACTTTCGCGGTCTTCTGGTTGCGGCAGCTCTTGAGCACTTTGGCCATGGCCTGCTTTTCGGCTTTGGTGACCGACAGCGCGTACTTCTTCTTGACGCTGATCTGGGTGGCTACGTACTGGCATCGGAAGGACTTGTTCTTGGGGAGCCATTCAGCTGTGTTCTTATCGCCCTTTTGGCGATTGGCAGAGGCATCAGCGGCCATCAAATTCAGCGGGTCGTTAGCCAGAGCCTGGCGCTGGGCCTGGGAAAGCTTCTGGCCGCCGGAGATCCACGCGTTCTTCAGGGAAACCACGTGGTCAATGTCGACGCTGCCTGACTTGACCTTCCAGTTGATCCTCTTGCCGGTGTAGCTGTCATGCAACGTGCCCGAAGCTAGGGTGCACTTCTTGCGGTCCTTGAACTTCACCTTGGACATGTCCCGGGACAAGGTGTCTTGGCGTTCATCGCATTTGTCCTTGTCGAAGTCCTTCCACCCATTGCCGAACTTCTTGTTCCGGTTGTACCCAGTGGCGGCCGCCTTGCCCTTTACCGGCAGGGTCTTGAGCATTGCGGTGGCCTTGGGGCCCTTGAGCTTCGCCCCGGGAAGGACCTTCTTGCTGCTGGTGGCAGCCCGTTCAACCAGCAATGGCCGATCTGTTGCCAGCAGGTCTTCAACCGGTGCGGGATCCATCCCGGTAAGTGCCGAAGGTTCTGCCGGTGCGCTGCATCCAGCGAGCACCAAAACTGCAGCGCAGAGCGCAGCAATGAGTTTTCTTGGCAAGGTGATGTCTTTCAAGAGAGTGTGAGCGCAGGAGTTCGCCAAGAATGCTGCAATGTACCCCCATGTAAAACTTGTACATTGCAGTATCCCTGGTTGATCATCACTTTAGACTATTGGCCGGACAATCAGCACCCTGGGTGCAGGGACGCGTCGATGCCACGGGCCTTCCGCTTGCCGTTGACCAGGACCTGGAAAGGCTATTCAGGGGAGAAGGGAGACCCATGCGGCCGCGGCTGCACGCGAACCCAAGCGCAGGGTTTCGCCAGTTGAGCAGACCTGGACATTCACTGTCTCGGAGAATTGCTCGCCAGCGGTAATGCGCAGTTGCGCGCCGACAACGATCCGATGATCGGAGAAATACTGCAGCAGCTGCGAATCGTCATCGGCGATGCGTTCGACAACCACCTGGGCGTCATCGCTGGCTTCGCTCAGGTTGAACGCCTGCGGGATGGAAATGCGGCCTTCGGCCGTCGGGATGGGGTCGCCATGCGGGTCGCGGGTGGGGTGCTCCAGCAAGCTGTCGATGCGCTCGATCATGAAATCGGATACCGCATGCTCCAGGCTCTCGGCCTCGTCATGCACTTGGTCCCAGCGGTAGCCCAGCATCTGCACCAGGAAAGTTTCGATCAGGCGATGGCGGCGCACCATGGTCACCGCATACTCGCGTCCCAGTTCGGTCAGCGTTACGGCGCCATAGGGCGCATGGTCGAGCAGGCCCTGCTGGCGCAATTTGCCCAGGGCGCCGGAAACCGTGGAGAGCTTCATGCCTGATTTGCTGGCGATGATGCTGGCGGTTACCGGATCGCTCGACCACTCGTTGAGACCGAAGATGATCTTGAGATAGTTCTGGGCGCTATCTGAAAGCTGGTTGACCGACACAAGCACCATCTTAGCGACCATCGGGCCAGCTGGTCGCGAGGTGACTTTGATTATTGGGCAATTCGGGCTGGAGACCGCTGACAACTGAAAGCGGCTAGTCACGAGCCTAAAAATTCTGCTCCATGGATAAGGATTATCCGAGGCCCAGGGGCAGCGTATTGACTTAAATTTCTTTGTGCGGAAAACTGTGTAATCGATTCCATGGAATCGATTACACGTAAGCAAAGGGGCTTATCGACATGAACGCTGTCACCATCAAGGATGTGGCACTTGCAGCCGGAGTATCTTCCGCGACTGCCTCGCGCGTTCTATCCGGCCACCCCGCCACTTCGGCCGCTTCCCGCGAAAAAGTGGAAGCTGTCGCCAAGGATTTGGGTTTCGTGCCCAATGCCCAGGCCCGCTCCCTGCGCTCCACCAAAACCGACACCATCGCGCTGCTGATATCCGATGTGCGCAACCCCTACTTCTCCGATCTCGCGCATGCCGTCGAGCAGCAGGCCCACGCCGCGGGAATGATGACCTTCATCGGCAATGCCAACGAGGACACCGAACAGCAGGACCAGTTCCTCGCCGCGATGCTTTCGCGTCGCGTTGACGGATTGATTCTCGTTCCCCAGGGCCTTGATGAAGACGCCGACCGGCCAAGCCAGATGATGCAGCGCATCATTGCCTCGGGCACTCCGCTGGTTTTCGTCGACCGCACCCTGCCCGAGCTTCGCATCCCATCCATCACCGCCTCCAGCACCGGCGCCCTGGAAGAAGCCATCGCGCGGCTGAAGGCCCTGGGCCACGCCAAAATCGCTTTCTTGGGCGGCCCGGACCACGCATCCACCGCCCGCGAACGCCACAGCGCCTTCGACTCGGCGATGGCCGCCAACGGCCTGGATACCGATCCTGCCCTGCACTTTGCCGGCGACTTCCGCGCCGCCTCGGGTGCCGAAGGCGCCCGCTGGCTGCTGGGCCATGAACTGCAGCCGACCGCGGTGGTCATCGCCGATGCGCCGATGGCCATCGGCGCACTGACCGTGTGGCGCGAAGCCGGCATCCGGATCGGGAAGCAGCTCTCGGTGATCACCTTCGACGAGGTGGATGCAATGCTCATGCACGATCCGCCGATCGCCACGATCAGCCACGACCTGACCAGCATGGGCCGCGCCGCGGTCACCGCGCTCCAGGACGTCATGGCGGGCAAGAGCCCCGAGCCCCAAGAATTCATCAGCCGATTCACCGCGCGTGAGTCGCTGGCCCCAACGCAACCCGCCACCGGCGCATAGGCGAGGATGGAAGGAACGAAAATGAGTAATGACGCTCTGCTGGTCCTGGACAAGGTCTGCAAGTCCTTCGGCCCGGTACAGGTGATCGACGAGGTCACCGTCGAGGTGCATGCCGGCAAGGTCTCGGTGCTGCTCGGCGAGAACGGCGCAGGCAAGTCGACGCTGATCAAGATGATCGCCGGCGTGCACGAGCCGGACGCCGGCCGGATCCTGGTGGACGGCAAGGCCGTGAAGATTCCCAACACCAAGGCCTCCGAGGCATTGGGCATCGCCACTATCCACCAGGAACTGAACCTGGTCCCGTCGATGACCATCGCCGAGAACATCACCCTGGGCCGCGTGCCGCGCAAATTCGGCATCATCAACCGCCGCGCCATGCGCCAGATCGCCCGCGAAGCGATGGACAAGCTCGGACTGGCGCTGGATGTCGATACGCCGGTGGGCCAGCTGGGCCTGGCCCAGCAGCAACTCGTGGAGATCGCCAAGGCGCTGAGCCTGGACGCCCGCGTGCTGATCCTCGATGAGCCCACCGCGGCATTGACCAAGGCCGAAATCGCGCACCTGTTCTCGGTGGTCGCCACCTTGAAGCAACAAGGGGTGGGCATGGTGTTCATCAGCCACCACCTCGATGAGATTGCCGAAATCGGCGACTTCGTGAACGTGCTGCGCGATGGCAAATTCATTGCCACCGTGCCGGCGGACACCGAGGAGAACGAGCTGGTCCGGCTCATGGTCGGCCGCGACATCGACGCCCAGTTCCCGCGCGTAGCCACCGAGCCAGGCCAGAAGCCGCTGCTGAGCGTGCAGAACCTGTGCGAGGGCATGCTCAAGGACATCTCGCTGGAAGTCCGCCCCGGCGAAGTGGTTGCCCTGGCCGGCCTGATGGGTGCCGGGCGCACCGAGCTGATCCGCGCCATCGCCGGAGCCGACAAGTACGCCAGCGGCGTCGTGGCGGTCAACGGCAAGAAGCTGGCCAGCTTCGACGTCGCGGCAGCCACCCGCGCTGGGATCGGGCACGTTCCCGAGGACCGCAAGACCCAGGGCCTGGTGCTGGATGCCTCGGTGGCCGAGAACATCGGCTACGCCACCATGGCCGCCACCGCCAAGAACGGACTGGTGGACCGCAAGGGCCAGAAGGCCCGCGCGCAGCAGGTCGCCGAACGCCTGCGCATCCGCATGGGCAGCATCGATGCGCCCATCCGCTCGCTCTCGGGCGGAAACCAGCAGAAGGCCGTGTTCGGCCGCTGGTTCACCGCCGGGGCCAAGGTGCTGCTGCTCGACGAGCCGACCCGCGGCGTGGACGTGGGAGCGAAGGTCGAAATCTACGAACTGATCAATGAGATCACCGCCTCCGGAGGCTGCGTGTTGATGGCCTCCAGCGAACTGCCCGAAGTGCTGGGCATGTCCGACCGCGTCCTGGTCATGAGCCAGGGACGCATCGCCGGGGAACTGGCCACCGAAGAAGCCACCCAGGACGCCATCATGTCCCTGGCCGTCAGCAATGTGCACCGCGAAGAAGAAATGGGAACCAAGTAATGAGCAGCGTAGCTACTGCCCCGAAGAAGGGCTTTGATTTCAAGGCATTCCTTGCCAACAACGGAGCCCTGGTTGGCCTGGTCATTCTTTGCCTGGCCCTGTTCATCGCCACCCCGCGCTTCCTGACCGGACCGAACCTGATGAACATCGGCATCCAGGTCTCCACCATCGCGGTGATGGCCTTCGGCATGACCTTCGTGATCGTCGCCGCCGGCATCGACCTCTCGGTCGGCTCGGTCGCGGCGCTCTCGGCCATGGGCTCCTCCTATGCCATCACCACCGCCGGCCTGCCCGATGGCCTGTCCATCCCGATCGGCCTGGCCGTCGGTGCACTGTGCGGCTGGGTGACTGGTGCGATGAGCGCCTACGGCAAGCTGCCCACCTTCATCGCCTCGCTGGCGATGCTCACCGTGGTGCGCGGGCTGACCCTGGTGATCTCCGATGGCCGGCCGATCTCCACCAGCTCCTCGGTGTCCTGGCTGGGCGATGACCTGGGCCCGATCCCGGTGCCGATTCTGATCCTGGTCGTCTCCGGCCTGCTTGCCGCCTTCGTGCTCAACCGCACCGTCATCGGCAAGAACGCCTTCGCCGTGGGCGGCAACACCGAAGCCGCGCGCCTGTCGGGCATCCCGGTCAAGCGCGTGCTGGTCACCGTCTTCGTCATCTCCGGCGTCTTCGCGGCCCTGTCCGGCATGATCCTGGCCGGGCGCCTGGATTCTGCCCAGCCGACCCTGGCTTCGGGCTACGAGCTGGATGCCATCGCGGCCGTGGTCATCGGCGGCGCATCGCTCTCCGGCGGCGTGGGACGCATCTCCGGCACCCTGATCGGCGCCCTGGTGCTGGCCGTGATCCGCAACGGGCTGAACCTGCTTTCGGTTTCCGCCTTCTGGCAGCAGGTAGTCATCGGCGCCGTGATTGCGATCGCCGTGGGCTTCGACGTGCTGCGCCGCAAGAACGTCAAGCACTAGATTTTCCCTCCGTACCCAGCAATTCAAGAAAAGTTCAAAGGAGAACCCCATGAAGAACATCATCCGCAAGACCGCAGCTGTCAGCGTCGGACTGGCCCTGGTGGCCGGCCTGGCCGCCTGCAACCGCGGCACCGAAGCAGAGGCCGGCTCGGCCACCTTGGCAGTGTCCACCCTGAACAACCCGTTCTTCGTCGACCTGCGTGACGGCGCCCAGGCCGAGGCCGAAGCGCAGGGCATCGACCTGTCCGTCGTCGACGCGCAGAACGACTCCGCAACCCAGGCCAACCAGCTGGCAACCGCGGCAACCAACGGCTCGGCCGGCCTGATCATCAACGCCGTGGATACCGAAACCGCTGAAGCCGGCCTGAACCCGGTGGCCGAGGCCGGCCTGCCGATCGTTGCGGTTGACCGCGCGGTGGGCGAGACCAAGATCGCTTCCTTCGTGGCTTCGGATAACGTTGCCGGCGGCGAGCAGGCTGCCAAGGCGCTGGGCGAGGCGCTGGGCGGCAAGGGCAAGATCATCGTGCTGGAAGGTGTTCCAGGCGCCTCGGCAACCAACGAGCGCGGCGAAGGCTTCGACAAGGGCCTGGCCGAGTTCAAGGACATCGAGGTCGTCTCCTCGCAGACCGCCAACTTCGACCGAGCCGAAGCACTGGACGTGGTCACCAACCTGATGCAGGCCAACCCGGATGCCGCTGGCGTGCTGGCGATGAACGACGAAATGGCCCTGGGCGCCATCCAGGCGCTGGGCGACAAGGCCGGCAAGGACGTGTTGGTAGTCGGCTTCGACGGCACCGACGACGGCTTCAAGGCAGTCCAGGATGGCACCCTGGTTGCCACCATCGCCCAGAACCCGGCCGAGCTGGGCAAGCAGTCGGTGCAGATCCTGGCCAAGGCCATCAAGGGCGAAGAAGTCGAAGCCAACGTGCAGGTCGCCGTTGACACGGTGGACGAGAAGAACGTCGCCGACTACGCAGGCGAGTAATCTGCCCTTAGCGGCAATCAAGCAGTGCACCGGCGCCCATCGGCCGCCGGGTGGAGAGAACCAGAGGAAATAGCATGCAGCAGGACATCCAGGTCACCATTGTGGGCTCTAGCAACGTGGACATCACCGCGCTGATGGCCCGCCTTCCCGGCCCGGGCGAAACCGTGCTGGCAGATTCCTACCAGCTCTCGCCCGGCGGCAAGGGCGCCAACCAGGCGCTGGCCGCCGCGCTGGCCGGTGCCGCCACGGAATTCATCGGCGCCGTCGGCAACGACTCGCACGCCGAAATCGCGCTGGGCCAGCTCGAGGAAGCCGGCGTGAAACTCGATCGCGTGGCCCGCGCCAGCGAGCCGACCGGCGTAGCCATCATCCAGGTGGACCGTGGCGCGGAGAACTCCATTGCCGTGGTCTCCGGGGCCAACTCGACCGTCTCCGGCGAGGCTGTGCAGGGCGCCGGGGGCATCGAGGGCATCCTGGTGCTGCAGGGCGAGATTCCTGCCTCGGGCATCAAGGCCGCCATGGATGCCGCCACACAGCGCATCGTGCTCAACCTGGCGCCGGTGATCGAACTGGACCGCGAGTACCTGCTCAAGGCCAACCCGCTGGTGGTCAACGAGCATGAGGCCGAAGCCGTGCTCCAGCAGCTGAACCCGCACCCGGCTCGCCAGTTCGACGGCAAGTACGAGCGCCTGGCCGCGATGCTGGTCGACGAGGGCATCGCCAGCGTGGTCATCACCCTCGGCGCCAATGGCTGCCTGGTTGCCGACCGTTTCCCAGGGGAGAACGGCGGGGTCCAGGTTCGCGCGCTGCCCGCCGTGAAGGTCAAGGCCGTGGACACCACCGGTGCCGGCGACGCATTCACCGGTGCGGTGGCTGCCCGCCTGGCCAAGGGCGATGACCTGGCGCAAGCCGCAGAATTCGCCGGCAAGTTCGCGGCCCTGACGGTGCAGGCGCACGGAGCCCAGGCTTCCTACCCGCGTTCCCTGCAGAACCTCTGAGACCCCTTTTCGAGCAAGACCTAAGGAAGCCGCTGTGTTGAAATCCGAAATTCTCAACGCCCCGCTGCTGGCCGCCCTGGCCAAGTGCGGGCATACCGACACCGTGGTGATAGCGGACTGCGGCCTGCCGCTGCCCGAAGGCCCACTGGTCATCGATCTGGCCTTGGTGCAGGGTCTGCCCAGCTTCGATCAGGTGCTCGAGGTCCTGGCCCGGAACATGGTGATCGAGAACAGCACCCTGGCGGCCGAAGCCGAGAACGGCCCGGTCCAGGAACTGTGCCTGGCCAGGGGCCTGGACCCGGACTTCATCTCCCACGAAGAGCTGAAAGCCCAACTGCCCCAGGCCAAGGTCATCGTGCGCACGGGGGAAGCTACCCCCTACGCCAACGCGATCCTGCACTGCGGGGTAGCATTCTAGGCACCGGATGCCGCAGCTGTTTCGCGGCAGCGCGCTACCCGAAGAGAGACGCAATGAAGAAGATGTTCTATGCAGCTTTTGCCCTCATGGTGCTGGGGGCCGCCGTCCTGATTCTCACCGTGCCGGCGTTGTCCAGCGACCCGGGCCAGACGCCCCAGAGCATTGCGGTGACCGCGGGAACCGTGTTCATGGCCGCAGCTTCCGTCGTTGTCCTGCTGAAGAAGGCTGCGACGCAAGAATCCTGAGCGACTTCCTGCAGCCATCGGCGCCAATGACCTTGGGCAAGCCGACTGCCTAGAATGGGGGTCATGAAGCAAAGGAACCTGGCCGCAGAGAACGGCGAGCCCTTCTCGAGCATCGCGCCGGAAGCCGGGCTGCTGCTCGGAGCGGGCCGAGCCATCTTGCTTCAGCTGGCCCACCCGCAGATTGGCCGGGCTATTGCCGAGCACTCTGATTTCGCCGCCAACCCGCTCAGCCGGCTGATTCATACCCTCGGCTATATCTATGCATTGAGCAATGGCACAGCAGAACAGCAGCGCAAGATCATCGCCCATGTGGACGCGGCGCACCGGCCCATTCGCGCAACGCGTGACGAGGACAGGCCCGCGTATTCTGCGCTGGATCCCAGGCTGCAGTTGTGGGTGGCGGCCACGCTCTATGATTCGGCCCGCGTAATTGCCGGCCAGATCCTGGATGAAATCAAGGCCGACCAGGAAGAGCTCTACCTGCAGTACGCACGGCTCGGTGAGGCCTTGCAGATGCCGGTCGACTACTGGCCGCAGGACCTCGGCGGCTTCGAACAGTACTTTGCGCAGAATCAAGCGGAGCTGGAAGTCACCGACCAGACCAGGGCGCTGGCCCGCGAACTTTTCGAAGCACGCAATGCCCCACGGTGGGTCCGGATCGGCATGCCGCTGATGCGCGACGTGACCATCGCCCAGCTGCCGGCCCCGGTGCGCGAAGGCTTCGGCTATCGCCTCACCGGGAAAGCAGCGCAGCGCAACGCCCGCGTCATCGCCGTCGCCAGGGCCGCCACGCGGCTGCTGCCGCGAGCCATCAGGCATGCGCCAATGCGGCTGATATTGCGCCGCGTCGACAAGATGGCCTAGCCGGCCCGAAGCCTAGCGCCCCGAGCCGTTCTCTGGTCCAACCCGGATCAGGATCCGCGGCAGCGCCACCAGCAGGAACAAGGCCACCAGGATCAGCGGCCCTCCGATCCAGGCCCCGATTTGCCAGCCGAAGAGCACCTGCAGCACAAACCAGACGCATCCCGAGACCAGCAGGCCCACGCCGATGCCCACGATCTTCACGATGGCGTGCCCCAAGCTGACCGTCTGCTCCTTGAGCCGCTGCCCGAAGAGATACCGGTGCACGGCCACGGGGGTGATCAGCAGCAGAATCAGCACAGTGGCCGCCACCAGCAAGATGATGTAGACCACCTCGTCGGTTCGGCTGAGCATCTCGAACCTCGCCTGGAAGGGCAAAACCACCAGGAAAGCAGCCAGGATCTGCACACCAGTTTGCATCACCCGCATTTCCTGCAGCAGCTCGTTCCACTGCCGGTGCGGTGCGCCATCGCTGGTATCGGGGTGGGAACGCTTGATCATCACTGTTCTCCTCGGCCTCAATCCGCCAGCTGGTTGAACCCCGCCGGCTCAAACGACTATGCCAAGCAATGCCGGTGCAGGCAAGAGCTTGCCCGCCCGCCGGGCCAAACTGTAGGTCGCGGCCGGTACATTCGGGAGCCAAGCCGAATTCGATGATGGAGGAGCAGATGGAACCCGATGGCGCCGCCGGGAGCAGCATTGATGTGTGGTCGATGCCCAGCCAGGGCCTGGCCTGGTGCGATTGCGGCAAAGGCCATGAACTCACGGAGGATATCGTGCTCCAGGCTATGGGGGCAGCAGGATTTGGACCCGGCCGGCCGCTGGCCCATGGACAGCTGGCCGAGCTGATTGCGGATCTCTGGCACTACTCACAGGTCTGCCGGTTCTTCCACCTGGCTGTGGAGCAGGCGGCGATGCGTATCCACGGGAAGGTCGATGAAATCTACCCGTGGGATCACAGTACCGATATCGTCGGATACTTCTCGAAGACCTGGCAAGGATGCCCCGACGCGGCCTGCCAATCCGAAGGGTGAGCGCGCGAGGTGCGAATTGAGTTCGCCCCGTGCAGGCGCATAGTGTGGGAAAGATGAAGAGCTTTGCATCCTTCCGGGCACCTGCCGACCATGACGGATTCATCCATGTGCGGGGTGCCAACGAGAACAACCTGGACAATGTCGAAGTGCGCATTCCGCGCGATTCCATTGTCGCCTTCACCGGGGTCTCCGGTTCCGGGAAATCTTCCCTGGCCTTCGGAACCATCTTCGCTGAATCCCAGCGCCGATTCCTGGAATCGGTGGCTCCCTACGCGCGGCGGCTGATCGCCCAAGGGCACACTCCCAAGGTGGAATTCATCTCCGGGCTGCCACCGGCCGTGGCCCTGCAGCAACGGCGTGGTGCTGCCAGTTCCCGTTCCACCGTCGGGACCCTGACTACGCTGTCCAACTCCGTGCGCATGCTGTTCTCCCGCGCAGGAACCTACCCCCAGGGTGCGGCGAGGCTGGATTCGGATGCCTTTTCCACCAACACCGCGGCCGGCGCCTGCGCGCAATGCCACGGTGCGGGAACGGTGCATTCGGTCAGCGAGGAATCGCTGGTCCCGGATTCCTCCCTGAGCATCAGGGATGGCGCGATTGCGGCTTGGCCCGGCGCCTGGCAGGGCAAGAACCTGCGGGACATCACCGCGCACCTGGGCTACGACATCGACGTTCCGTTCCAGCAGCTGCCCGCGGAAACACGGAAGTGGCTGCTGTTCACCGAAGACCAGCCAGTCGTGGAAGTCACCCCGGAACGGGATCGCGTGGCCAAACCGTACAAGGGCCGGTTCTGGAGTGCCGAACGCTACGTACGGCACACGGTTGCGACCTCGAAGAGCGAGAACCTGCGGTCCAAGGCGCTGGCTTTCATGCATTCGCAGGATTGCCCGGCGTGCTCGGGGACGGGATTGCGCCCCGATGCGCTCCAGGTCACCTTCGACGGCCTGGATATCGCGGAATTCAACGGCAAGCCGCTCAGCTCCCTGGCCGAGCTCTTGCGCCCCTTCGCGGCTGATGCCCAGGCAGAGGCGCAGGCCGAAGTCGCGAGCATCATCAGCGCCGACCTGCTGGGCAGAATCCAGGTGCTGGTCGAGCTCGGGCTGGGATACCTGAGCCTGGAGCGCGCCACCCCGACGCTGTCGCCGGGGGAAATGCAGCGCCTGCGCATCGCCACCCAGCTGCGCGCGGGACTGTTCGGCGTCATCTACGTGCTCGATGAGCCATCTGCCGGGCTGCACCCGGCCGATGTGCAGCCGCTGATCGAGGTGCTCGATGCACTCAAGGCCGAAGGCAATTCGGTGGTCGTGGTGGAGCACAACATGGATGTGGTCAGCCGTGCGCAATGGATTGTCGATGTCGGCCCGGGCGCGGGCAGCAACGGCGGGCAGGTGCTCTACAGCGGAGAAGTTTCCGGCCTGTCCGGAATTCAGGAATCCGTGACCCGGCGCTTCCTCGATCCCGGGCCTGCGCCGCGCCGCGAGCCGCGCGAAGCCCAAGGATGGGTGCAGCTGCGCGGGGTGAACCTGCACAACCTGGACGACGTGGATGCCGCGTTCCCGCTGGGGGTCTTCTGTTCGGTCACCGGCGTGTCGGGATCGGGCAAGTCCAGCCTGGTCTGCGGTGCCCTGGCCCAGGCTGCGGGCGGCCCGGTGCTTGCCGGGCCGGAGGATCCGGAGGCGGCGGCGGATCGCGCGGTGATCGCCGAGGTCACCGGCGCAGACCAGCTAAGCCGCGTAGTGCTGATGGACCAGAAGCCCATCGGGCGCACGCCCAGATCCAATGTCGCTACCTACACGGGCTTGTTCGATGCGGTCCGCAAGGCTTTTTCCGAGCTGCCGCTGTCCAGGCAACGCGGCTACAGTGCCGGACGCTTCTCCTTCAACGTTGCCGGCGGGCGGTGCGAGAACTGCCAGGGCGAAGGCTACCTGGAAATCGAGCTGCTCTTCTTGCCAGGGACCTACGGGCCATGTCCCGAATGCCGCGGAACCCGGTACAACCAGCAGACCCTGGACGTCGAATACCAGGGCAAGAACATTGCCCAGATCCTGGAACTGGACGTCACCCAAGCCGAAGAATTCCTCTCCGGGATCCCTTCCGCGGCACGGGCCCTGGCGACCCTGCGCGAAGTCGGACTGGGGTATCTGCAGCTGGGACAGCCAGCTACCGAAATGTCCGGCGGCGAAGCCCAGCGCATCAAGCTGGCCACCGAACTCCAGCGCCAGCGCCGCGGGCACACGCTCTATCTTCTCGATGAGCCCACCACCGGACTGCACCCTGCCGACGTGCAGCTGCTGGTATCGCAGCTGCAGCAGCTGGTCGACCAGGACAACACCGTCATCGTGGTGGAACACCAGATGGATGTGGTTGCCGCAAGCGACTGGGTGATCGATTTGGGGCCGGCCGGCGGGGATGGCGGCGGGCGCATCGTTGCCGAGGGGACCCCAACGGCGGTGGCGCAAGTCAAGGCCAGCAGAACCGCGCAATACCTTGCGCGCCGGCTGGCCTTGTGAAGCTGGACTAGTTGCTGTTCAGCAGTGCGTGCGGCGGGGTCTGCACCCCGTCGGCCACCGCTTCGGCAGGATCATCGCCGAGGTGGATGATCTTGTTATCGGCATCCACATGCACCACGCTCGGCACATAGCCACGAGCCTCGGCGTCTTCCATCTGCGCATAGCTGATCAGGATGACCAAGTCGCCGGGGTGCACCAGATGCGCTGCCGCACCATTGATGCCGATGACCCCGCTGCCCGGCTCGCCGGCGATGGTGTAGGTTTCCAGGCGGGCGCCGTTGGTGATGTCTACGATGCTGACCAGTTCGCCGGGCAGGATATCCGAGGCTTCGAGCAGCTCGGAGTCAACGGTGACCGAGCCAACGTAGTGCAGGTCTGCCTGGGTGACAGTTGCCCGGTGGATCTTGGACTTGAACATGGTGCGTTGCATTAGACGATTCTTTCACGCGAGGTAAGTGGTTTCCCGGTATCCAAGCTTACGCCTCTTGCGCGCAGATGCCCGGGCATTGTCCGGCGCCCCACACAGTTGGCCGCGAACGGCTACTTTGGCAGATGGGTTTCCAGCACGCGGTGCACTTCCCCGGAGGCCAGCAACTGGCAAGCAGCTTCCAGCTCCGCAGAGAGGAAACGGTCCTCGCCCGGACCTGCGACCTTGGTGCGCAGCAGCTCCAATACGGCGCCGGTAGCCGGGCCAGGCTGCAATGGCTGGCGCAGATCCAGGGCTCGGCCGGCAATCAGCATTTCAATTGCCAGGATGCGGCGCAGGTTGGCGACCGAGGTGCGCAATTTGCGCGCCGCGTGCCAACCCAGGGAAACGTGGTCTTCCTGCATCGCTGATGACGGGATGGAATCCACGCTGGCCGGTACGGCCAAACGCTTGTTCTCCGCGACCAGTCCGGCCTGCGTGTACTGGGCGATCATCATGCCCGAATCCACGCCCGGGTCATCGGCAAGGAACGCTGGCAGATCGCGGGAACGAGCCGGGTCGAGCATGCGATCGGTCCGGCGCTCTGCAATGGATCCCAGGTCAGCTACGGCAATGGCCAAGAAGTCCAAGACGTAGGCCACGGGAGCACCGTGAAAGTTGCCGTTGGAAGTGACTTCACCCGATGGCAGCACGACAGGGTTATCGATGGCTGCCGCCAATTCGCGGGTGGCGACCAGGCGGGCATGGGCGATGGTGTCGCGCACTGCGCCGGTAACCTGCGGGGAGCAGCGCAGCGAGTAGGCATCCTGCACCCGGCCGTCGCCTTCGCGGTGCGAAGCGACAATGGGGGAGCCCGAAAGGAAACTGAACATGTTCGCAGCACTGCGGCCCTGGCCCGGATGCGGGCGCAGCGGTTCGTGCAGTTCAGCACGGAAGACCTGGTCGGTGCCCAGCTGGGCTTCGACGCTCATGGCCGCGGTGGCATCGGCAATGTCTGCGAGCTCTTCCAGGTCTGCCAGTGCCATCAGCAGCTGGCCGAGCATGCCGTCGGTGCCGTTGACCAGCGCCAGGCCTTCCTTCTCCGCCAGTTCGACAGGTTCCAGTCCTGCTTCAGCAAAGAGCTCCGGCACTGGGCGCTTCACGCCTTCGCGGTCAGTGGCTTCGCCTTCGCCCATCAGGACCAGTGCGCAGTGGGAGAGCGGAGCAAGGTCTCCTGAGCAACCCAGCGAACCGTACTCACGCACTACCGGGGTGATGCCGGCATTGAGCAGTCCAACCATGGTTTCCAGCACTACCGGTCGCACGCCGGTGCGGCCCGAGGCCAGGGTCTTGGCGCGCAGGAACATCAGCGCGCGCACCACTTCGCGCTCAACTGGGTCGCCCATGCCGGCTGCATGCGAGCGGATCAGCGAACGCTGCAGCTTAGCGCGGTCCTCGGGAGCGATGTGGCGCGTTGCCAGGGCGCCGAACCCGGTGGAAATGCCATAGACCGGGGTGTCGGCTGAAGCGAGGGCATCGATGTGGGCGCGGACTGCTGCCAGTTCTTCAAGAACCTGAGACGCGATGCTGATTTGCGCGTTGTGCCGGGCTACCGCAATCACGTCATCGGCGGTGGCGCCAGCTAGGTCCAGGGTTACGTGCGGGGAAGTAGCCATGATTTTCAATCCGTTCTCTACGCTGCAATGAGGTCTCTAATCTCCATTGTTCGGCAGAACGGGTTTGCACGGCACTGATATTCGGGTCATCTGTCCGAAATGCCAGACAGCGCCCTGGAGGAAGAAAAGAACGGACCTCCAATTGGCATGCCAATTGGAGGTCCGTTCAGCGGTTCCGGTTTCAGAAGGTGATGCCTTCGAAGGCTTCCTCGCCAAATTTGTTGGACGAACCGTTGTCCGTGACCTTGGCGTTCTCGTTAAGGGATGCGGCAGAATTGCCGATGCCGCTAAAGGTTACGTGCTTGATGTTCTTGACCGCTGCGATATTACCGCTGCCGTCCAGCTCAAGATTCTTGATGTGCGGAGCGACGATCATGTTTCCGGAACCAGAGACGGTCACGTTCTGGCAATCGCCGACGAGCTTCAGCATTTGACCCATTTCAGAGATATCCATGCCGCCCGTGCACCTGATTTCAGTCGCTTGCGCATCGAGGAAATCATAGACGGACTGGAAGGTGCTGTCCGCAGGTGCCTTCGGAACATTGGGAGTACCAGTAGAAGCGCCTTCTGGGGCTTTGGAGCTCGGAGTGACGCTGCCTTCGATAGGTCCGGCGTTCTCCGGTGCCACGCTTTCTGCAGCTGGTGCGCTTGTCTCTTCGCTGGAGGGTTGGATGCTCACGCAACCTGCCAGTGCGACTGCAAGGATTCCAACCGCCAGCGGCCCAGCGAAGCGTTTGGTAATTTTCGAGAACATAACCATCCTGTCAATCGAACCGGCCAGCGCATGTGGACACGCGGTATAGATACATTCTGCGTTGAATGACGATAAATGACCAACGCGAACGGCTCAGGAACGTATGAGTTCTCGTGCCCCGGGAGCACGCAACCATGCAATTTGCTGACGATTCCATGCGGGGACAAAAGCAATCGCTTCACCGCTTGCCCAGTGCAAGCAGTGAAGCGATTACTAGTGCCCAGGGGGAGAAGGGGCACGATTTGAGCCGGCAGGCGAACCTACCGGGCTATTTGGTTCCTAGAATCCTTCATTCCGCTCTTCGGAACCAAACTGGCTTTCATCGTTTCCATACGATTGGCCATCGGACTGCTGTCCGGACTGGCTTTCGCCGCCAAACGATTCCTCACCGGATTCGTTGCTATCGCCGTAGGACTGCTGCTCCGACTGCTGTCCGGACTGGCTGTCACTGCCGTAGGACTGCTGGCTTTCGCCGCCACCGTAGGACTGCTGTTCTGACTGCTGGCTTTCGCCGCCGCCGTAGGACTGCTGGCTTTCGCCGCCACCGTAGGACTGCTGGCTTTCGCCGCCACCGTAGGATTGCTGTTCTGACTGCTGGCTTTCGAACCCGCCATCGTCATTTGATCCGAAATCTGAATTGGACTGGCTTTCGAAGCCTTCAGATTCGTTGTTGTCGAAGTTCCCGAACTGCTCGTTTGCATCCTGCTCAGACATGCTGTCCTCCGTGGGTCGGTGGTTCCTGACTTGCCCTACGCTATGCGTAGAAAAAGCCCGGTTCAAGGATTCCGGGGAAGCTCAGAGCCGCTGGAAACCCGCAGTTAAGGAGCCGCTGGAAACCCGCAGTTAAGCCAATACCCATGGTGTTCGGAGACTTCGGCCAATATTCACTACTGCGTGCTAAAAGGAATCGCCATTCCCGGGAACCCGAGGGACAAAGAGCATTTTCCGCAGCTGCCATGGCGGCTTCTGGAATTGCTCAACAGGCGCGAAGAGAAAGCTGAACGTTCTCCGAAAGAATTGTCCATCCGGTCGGAATCCGCCCGGTAAATCGATAGTGTCCAGACTGGGACACCGACAAAGGTCTTGCCCCAAGCGTCCATGACAACGTAAGGAGAAGCATTGGCTAATTCGAAGAAGACTCCAGCAAAGAAAACTGATCGCGAAAACGCAGAAAACGGGTTCGTGGCTCCGGAAGTGCTGCGCGAGTCCTTGCAGACCGTGCTGATCCAGCTGCTGGACCTGCAATTGGTGGGCAAGCAAATCCACTGGAACGTCGTTGGTCCCAACTTCCGCGACCTGCACCAGAACCTCGACGAAATCGTTGACATCGCGCGCCGCGGCTCGGATGAAATCGCCGAGCGGATGCGAGCTTTGCATGCCACTCCGGACGGGCTGGCAGCAACGGTCACGAAGTACACGAAGCTGGAACAACCCGTGAATACCGAAATCCTGACCACCAATGCCGTGGACATGGTAGTCAAGGCACTGCAGACCACTGTGGGAGTCATGCGAGAGGTCCATGACCCGGTGGATGAAGCGGATCCGACCACCGCCGATATCCTGCACCAGTACATTGCGGATCTGGAGCAGCAAGCCTGGTTTATCAGCGCGGAAACCCGCAAACCGTAAACCGGGCCGCGTGGTCCTGGAATTGAATAAATAGCCTGAGGCACCACAATCAGTGGTGCCTCAGGCTATGTGCGCGTCCTACTTCTCCTGTGTGGCCATCGGGATGCGCACGCCGCGCTCAGCGGCAACTTCGGCGGCGCGCTCGTATCCGGCATCGACGTGGCGGATGACGCCCATGCCCGGGTCATTGGTCAGCAGCGCCTCCAGCTTCGCGGCGGCCATTTCGCTGCCGTCAGCCAAGGAGACCTGGCCGGCGTGGATGGAACGGCCCATGCCCACGCCACCGCCATGGTGGATCGAAACCCAGGTGGCACCCGAACTGGTTGCGGTCAGCGCGTTCAGCAGCGGCCAGTCGGCCACGGCATCGGTGCCGTCCTTCATGGCTTCGGTCTCGCGGTACGGCGAAGCTACCGAACCCGAATCCAGGTGGTCGCGGCCGATCACGATAGGTGCAGAGACCTTGCCTTCGGCGACCAGCTGGTTGAACAGCAAGCCGGCCTTGTGGCGCTCGCCGTAGCCCAGCCAGCAGATGCGCGCAGGCAGGCCCTCGAACTCCACGTGCTTCTGTGCGGCATCCAGCCAGCGGTGCAGGTGCTCGTTTTCCGGGAACAGGTCCTTCAGCGCCTGGTCGGTGACCTTGATGTCCTCGGGATCCCCGGACAGCGCTACCCAGCGGAACGGGCCCAGGCCTTCGCAGAACAGCGGGCGGATGTAGGCCGGGACGAAGCCGGGGAATTCGAAGGCGCGGGTGAAACCGCCCTTGCGTGCCTCGTCGCGGATCGAGTTGCCGTAGTCGAAGACCTCCGCGCCGGCGTCCTGGAATCCCACCATCGCCTCGACCTGCGCGGCCATGGCGGCTTGGGCTTTCTTGGTGAAGCCGGCCGGATCGGCTTCGGCTTCGGCGTGCCATTGGTCCATGGTGTATTCCACCGGCAGGTAGCTGAGCGGATCGTGGGCACTGGTCTGGTCGGTGACGATGTCGAAGGTGAATTCTCCAGCTTCGTGGCGCTTGAGCAGCGCCGGGAAGACCTCGGCGGCATTGCCGACGTGGCCCACCGACAGCGGGCGGCCCTCGGACTTCGCGGCCAGGACTTTGCCCAGCGCCTTGTCCAGATCCAGCTCGACCTCATCGAGGTAGCGCTTGGAGGCGCGGCGGCGCAGTCGGGTTTCATCCACGTCAACGATCAGCACGGCACCGCCGTTGAGGGTCACGGCCAGCGGCTGGGCGCCGCCCATGCCGCCGCAGCCGCCGGTCAAGGTCAGGGTTCCGGCCAGCGAGCCCTTGAAGCGCTTCTCGGCGATCGCGGCGAAGGTTTCGTAGGTGCCCTGCAAGATGCCCTGGGTGCCGATGTAGATCCACGAACCGGCGGTCATCTGGCCGTACATCATCAGTCCTTCGGCTTCGAGCTTGCGGAAGTGCTCCCAGTTGGCCCAGTCGCCAACGAGGTTGGAGTTGGCAATCAGCACCCGCGGTGCCCACTTGTTGGTCTTGAAGACGCCGACCGGCTTGCCGGACTGCACCAGCAGCGTTTCGTTCTCTTCCAGGTCCTTGAGTGTCTGGACGATCGCATCGAATGCCTCCCATGAGCGGGCTGCCTTGCCGGTGCCGCCGTAGACCACGAGATCCTCGGGGCGTTCGGCAACTTCCGGATCCAAGTTGTTCATCAGCATGCGCAATGGGGCTTCGGTGGCCCAGGACTTGGCGGTCAGTTCGGTACCGCGCGGGGCGCGGACAACACGTGGTTCGTGGCTCATGGCAATTCCTTACGATGTAACGTAGCTAACTGATTCCATCATTGGCTATCGGCCATGGCTTGGGTACCGGAGAATGGGCAGAGCTGTCCGGTATTTCAGAATCGGAAGAATTTCCGGTTGCCTCCAGCTCCTAGGTGGCGGGGATCAGCGCCAGCGCGCTGCGTTCGATGGCCTCCGGGCTCAGGGCCTGGCTGATGGCGATCATGCTGGCTCCGCGCAGGGCTCCAACTTCCCAGCTGCGCGAGGTGCGGATCTGCAGGTGCTGGGTGGACAGCGGCGCTCCGCGCTGGTAGACCACCTCGCGGATGCCTGCCAGCAGGTGCTCTCCGGCGGCGGAGATCCGTCCGCCGCCCACGATCAGCGACGGGTTCAGCAAGCTCACGCTGGCAGCCAATACCTCGCCCAAGTCGCGGCCGGCTTGGCGCACTGCATGGATCGCTTGGATGTTCCCCGAGTTCACCAGGGCGACCACATCGGTGTTGCTGTGCGCTTCGATGCCCTGCGCCCGCAACGCGGTGGCAATTTTGGGTCCGGCGGCTACGGCTTCCAGGCAGCCTTCATTGCCGCAATGGCAGTAGATGCCATCGCCGCGGCGGATGCGCACGTGCCCGATATCGCCGGCTGTACCCTGTGCTCCGCGTTGCAGCAGTCCTCCGGAAATGATGCCCGAGCCGATGCCGGTGGCCAGCTTGACGAAAATGAAGTCCTCGCTGCCGGTCTCCAGCTGGTCCTTCTCGCCAATGGCCATGAGGTTGACGTCATTGTCCACGACTACCAAGGCGTCCAGCTGCTGCTGGAACCAAGCGGGGATGTCGAAGTCGTCCCATCCGGGCATGATGGGCGGATTGGCGGGACGGCCGGTCTCGAAATTCACCGGCCCTGGCACTCCCATGCCTATGGCAATGACATCGTCACGGGTGCGGCCCAGCGAATCGAGCAAGCCATCGGCCAGATCCATCGCGGTCTGCAAGATCGCCACCGGGCCGTCGGCGAAGGAAATGGGAGCCTGGGATTGCACTAGGGGAGTGGGGGCCAAGTCGGTCAGCGCAACGCGCAGGTGGCTGGCTCCCAGATCGACGGCCAGCACCAGGCGGGCATCGGGGAGCAGGGCAAGCCGCTGGGGAGGGCGGCCTCCGGTGGACGCGCCGTCCGCGATGGTGCCAACCAGGCCCAGCTGGATGAGCACGTCGAGGCGCTCTTGCAGGGTGGAGCGAGCCATGCCGGTCAGGGCGGCAAGGTCCGTGCGGCTGTGCGCGGCACCGTCCATGAACAGTTGCAAGACGTCGCCTGCCCCACTGGCGCCGCGGGCGAATTGCATGCTTTGGGGGCTCGAAGGATTGGCCATGAACCCAGTAAAACACAGCCATGGACGCGAAGCCGAAACACTTTATGAGAATGTCGACATACTTCTATTGACTATCGACAAAAGTAAAACTAGTCTCAAGGTGTGATGCAAGTCATGAGCATCTGGATCGCACCCACCACTTCTTTCAGGAGACGCCTTTGCCTGCCCACGACCTATCAATCCAGCTGTACACGCTGCGCGAGCACATCGCAGAGAACCTGGCCGCGACGCTCGAACGCGTAGCTGGCATCGGCTACACGCAAGTCGAGCCATACAACTTCGTGGCCCGCGCTGACGAGTATGCACTGGCGCTGGCCGAGAACGAACTCAGCGCGCCAACGGCGCACGCACCGCTGCTCTCCTCGGACTACGACGAGGTCTTCGCCGCGGCCGGCAAACTCGGCATCAGCACCGTCATCGATCCGTTCATCCCGGCGGAGCAGTGGCAGGATGCCGAGTCCATCGGTGCCATCGCGCAGAAGCTCAACGCCGCCTCCCGGCGCGGGGCCGAATACGGCATCAAGGTCGGCTACCACAACCACGACTGGGAGATCTCCAGCAAGATCAATTCCAAGACGGCCCTGGAATACCTGGCTAGCTTGCTGGACCCGGAAGTCGTCCTGGAAGTGGACACCTACTGGGTTGCCGTGGGCGGCGCCGATGTGCTCCAGCTGCTTGAAGCGCTGGCACCCCGCGTCGTGGCCCTGCACATCAAGGACGGGCCGAAGTCCAAGAACCACAAGGAACAGGTTCCAGTGGGCAGCGGATCCATGCCGATCGACCAGATCATCGACGCCACCAACGGCATGCTGCATGTAGTGGAACTCGATGACTTCGCAGGCGACATCTTCCAGGCCGTGTCCGAAAGCCGCGCCTACCTCGTAGCAGAAAAGAACTAGGGACTATGGAATTTCAGAATCAGCCCATGGGCGTGGGCATTGTCGGAGCCGGCACCATCAGCGACCAGTACCTGGAGAACCTCACCGCATTCCCGGACCTCGCCGTGCGGTTCATCGCCGACCTGGATACCGAGCGCGCAGCAAGCCAAGCGCGCAAATGGTCCGTGGAAGCCTCGGGAACCTATGCTGAATTGCTGGCCCGCGAAGACATCCAGATCGTCGTGAACCTGACGATCCCGGCAGTGCATGTCGAGGTAGCCCTGCAGGCGGTGGCCGCCGGCAAGCACGTCTGGGGCGAGAAGCCCTACGCGCTGGACCGCGAATCCGGACGGCAGCTGGTCGAAGCCGCCAAGGCGGCAGGAGTCCGCGTCGCCGTGGCCCCGGATACCATCCTGGGTGCGGGCCTGCAGACCGGCCTGCGGCAGATTGAAGCAGGCGCCATCGGCACCCCGCTTTCGGGCCTGGCCATCTTCCAGGGCCCCGGCCCGGAATCCTGGCACCACAGCCCGGAATTCCTCTTCGCCCACGGCGCGGGACCGCTCTTCGACCTCGGGCCCTACTACCTGACCACCCTGGTGCGAGTCTTCGGCCCGGTAGCCAAGGTCGCCGCCCTGGGTTCGCAGGCCCGCGCGCAGCGGGTCATCGGTGCAGGCCCCAAGGCCGGAACCAGCTTCCCGGTCGAGGTCCCAACCCACGTCGGAGCGCTGCTCTCCTTCGAATCCGGGGCCAGTGCGCAGTGCATCTTCAGCTTCGACTCCAAGCTCAAGCGTGCAGGGTTCGTGGAGATCTCCGGAACGGAAGGCACCGCGCAGCTGCCGGATCCGAACGAATTCACCGGAGACACCATCCTGCACCTGGAGGACCAGGAGCCGAGCGTTGTCACCGCCGAAGGATCCACCTACGGGCGCGGCACCGGCGTTGCCGAACTCGCCCAAGCCATCCGCGAGGGACGCAAGGAACGCGTGCCCGGCGAACTGGCGTTCCACGTCCTGGACATCATGGTCTGCGCCGCGGAAGCAATGGAATCGGGAGCATTCATCGACGTGGCCTCGACGATCGAGCCCATCGCGCTGCTGGACCCAGCCTGGGATCCTTCGGCTCCCGGCATCCTTGCCTGAAGCACCACCCCTTGACAGCATCACCCGCACCTGAAAAGGAATAAACATGTCTGCACCACATTTCAAGAGCAAGCTGGGGCGCTTCACGGCGATTACCTCCATCGCAGCGTTGTCGCTCAGCGGCCTGGCCGCCTGTTCCGGCTCGGCTTCCGGCTCCGGCTCGGAAGAAGCAGGCGGGACCATCACCTACTGGGCTTCGAACCAGGGCAGCTCGGTCACCCAGGACGAGGAGATCCTGGGCGAATCCATCAAGCGGTTCACCGAGGAAACCGGCATCGAGGTCGAGCTGGAAGTCGTTCCCTGGGCCGACCTGTACAACCGCATCCTCACCGCCGTCTCCAGCGGCGAAGGGCCGGACGTGCTGAACATCGGCAACACCTGGGCCACCACCTTGCAGGCCAGCGGCGCCTTCGTCCCCTTTGAAGGCGACGCGCTGGAGGCCATAGGCGGAGCCGAGAAGTTCGTGCCGGCAGCCCTGGCCACCGGCGGCGCCGAGGGCCAGGCCCCAACCTCGCTGCCGTTGTATTCCATGGCCTACGGCCTGTACTACAACACCAAGATGTTCGAGGAAGCCGGCATCAAGCAGGCTCCGAAGACCTGGGATGAATTCTTGGCCACCGCCAAGAAGCTGACCAAGGATACCGACGACGACGGCAAGGTCGACCAGTACGGCTTCACCTTGGCCGGACAGCGTACCGCCAATAATGCCCACTCCGCATTCATCCTGGGCATGCAGAACGGCGGCGAGCTGTACACCACGGACGGCAAGCCGGACTTCACCAATGATGGCGTCGTCAGCGGCGTCAACGACTGGATCCAGCTGATGGGCGAGGACGGCGTTGTCTCCAAGTCCAACGCCGAGATCAATGACGGTTCGGTGCTGCCAGGGGAAATCATGGACGGCAACGCCGCCATGTTCTTCGACCAGGCCCCGGGCAAGTCCTTCAATGCCGCTGACTTCAAGGACTACGCCATGGCGCCCATCCCGCTGAAGAACGCCGATGCCACCGGGCTGGAAGCCACCCAGTCGCTGGTTGCCGGCATCAACGTGAGCGTCTTCGAGAACTCGGATAACAAGGATGCCGCCCTTGAATTCGTGAACCACCTGCTCAGCGTCGATGAGCAGAAGAAGCTGAACGCCAAGTACACCTCGCTGCCATCGGTCACCGAAGCTTTCGACGACCCGGCCTTCGACACCCCCGAGCAGCAGGCCAAGAAGGAGATCCTGGCCAATAACGCTGCCCCGATGCCGCTGTTCCCCACCGAAGGGCAGATGGAATCCCTCGTAGGCGAGGCCATCGCCAAGCAATTCGCCAGGATTGCCCAGGGCGAAAAAATCACCGAGGCCGATGTCCGCAAGGCATTGGAAGACGCGCAGAAGCAGATGCCGGCTAGCTAGCGGCCCGACACGTTGCACTGGCCGCGGGAGCGGACCTCCTTGCGCCCCCGCGGCCAGTTGCAGCACCCAAATTCGTTTTCATGAAAGGAGACCGAATGTCGGCGCCAGCCCAGACACCGCCTCGAATCAGCGAACCGCTCAAGCCCCGCGACGCTTCAAGGGCGATCAAGCGCAGTTCAATCAAGCGCGACCGGTTCTTCCCCTATGCGCTCTCAGCGCCCGCAGCATTCCTGGAACTGCTGATCCACATCATCCCGATGCTGCTCGGCGTATGGATCGCCTTCCTCTCGCTGACCCAGTTCTCCATTGCCAACTGGGTCAAGGTCCCGTTCGTGGGACTGCAGAACTTCAACACCGCGCTGGACCCCAACGGTCCGATCGGTTCCCAATTCTTCGACGCCCTCGGGCGCACCTTCCTGTTCACCTTCCTGGTAGTGGCAATCGCCTGGAGCCTTGGCATCTTCGCCGCGGTCTTGCTGGCATCCAAATTCCGCAGCAACGGATTCTTCCGCACCCTGTTCCTGGTGCCCTACGCACTGCCAAGCTACGTCACCACCATCGCCTGGGCGTTCATGTTCAACCAGCGCGATGGCATGGTCAACCGCTTCCTGGTCGAAGACCTCGGGATCCTTGAGGAAGGGCCGTTCTGGCTATTGGGCGGGAATTCCTTCTTTGTCATGGTGGTTGTCGCCGTCTGGCAATTCTGGCCTTTCGCTTTCCTGATGCTGCTGGCCGCCCTGCAATCCATCCCGAACGAAGTCTATGAAGCCGCTTCCCTGGATGGAGCCAGCCTGTGGAAGCAGTTCACCAGGATCACCCTGCCAATGATCAAGCACGCCAACGTGGTGCTGCTTTTGATGCTGGGACTGTGGGTGTTCAACCAGTTCGACATCCCCTACCTGCTCTTCGGCCCGGTGTCCCCGGAAGAAGCAACCCTGATTTCCCCGTTGATCTACCAGCAGTCCTTCAACAACTGGAACTTCGGCGTGGGTGGCGCCTTGAGCGTCGTCCTGCTGATTGCCCTGCTGATCGTCTCAGCGTTCTACATCCGACTTGTCATGCCGAAGGGAAAGAGCATCGATGATTGAGACCCGCGGCTTCCGCATCCTGCGAGTTTTCGGACTAGCCTTCATCACCCTGATCATCGTGCTGCCGCTCTACGTGGTGCTCACGACCTCCATCAAGCCCCTCAAGGATGTGCGCGGCGCCTTCGAGTGGATTCCCTCGGAAATCACGCTGGCCCCGTACCTGGATATCTGGACCACGGTGCCGCTGGGCAAGTACTTCGCCAACTCGTTGATCGTGACCATCAGCGCCACCATCCTCTCGGTTTCCATCGCGATCCTGGCCGCCTATGCGCTCTCGCGCTTCGACTTCCGCGGGGCACGGTCCTTCCGGCTGATCGTGCTCTCCACCCAGATGTTCCCCGGCATCCTGTTCCTGCTGCCGCTCTTCTTGATCTTCACCCAGCTGGAGCGTGCCGTGGGACTGCAGCTGAACGGAACCTACCTGGGGCTGATCGTCACCTACATGACGTTCTCCCTGCCATTCTCCATCTGGATGCTCACCGGCTTCTTTGCCGCCATGCCCAAGGAACTGGAAGAGGCGGCCATGGTCGATGGACTTGGCCGGCTCGGCGCACTGCTCAAGGTGGTCTTGCCGGTAGCACGCCCGGGGATCATCGCGGTGTCGGTCTACTGTTTCATCACTTCCTGGAGCGAAGTGCTCTTCGCCAGTGTGCTCACCAATTCGGACACCAGGACGCTGTCCATCGGCTTGCAGGCCTACGCTTCGCAGACCGATGTGTACTGGAACCAGATGATGGCCGCCTCGGTGGTGGTATCGATTCCGGTGCTGGTCGGTTTCCTCTTCGCGCAACGGCACCTGGTCGCAGGCTTGTCCTCCGGCGCGGTCAAGTAAGAAAAGACAAGGAATTACATGTCCCAGTTGAACAGCCAGCAGGCTGCACCGGCCATGCAGGAACTGAAGGTCGGCGTCATCGGCGGCGGCTTCATGGCCCGGACCCACGCCGATGCGATCCGCCGGGCAGGCGCCCAGCTCATCGGGGTGCGGTCCAACGGCGAGCAATCCACCCGCCAAGCGTCAGCCGCCCTGGGCGTGCCCGGTTTCGGCAGCGTCGAAGCGCTGCTCGCCCAATGCGACGCCGTGCATGTCACCTCGCCCAATGCGTTGCATGCCGAGCAGGCAGCCTCCGCACTGGCAGCTGGCCTGTCCGTTGTTTGCGAGAAGCCGCTGGCGACCAGCGCCCGGGAAGCCGGCGAGCTGGCCTTGCTGGCATCGCGTTCCCGGGCCGTGGCTTCGGTGCCGTTCGTCTACCGCTACCACCCCATGGTGCGGCAGGCCCGGGCCCACGTGCAGGAAGGGAAACTTGGCCGGCTGCTGACCGTGCGTGGCCAGTACCTGCAAGACTGGATGCATACGATCAGCGACAGCAACTGGCGGGTAGAACCAGCCAAAGGCGGGCCTTCGCGGGCCTTCGCGGACATCGGTTCGCATCTGGTGGATCTGCTGGAATTCATTGCGGGAGAGCGGATCGTTCGGCTGAACGCGACCACCTCCATTGCCCATAAGCAGCGGGGCGCCGTGGACGTCGATACCGAGGATGCTGCCGCCTTGATTGTGCAGATGGCTTCGGGAGCCATCGGCACGCTGATGGTGTCACAGGTCAACGCAGGCCGGAAGAACGCCTTGACCATCGAGATGTCCGGAGACCGGTCGGCGTTGGAATTCAAGCAGGAAAAGCCGGAAGAACTGTGGATCGGCAAACCCGACATGTCCTCGATCCTGTCCCGCCAGGCCGCTGATCTCAGTCCCGACGCCGCACGCTTGTCGGTGGTACCCGCAGGACACCCGATGGGCTACCTTGATGCTTTCGCCGCTTTCGTGGCCGACACCTACGCGGCGATCCGTGGCGAAGCACCCGATGGGCTTCCAACTTTTGCCGATGGCGCCCGCGCCTGCCGTTTGACCGATGCCGTTCTGGAATCGGCTGATTCCGGGGACTGGATCGACACCGATGACTAGAGGAGAAACCACCATGAACGCGACGCATCCAGTGACGCTTTTCACCGGCCAGTGGGCTGATATGCCCTTCGAAGAAGTCGCCCGGCTGGCTTCCGAATGGGGTTATGACGGATTGGAAATCGCAGCCAGCGGTGACCACCTGGACCTCAAGCGTGCCGACGAGGATCCGGCCTACCTCCAGTCGCGGCTGGAAATCCTGGACAAGTACGGGCTGAAAGCCTGGGCGATCTCCAACCACCTGGGCGGCCAGGCTGTCTGCGATGATCCCATCGACTTCCGCCACCAGGCCATCCTGCGCGACTATGTCTGGGGCGATGGGGATGGGGAAGGCGTCCGCCAGCGGGCCGCCGAGGACATGAAGCGCTCGGCCCGCGTCGCCCGCAAGCTCGGTGCCGATGTAGTGGTTGGCTTTACCGGCTCGAAGATCTGGCAGTACGTCGCCATGTTCCCGCCGGTTCCGGGCGAGGTCATCGATGCAGGCTACGAGGACTTCGCGGATCGCTGGAATCCGATCATGGACGAATTCGATGAGCAGGGGGTGAAGTTCGCCCTGGAGGTGCACCCATCCGAGATCGCCTACGATCACTGGACCACCGTGCGCACCATGGAAGCAATCGGCCACCGCGAAGCGTTCGGGCTGAACTGGGATCCCAGCCATATGTTCTGGCAGGGCATCGACCCGGTCGCATTCATCACCGACTTCGCCGACCGCATCTACCACGTGGATTGCAAGGACACCCGGATGCATCATCCCAACGGGCGCAATGGCATCCTGGGTTCCCATCTCCCATGGGGCGATCCCCGCCGGCGCTGGGACTTCGTCTCCACCGGCCACGGCGACATCAACTGGGAAGATGCCTTCCGCGCACTGGAGTTCCACGGGTACAAGGGCCCCATCTCCATTGAATGGGAAGACGCGGGAATGGACCGCTTGCACGGTGCGAAGGAAGCTGTGGGCTACATCCGCAGCCTCCTGTTCAAGCGCCCCGAAGCGTCCTTCGACGCGGCATTCTCGAACCAGTAGCACCTGGCTAGGAAGGACGCTTGCCCTGCACCCGCGAGGTAATCACCGAAGCGGTGGCGCGGATCTGCAGCAGGAGAGTCTCCCACTGCTCTTCGGGGACACGATCGGCCAGGAAGGTGACAGCAACGGCGGCCACCGGCCAATCGCTGGAATCCCGGATTTCTACCGCGAGCGAGTGGAAATCCGGGGTGACATCCCCGCGCTCTACGGCATAGCCGCGCTGCGTGCTCTGGTCCAGCTCGCGGCGCAACTGCGAGTAGCTGGAGATCGATGACTCGGCCACTCGCTCCGTGAAGCTGGCAGCACCGGGGTAGAGCGCACGCACCTGGGATTTGGGCAGCGCGGCGAGAATTGCCCTGCCGGATGCGGTCAGGTGCGAAGGCAGGCGAACACCCACGTCGGTGACCAAGGATGGCCGGCCCTTGGCGCGTTCTTCGACAATGTAGAGAACATCGGAACCATGCAGCACGGCCAGGTGGGCGCTTTCCCCGACCTTGTCGACCAGCTGGGCAATCAGCGGGGCACCCAGCCGTGCCAGCGGTTCCTGGCGGGTATAGGCGCTGGAAAGCTCAAAAGCGGAGACACCCAGACCATAGGATTTGTCCTCTGGATAGTGGGTGATGAATCCGTGCTCCAGCATCACGTTCAGCAGCTGGTAGACACTGGATCGAGGAAGCTCCAGCAACGTGGCGATCATTGCCGCCGGAGTCGGGGTCTTCCTGCTGGCCAGCAACCTGAGGATCCGCAAGGTGTTATCGGCCGCTGGAACCTTGCTGCCCATGGGGCCTCCTCAATGAATCGTGCATAGTGCTCTGCAAGGAACTCTAGCAACCTGGTCAGCGGTTTCCTTCGATAGTCCAGGCTGCTGGGCTGGCTGCCGGCGGATAATGCTAGTCACCCACAACGAATGAAATAAATAGTCGCTGGGATCAGCGCCATTCCAGGCGGAGATCCCAGCGACTATCGGCCAGAAATGAAAGGTCTAGCGCGTCGTGGAACTGAGGAAATGATTCAGCTCGTCAAGGGTTGGAGGATTCGCCCCGGCGCGCGACACGGTGATTCCCGCGCACACCGAAGCGATCTGCATGACCTTCTCCAGCTCGACGCTGTCCAGCTGCGTGCCATCGCGAAGGGACTTGGCCAGCGAGCTGTCCAAGATGGCGTGGAGCAGCCCGGCCATGAACGCATCACCGGCGCCGACCGTATCTACGGTACGCACCGAAATCGAGGGAACCATGACCTCGCTTTGCCTGGTCCGGGCCTCGGCTCCGCGTGCGCCGAAGGTGATGATCGCTAGCGATGCCCCGCGCTCCAAGAAGTGCTCCAGGATGCGATTGGTGTCCCATCCCGGATAGAGCCACAGGGCGTCTTCGTCACTGAGCTTGACGATATCCGCCAGCCCGGCCAGCTTCTCGATCTGCTTGACCGATTCTGCCCGGTCCTCGACCAGCTCCGGACGCAGGTTCGGATCGAAGCTCAGGATCTGGCCCGGTGGGGAAGCCTCGAAAGCCTCATGGATTCGAGCGGCACTCGGACCCTGGAATGCTGCAACGGATCCTGAATGGAACAAGGTGGCTTGGGTCGAAGCCATGCTCTGCAATTTGCAGTTCAGCTGGAACTCGTAGTTGGCATCTCCGGACTCGTCCAGCACGACGGTGGCGCTGGAAGTCTGCGCATCGGTGTGTGATCCGGCTGCGAGCTGAACGCCTGAGGCCGCCACATGTTCGGCGATCAGCCGACCATGCTCGTCATCGCCGATGTCCGTCTGGAGCAGGACTTCGTGGCCCAATCGGCCCAGTCCAACAGCAACATTCATCGGGGAACCGCCGGGATGCGCCACGCCATCGACGATATCGACTAGGGCTTCACCGGCAACCTGAATATTAACCATGACATCGATCCTACGTAACCCGGAGGGAAAAAGCCCATCGGGGAGATCATACGTTCAGCCTGTACCCACGTTTGATGACCGTGGCGATGATTTCCGGTTGCGGCAACGCCTTGCGCAGCCGGCTCAATGTCATATCCAAGGCATGCTTGGAACTGGCTTCCGGAAGTGCGGCCCCCAGCTCGTCGCGGGAGAGGACGCTGCCGCCCGCCTCGATCAGCGCGCGCACCAATTCGGCCTGCCCGGGAGTCAATTCGCAGTTTTCGTCCTGGACTGAGAGGGTGCGACCGCGCAGCTGCACCTGGCCGTGGACTGTTTGCGCCTGCAACGTGCCCAGCGAGGCTAGATGCTCCACGAGCTGGCCGATCATCGCACCCATGCGATGGCGCTCGGGAACCAGCGGGCAGATGCCCGCCTCGATCAGCGGGGCAGCAGTCACCGGTCCAACGGTGGCCACTGCGACGCGCTCGGCCAGTGAGCGCAGCAGTGCGGGCAAGCGATTGCGCGCCTTGGCAGCGGCGAACAGCGCGTGCACGCTTGGCGCGCTGGTGAAGGTCACCGCGTCGAAGTGGGCGGCGCACAGGCCCTCCACCAAAGCAGAAATCCCGCTATCGCTGCTGGTGTCCTGCCAGCGGTAGGGCTCCACCTTCAGCACCCGGCGAGCGCCCAGCTCGCGCAGGCTCTGGGGCATTCCATGGTCGGAATCGGCATGAAGCTGCAAGGCGACGGTGGCGCCCTGGAGCTTGCCCTCCAGCAGTTCCAGCATGGAGGCGCTGCGCCCGTCCTTGGCCACGGCGGCCGGTTCCAGGCCCAGCGCCTTGACGGCGCCATGGGCTTTGGCCCCGCGGACGTAGAGCTGCGCCTGCCCGAGCGCTGCCAGCAGCTCGTCGCCAATGCCGGCAGCCTCGGAGGTATCAACCCAGCGGCGCAGTCCGTAGGCGGTTGTAATGACGGCTACCTGCGGACGGACCTCAATCAGCTTTTGCGTTTGCGCGATCAGTTGCTGCTCATCGTCCAGCGGGGCGAGCTGGAGCAGCGGAGTATGGGTCACCTCGGCGCCGCGGCGTTCGAAGGCCTCGATGAGTTCTGCGGAACGGCGGTCGCTGGTGACGGCCAGCCGGAAGCCGGCCAAGGGTTTGGGGCTGCTCATCAGGCCACTTCCAATTGCGCTGCCAGCGTGGCCGGCTCTTCTTGCGCTGCCGCGTTCACCAGGGTGGCCGGCAGCCCAGCGACTTCACCGATGACAATGACTGCAGGGTTGGAATGGCCGCGGGCTGTTTCGGCGAGACGGGCTAGCCGGGTGCAGCTGGTGCGCTGGATGTCGGTGGTGCCGGATTCGACGATGGCGCATGGCATTTGCGGGTCCATGCCGACCCGGTGCAACCCGGCGACGGTCTGCTCGATGGTGCCCATGCCCATCAGGATCACGATGCTTCCGCCCAGCTTGGCCAGATGGTCAAGCTGCGCATCGCTGAGTGGGTCGTGGGCCGATACCACGGTGAACATGGTGTTCACCCCGCGGGCGGTGACCGGGATGCCGGCTGCTGCCGGCACGGTGATGCACGAGCTCAGTCCCGGGATGACGCTGATCGGGATGCCCGCAGCGGTAGCGGCCGCGATTTCTTCGAAGCCGCGGCCGAAGACGAAGGGATCTCCGCCCTTGAGCCGGACTACGGCAGCGCCACCGCGGGCCGCTTCGATCATCAGGGCTTCGATATCCCGTTGGGTGAGCTTGTGGTGTCCGGGAAGCTTGCCGACGTCCACGATTTGAGCTTGCGGTGCGAGAGCGGGCAGGTGCGCTGCGGGACCGAGCCTGTCGGCGAAGACGACTTCTGCTTCGGCCAGGGCCCGCACGCCGCGCAGGGTCAGCAGGTCCAATGCGCCGGGGCCGCCACCGAGCAGGGTGATGGATCCGGCCCGGGTCGCTGGTCCAAGGTGCATGACGGGAATGCGCGCGGCCTGCACCACCGAGGCGAAGCGCAGCGGTTCGGCATCGCAGATCACCAGCAGGCCGGCTTGTTCCAGCAACTGTATTGCCTGGAAGGGCCCGTCGGCGGTGAGCACCGTGGCGCCCTCCACCCGGAAGCGCAGCGCAGTATTTTTGCTCCCGGATTTACTTCCAGCGATCAGCACAGTGCATCCGCGCAGTTCGAGGTCGATGCCAATCATGGTTTCCTTGATTCTGCTCGAGTTTCTAGGGGTGACATGGGATTCTCCTTGAACTAGTGGATGCACCCAGCTTAGGCGCCCAGGTTTTCCCGGAGGTATCGCAAATGTTTCAAGCGCAATAATTCGAGTAAAGGTTAACCTTTTCGAAATGTTCGCGAGGGTAAGACGAAACACAAAGTCTCTAATGTAAATATTGTTGCGAGGCACCGGCCTGGCTGATCCTGCAAAGTTCAGTGAGCGAATACGCGGGAGACTTGCCGAGTTCTGCCTGCAACGGGCACGCTGGGAACATGGAATCCCTGTTCGACGACAGTGCACTGCCCCGTAGCGGGGGAGCCTTGCGCCCAGGAGCCTGGCACTTGCCGGGGTGGCTGGACGCGCCCGCGCAGCAGTGGATCGTCCGGCGCTTCTTCGAATGGGGCAGCGGGCCTGTTCCGCCGCACCGCACAGCCGTCAACGGCCATCCGATGAGCGTGCAGAGCTTGTGCCTGGGATGGCATTGGAGCCCGAACCGCTACTCCAAGACCGCTGACGACCTGGACGGGCAATCAGTGGCGCCCATGGAAGACTGGCTGGTCCGCTTGGGCAAGCAAGCGGTCGCAGAAGCTGCTGGTGACCTGCAGCGCGCGCAGGACTACCAGCCCGATGCGGCTATCGTGAACTACTACGACGAGCAGGCCGCCATGGGCATGCACCAGGATGCGCAAGAACGCATCAACGCCCCAGTGGTTTCGCTGTCCATCGGCGATTCGGCAACATTCCGCCTGGGCAATACCGAGAACCGCAACCGGCCATGGCAAGAGATCCGGCTGGCTTCGGGGGACCTGTTCGTCTTCGACGGCCCCTCACGCTTCGCCTATCACGGGGTGAGCAAGATCCATGCCGGGACCGCGCCTGCAGGCCTGGGCCTTGGCGGCGGACGCATTAACATCACGCTGCGCCAGACCGGGCTGGAAGCGAACTAGTTCCCCAGATCGATCGTGGCAGCGAGCGCGTAATGATCGGAATCGGCGATTTCCAGCCGCTCCAGGCCTGCTGATTCGACGCCGCGCAGCATCACATGATCGATGCCGAGCATCGGGAACAGGGACCGCGGCCAGGTCAGGGCCAAGCCCCAGTCGCTGTAGTGGGCTTCCTCCAGCTGGTTAGCGACCGGCGCGAAGTGGCGGTCGGAGCTGGTGGCGTTGAAGTCTCCGGCGGCAACGATCTTCGCAGAATCGTCATCGGCGAGGTAGCCGGCCAAGGAAGCAAGCATCATGTCCCGCTCGTGATGGCCGGTAGGCCTGGCCGACGCCGCATGCACAGCGTACAGGCGGACATCCCCTTTTTCGCTGGCCACGTCCACCCGCAACGCGCGGTCCCAACCCAGCCCCAGATCCAGGGGCTCTGGATTCTTCAGCGGATAGGCGCTCCACACGCCTACGGTGCTGACCATGTAGCTGTAAGGATGGGATTGGGCGAGCTCGGCGGTGATTTCCGGCTCTTGGCCTTCACCGATTTCCTGCAGGGTGATGACCTGCGCGCCGTTGGCTGCCAATTCGCGGGCGGCTTGCACGCCCGCAGACTCGTGGACGTTTTGCGTGGCAACCAGCAGGGAAGCTTCTGGTGCGCGCCGGTCCGAAGGCAGGAACGCCGGCCCGAAAAGCACAGCCCAAACAACGACCGGTACGAGCAGGCCGATGAAGCTGATGCGTCCGCGCACCACCAAGGCCATCAGCAAGAGCACTGGAATTCCGAGGCCCATCCACGGGGCCAGGTTATCGACGATCAATCCGAGACCCAGGACATCGGGGATCTGCTGGTGGAACACCATTAGCCCGGCCAGCGCGAGACAGAGCATGACAAAGAAGAACCTCGCGATTATTCGCGAGGCCGACAGGCGATGGTGCGATGAATGAGGCATAGGACTTAATACAGTGGCACAAAATACTGTGGGATTCGTAATTTTCCGCTCGGGGATTGCCACTGTCGCCCGATGCAGTCACTACGATGGATAAGAGCGCCGAGGGAGCCGCTTCCCAAGACCCTGCCATGAATTGAGAAATTGAATGACTGCCTATGTATCTGGCGGAAAACTACTGCTGGCAATTGTTGCCTTGGCCATGGGCGGCGTCGGCATCGGTGTCACTGAGTTTGCCATGATGGGCTTGCTCCAGGAAGGTGCCGCTGATCTGGAAGTGGGCTATGCGCAGATGGGCCTGATGATCAGCGCCTACGCAATCGGCGTGGTGGTGGGCGCCCCGGTGCTCACTGCGCTGGCTGCCAAGATCCCGCGCAAGCGTGCGGTGCAGCTGCTGATTCTCTTCTTCACGCTCGCCAACCTCTCCTCATTCTTCGCTCCGGACTACAACACCATGCTGGTGACCCGCTTCCTTGCAGGCCTGCCGCATGGGGCCTACTTCGGACTGGCCGGTGTGCTTGCCGGCAGCCTGGTTCCGGCCACGATGCGCGGACGCGCCATTGCCTGGGTGATGCTCGGGCTCTCGGTGGCCAACGTTGCCGGTGTCCCGTTGGTGACCCGGCTCGGCCAGGAATACGGCTGGCGTTCGATGTTCCTGGTCGTCACTGCGATCGGCGTGTTGACCGCTGTGCTGATTAGCTTGTTCGTCCCATGGCGCAAGACCGATGCCGGGGCGAGCATCCGCCGCGAGCTGACCGCCTTGAAGAGTGCCCAGGTGTGGCTGGCGATGCTCACCGGCATTGTCGGCTTCGGCGGATTCTTCGCGGTGTACTCCTACATTTCGCCCACGCTGACCGAAGAAGCAGGACTGCCAATTGAGCTGGTGCCGTTGGCTTTGGCGCTCTATGGCGTAGGCATGGTCGTTGGTTCGCTGGCCGGTGGCAGGCTTGCCGACTGGTCGATCTTCGGCGCGATCAAGCTTTCTTCCGTTTTCATGATCGCCACCATGCTGATTTTCGCGGCCGTGACCAGCTGGGTGGTTCCGACGATGATCATGGTCTTCGTGATGGGCGCGGTGGGTTCCCTGCTGATCCCTGCGTTGCAGACGCTGCTGATGGATTCGGCCCCGCATGCGCAGTCGCTGGCTGCTTCGCTGAACCACTCCGCGCTGAATGTTGCCAACGCGCTGGGCGCCGCCCTGGGTGCCGCGGTGATTGCCGCCGGTTACGGATTCCGCGCCCCATCTGTGGTCGGCGCTGGACTGGCCGCTTTGGGCCTGCTGATCGCGTGGATAACCCAGATCCGCGCGAAGAAGGTGGGCCTGCTCGTAGGCCGCGAAGCTTTGGAAGCCCGCGAGCAGGCGCGCACCCACTAGCTGCTTCGGCTAGCTTGCCACCGCGGTGATGTTGAACATCCAGACCACACCGAACTTGTCGCGCAGCTCGCCGAAGGAGTCGCCCCACGGGGCCCGCTCCAATGGCATGTTGATCTGGCCGCCTTCGCCCAACCCTTCCCACCACCGGGTCAGGGTCTCCGCGTCGGCTCCGGCCGTCCCGTCGCTGCTGAGCGCGATCACGCCATTGCCCCGCACGTCCATTTCGGGCGGGGTGTCCGAGGCCATGAAGTGCAGGCCGCGTTCAACGAATAGCGAGGAGTGCATAATCTGGTCGGCAACGGCCGGATTGTTGTCATTCATGCCTTCTTGGAAGGTCATCATGGAAAGCTCGCCACCGAGTACCTGGTGGTAGAACTCCATTGCTTCCTTGGCGTCTCCGGCGAAACGCAGGTATGGGGTCAGTCCGATGGTCATGGGATTGCGCCTTTCGAAGGAGTGGGTGGGGCCGGCAGGTCCCGACCCATATTCTTCCACTTGGGGAGCACCGTGTGAATAGCAGAGTGTGACCAGCGTCTCGAATGGCCGATTTGGCGTTTTCGGCAGTGCTCCGGTATAGTTTTATCTCGGTTCAGCGGTTGTTCAAACCGCGGAAAACCACCTCATTTGGGGGTATGGCGCAGTTGGTAGCGCGTCTGCATGGCATGCAGAAGGTCAGGGGTTCGAATCCCCTTACCTCCACCAAATGGAAACAAGCCGGGAAACATCAGAAATGATGTTTCCCGGCTTTTTCGCATTCTCCCAAGTTCCCAACAGGCCATGCTGTAGGGTTGGCTCAATTTCCCAGACGATCCCGTCTTCGAACCAAGGGAGAATCAATGAGAGAACTAACCTACTTCGTTGCAGTGAGCTTGGACGGGTACATTGCCGGTCCTAACGGTGAATTCGATGCTTTCGCGGTGGCTGGTGACCATGCGGCGCCCATCTGGGACCGCTACCGCGGCACCGCGCCGACCCAGCTGGCAGAGTCGGCTGGACTGCCTATCGAGGGGTGCCCTTTCGATACGGTGCTGATGGGCTGGAATACCTACGCTGTCGGCTTGCCAGCACTGCCCAGCCCTTACTCGCATCTGAGGCAGATGGTTTTCACGCGCGAGCACTCTGCACCTCCAGGAAGCCAAGAGGTGCAGTTCACCAGCGCGGATCCGCGAGAGGTCATCGGGGAACTCAAATCCCAACCGGGTGACGGCATCTGGCTGTGCGGCGGAGGGCAATTGGCCGCCAGACTCCGGCCGGACATCGACAGGTTGGCCCTGAAAGTGCAGCCGGTGATGTTCGGGTCGGGTATCAGGCTCTTCGGGGACACGGGGTATGCCCCGGATCGCTGGAGGCTGGAGAACATGCAGACTTTTGCCTCCGGAGTCTGTCTTGCCGAGTACTCGCGCGGCTAGTGGACGTTGGAGGCGGCTACATTCCTTCGTCTCCGATATGACCCGCAGCTGTCGCATCGAGCACACGCTCAACGAACGCCGAGTATTCGCCCATGTAGTGGGCCAGGAACTTCTGGGTGTCCGGGTCGCTGATGCTCCCGTCCTCGCCGAAGTCTTCGGGACGGTACTGCAGGTAGACCTCGGGGGAGTTCAGCTGCGGGGCATCCAGGAAGCTGAGGACGCTGCGCATGCTGGACTGCATGACCGCGGTACCGATGGCTCCGACCGAAGCGCCGAGCAGGCCGGTGGGCTTGCGGGCGAAGGAGTTGGTGCCCCAGGGCCGCGAACCCCAGTCGATGGCATTTTTCAGCGCACCGGGAATTGAACGGTTGTACTCCGGGCTGATGAATAGCAGGCCGTCCGAGGCCTCGATGGCGGTCTTTAGCGCGGTCCCGGCTTCGGGATAATTATCATCGTAGTCAGCGCTATACAAGGGCAGATCGCTGATCGGGATTTCCGTGAAACTGAGGTTTTCAGGTGCCAGGGCTATCAGGGCCTTGGACAGGACGCGGTTGATGGAGTTCGTGGCGAGCGAACCGACGAAATAGCCGATGTTGTAATCCATGGAACCACTTCAGCACCGGGGCGAGGGGTGGCAAAAGGCCCTCGGGCAAACTCCCAGCTAAGCCAGTCCGCCTGGTTGACCGCGCTGGGTAATCTGCTGCGAGCCGAAGGCTGAGAAGTCGGCTTTGCGTGGCGGGACCTAAACCGTGAGCACGCGCAGGCCAGTGCCGCCGGTATTTCGCAGGTCGTGGTCCACCCCTGCATCGGCCAAGATGCTGTCGCCCGGGCCCAGCTCGTAGTCGCGCTCGCCGCCCCGCATCAGCGCCCGACCCTCTCGCACTTGGTAGAACTCCTGCGAAGCACTCTCGCCCTCGTGGCGATGGAAGCCCTCGAATCCGCCTGGTTCGATCACCCAGGTCTGGATGGCTACTGGCATCCCGGTATGCCCGGCGAAGTGGTGGCTGACTTTCATAGCTGACCCTTCGTGCATACCGTAGTCGACGGCATGGGCATCGCGCGCTTCAAACGGATCCATGGCTATCCCTCCGCCTGGTATCCCAGCCTGGTGCTGATTCGCCTTGCTGCGGTGCGGGTGCTGGAGCAGAGCTGCTCCAGCTCATCGGCGCCGATGCGGTAGAACGGAGCGGCGGTCATGGCGCAGGCGACGAGTTCACCGCGGTGATCGAGAATTCCTGCGGCCACTCCGACCTCCTCGGCGGAGGTCTCGCCGTAGTTGACCGCGTAGCCCCGCTCGCGTACAAGATCCAGGCGTGCCTGGTATTCGGCGGGGGCCGTGCCGGCAAGATCGATCTCTCCGTTGGAGATCAGCTCCGCGCGGCGTGCTGGATCCTCATTGGCGAGGAATACCTGGACGGTAGCGCTCAGCCCCGAACGGTACCGCGACCCCATGACCGAAGTGTGCTTGACCAGATGGGTTGAAGGCAGCTGTTCTACCGAAATCGACTCGCTGCCGTCCCAGATGTTCAGTACAGCGGTCTCGCCGGTAGCTTCACGCAGATCTTCCAGAATGGGGTAAGCCACCTGCCGCACGTCCAGGTTGGCAAGCAATGGTCCGGCAATGGCAATCAGGCCGACACCCAAGCGGTACTTGCGGGTTTCCGCGTCGCGATCCACAACGCGTTCCTGCTCAAGGGTGGCCAGAATGCGCGAGACGCTCGATTTGTGGAGGCCGACCTGCTCCGCGATTTCGGTGACGCCCACTACCGGGCGCTCAACGGTGAAGCAACGGAGCACATCGAGCACGTTGACGATCACCGAGGTGCCTCGGGTTTCACTGCGAATTTCAGTCATTTCCCCTCCTGAGTTGCTACTATCCTACGGCTCAAACCAATGGTTTACGGCTGGTTTCGACCGAGCAGGCCACCGCCACCAGCGAAATCACTGCTGCGCCCATCAAGTACCAGCCGGGGGCAAGGACGTTGCCGCTAGTGGCAATCAGTAATGTGGCCACGAACGGCGCGGTTCCGCCAAACAATGCATTTGAGAGGTTGAACGACACTGCGAAGCCGGAATAGCGGACCTTGGTGGGGAACATTTCCGCGAGATAGCTCGGAAGGGTGCCATCGTTGAGCGTGAGCATCGCGCCGAGCAGGATCTGGACCAAGACAATGACCAAGAAGTTTCCTGATTCCAAAGCCATGAAGGCAGGAACGGTGAACAGGATGAACAGAATCGATGCGCTGATCAAGATGCGCTTGCGTCCGAAACGATCCGAAAGCATGCCCGTGATAAAGATGAAACCGACGTAGGTCAACAGCGCAACGGTCGTTACCAGGTAGGAACGGGTGGCGTCCAGTCCGAGCTCTTCGGATAGATAGGTCGGCATGTAGGAAAGGATTACATAGAAGCCCACGGCGTTCAGCAGCACCGCACCCGCAGCCTGGACCAGCTGGCGCCAGTGGTTCTTCAGCAACGACCCGACTGGGGATCCCTCAGGAGTGGAGGACTCGGATGATGCTTCAAGGAAAGCTGGCGAATCCTCCAGCTTGGTGCGGATATAGCGGCCAATGAGCCCCATGGGCGCGGCCAGCAAGAACGGTATGCGCCATCCCCAGGACTCCAGATCCCCGGTTGACAGCAACCCAGTCAGCCCGGCGGCCATCAGTGAGCCGAAGAGCAGGCCGGTGGCAGTGCTCGCCGGAACCACTGCCGCGTACAGGCCGCGCCGGTTGGCCGGCGCGTACTCGACCAGGAAGGCGGAGGCGCCGGCATACTCGCCGGCGGCAGAGAAGCCCTGGACCAGACGCAGGGCCAGGAGCAGCAGGGGCGCGCCAAAACCGATGGATGCGTAGCCGGGGAGCAGCGCTATGCAGAAGGTGGCACCGGTCATCAGCAGGATCGACCACGACAGGGCTTCACGCCGGCCGATCTTGTCGCCCAGATGCCCCCATATGAACCCGCCGACAGGACGGACCAGGAACGAGATGGCGAATACCCCGAAAGTCATCAGCAGACCAGCTTGGGGGTCGTCGCTGGGGAAGAATACGGCGGCGATGGTGACGGCGAAGTAGCCGTAGGCCGCGTAGTCGAACCATTCCACGAAGTTGCCGATGAAGCTGGCAGCGATCACCTTGCGGCGGGTCTTCGCGTCAATGGTGCGGGACTGGGACACGCCGGTGGCCGCTGCGGCCGTGGTTCCGGTGGGAGCTTGCAGTGGGGAATTGCTGGAATGGTTCATGGGGTGAAACCGCCTCTGGAGGGCAACGGCTTTGGCCAGTGCTGGCTTCTTTGCCGCTGGAATGATGAAGTGTTCCGGCAGACCGGTGCGTGATCTTCGGTTCTAGGCACAGCCCCCTGCTTGCTGCGCCCCAGATGGCTAAAGCAGCCGGGGGGCGGGGCTCGGGCCCCGCCCCACGGTTATCAGTTGCCCCTAGGCATCGATGATGTTGTTCTGCGGGCCGAAGCCGAATTTGGTGATGTTCTCGACGCCGCCGTCCTCGCCGATGACCAGAATGTCGTGCTCGCGGTAGCCGCCGGCACCTGGCTCGCCATCAGCGACGGTGATCATTGGCTCCATCGAAACGACCATGCCCGGCTCCAGAACAGTCTCGATGTCCTCGCGCAGTTCCAGACCAGCTTCGCGGCCATAGTAGTGCGAGAGCACGCCGAAGGAGTGGCCATAGCCGAAGGTGCGGTTCGGGAGCAGTCCGTGGGAGATGTAGATTTCGTTCAGCTCCGCTGCGATGTCCTTGCAGACCGCTCCGGGCTTGATGAGCTCCAGGCCACGCTTGTGGACCTCGACGTTGACGTTCCACAGTTCCAGGCTGCGGGCATCCGGCTCGCCGAGGAACAAGGTGCGCTCCAGAGCGGTGTAGTAGCCGGAGGTCATCGGGAAACAGTTCAGCGAGAGGATGTCCCCGCGCTCCAGCTTGCGGGTGGTGGCCCAGTTGTGGGCGCCATCGGTGTTGATGCCCGATTGGAACCAGACCCACGTATCGCGCACTTCGCGGTGCGGGAAAGTCTTGGCAATCTCGTGCACCATCGCCTCGGTGCCGATCAGTGCGACCTCGTATTCGCTGATGCCTTCGCGGATCGCTGCCTTGATGGCTTCGCCGCCCAGGTCGCCGATGCGCGCACCGTGCTTGATGACTTCGATTTCCTCGGCGGACTTGATCATGCGCTGGCGCATGGCGTCCTGCGAAACATCTACTAGAGCCGCCCCGTCGAAGGTGTCGGCGATCTGCTGGCGGGTGCGGCCTGGCAGGAAGTCGTCTTCCACGCCGATCCGGGTTGCCTTCACGCCGTCGCGCTTAAGTGCTTCCTGCAGGCCGTAGAAGAAGTTGTCGCGCTTCCAGTCGGTGTACACGATGTTGTCGCCGTAGCTGGTGCGCCATGGCATGCCGGCATCGATGTTCGCGGTGACGGTGGTGGAGTTGCTGGCGGTGACCACCAGCGCGTAGTTGCGGCCGAAGGTGGTGTACAGGAAGTCCGAGTAGTACTTGATGCCGTGGTAGCTGGTCAGGATGACTGCGTCCAGCGACTTCGTGGCCATGATCTGGCGCAGGCCGGCCAGGCGGCGCTCGAACTCGGCATCCGAGAAGGTCAGCTGCTCCTTGGCGCCGTTGTGCAGGGTCTTCAGTCGGGCCAGTTCGGAAACATTGGTGGCGATATTGGCGGTAGTCATGGTTTTGGCTCCTTGTGGGAAATCAACTGTCAAGGGAGGCCGGCCCAATCAGATGGATTGCGAGGATTCATGGGAATCGCCGGAGAAGAAGTACGTGTTGCGCTCACTGCAACGCCGTTGCATTTAGATTATGTGTGCCCTGCGTCACTGTCAAGGGCGATTGTGAAAACTTTTTCTGCAGTGCACAAGATCGGAATTGTCCTGCATGAATATGAAAACCACGAGGTAATGCAGGAGGCCGCGAAGCTCATCATGGCGAGCATCGCGGCCTTCATGCCAATGCGGGTTCTACTGCTTAATTCTGTGGGTCCTGTCCTGGGTCTTCCTTGAGGATCGCTCCGCCGCCATCGGGGTCGGCTACGAAGACCAGATTCGGGTCGGGGTTGTTGATGTCCTTTTCCAGCTGCTTGATCGCCTTGTCTCGTTTGAGCAGCCTCCGGATCAAATTGATGATCATCAAAATGATCACGAAGGAGAAGGGGAAGGCGCCGATAATGGTGCCAGTTTGGACCGTATCGACCACCGCGGTTCCGCCCATGGTCAGCAGCACGGTGGTCACCGTTGCGACAGACAGCACGAGGACTACACGGAAGACTGGACCGGATTTGCCCGGGGCGGAGACGAATTCACTGAGTGCGTAAATGCCAGAGTCCAAGGATGTCACGTAGTAGGTGGCCACCAGGATGGTGGAAACAACTAGCAAGACCGTGCCAACGACAGGCACGGAGTCAAGCATGACGAACAAGCCGGAGGAAGTGTCCTCGGCGACTGCACTGCTGATGCCACGATTAGTCTGGTCATCGTAGTAGAGGGCTGCGGAGCCGATCACTGCAACCCAAACCATCACGATCAATGAAGGAATTATGGTCACGCCGAGAACGAATTCGCGGATGGTACGGCCACGCGAAATGCGGGCAATGAATCCGGCCACAAATGGGGAGAAGGCAATAACCCAGCACCATATGAAGACCGTCCACCAGCCATTCCAGCTGTCTTGCCATGAATCCAGGGTGGTGGTGGCCAATCCTGAATCGGTCCATAGGCTCATATTGGCGAAGTTCGTGAAGAAGCTGCCAAAGGTCTGGGACAGATTCGAGATGATGTACAGCGATGGGCCGAAAATCAGCACCGCTGCGATCAGCACGATACTGAGGATCGAGTTCAATCCGCTGATGCGTGCCATACCCTTGCTGATGCCGACGATAGCCGAAATTGAGGTGATGCCGGCGAAGATCAGAATGACCATGAACCACATCATTGGGCTGGCGGTTAATCCAGTGAAGGAAGTCAGGCCGGAGGAGAACTGCATGGCTGCGAATCCGAAGGAGGTAGCCAGGCCGAGTACGGTCGCGATAATTGCCAGGAGCTCAACGATGACACCGGCTCCGCGTCGCGACCAGCGGGGCAGCATATCCACGGTAGCCTCGCGAAAAGTCAATGTCTTGCCGAGGTTGTGATGCGAGTAGGCCAAGCACACTGCAACGGCGCAATACATTGCCCAGGCGGTCAAGCCCCAGTGGAAGTAGGTCCAAACAATGGCCCCTTCTTCGCCGCCACCGTTTGGCCCTGCTGGGATCACGGGGTTTTCATCGCGAAGCATAATTGGTTCGGCAACTGACCAGAAGATCAAGCCGATGCCTTGGCCGCAAGCGAACAGCATGGAATACCATGCGAATTTGCTGTGCTGCGGTTTGGCATTCGGGCCACCGAGACGGATCTTGCCTACTCGGCTCATGGAGAGCCAAATGCACACCACCACTGTGAATACTGAATACAAGATGAAGAGCCAGGTGAATTTTCCGGTGACGAAAGTGCGCATTTCGGAAATCGCGGCTGAGGCGGCTTCTGGATTGGACAGGACCCAAATCATCACGGCGATAATCAGTACTGGGGGGATTACGCGAATGAGCAGTCGATCCATGGGAGGTATGTGCCGCCCCATGAAACGTGGTACCTCAACTTGCTTCTTAGTGCCTTCAGGGGTCCGGGGTGCTTTCGCGGACTTTTTCCTGTCTTGGGATGTCGAGCTATCCACAGACATGCTATTTCACCTCGATGCTGATGTTGCCCAGCAGCAGCTCGCCTTTGAGTGCATCGGCAACTTGGTTTGTGACGGTTTCGAATAGCAGCTGGCCGCGATCTGCCGTGGCGCCCTTCGCAGAAGAGAGGCAACCGCTGTCCGGGGTGCGTGACGGATCCTCCGGGAAGATGTCATAGGGCGCGAGCTTAGCGGGCGGGTGGTCGACAACCCGATCCATGTTTACCAGGTGCGGGTGGAGCAGGAGCATCAAGGAAGTTTCGAGGATGCCTCCGTGCTCGATGTCCCAGCCGAGGAAGCCGTCGGGGAAGACCTTGGCCAAGGTTTCCTCATCGACAAAGTCCCAGTAAGACAGCAGGATGGCGCGCGACGCCGCGCCGGCGGCTCGGCACTTGGCTACTGCGTTGTCCAATCCTTCGTAGATGAACTGGTAGTTCTCGAAATGCCCGTTGAGGACGACAACATTATCGAAGCCCTGGGAGATGAAGGATGCAACTACGTCCTCAATCATCAAGCTAAGCGAAGTGCCGCCGAGGCTGGTGGTGCCTTTGCGGTGGTTGCCGCCGCCGGAGCGGGGCTGGGATTTGTACCCGTAGCTCAACGCCGGCGCAACCAAAGCACCTGTGCGTTGCGCGACGGCTTCTGCGATGGAACGCGAGAGCATGGCATCTACGCCCAGTGGCATGTGAGGTCCGTGCTGTTCGGTCGCTCCGGCCGGGATGATAATGGTGGATCCGGTACGCGCTACGTTCTCGGCGTAAGTCTGGGCATCGAGTTCGTCTATGAATACTGAGTGCATGGAATTCTCCTGGACCCGTGGGGCAAGTAATGCCGCAGGCGGGAAAGATTCGGTATCGGAATACGGTTGCAAGAAGCGCAACAGTGTTGCACTGAATCATTTCAGTGGCTCACGTCACAGTCAAGCCTCATGGTGAAAAACTTCGCATGGTGGTCGTGGCGCATCTCGCGGGTTCAGCATCTGCACGATGAGCGGCAAGAAGAGGTGCCAAGCCAGTGCGGTAACGAGGTGCCAGCTTGCGCGGTGCACGAAAATCGAAGTGTTGCGTGGCGGATGCATGCCAGGCGGTTTGGATTAGCGCGCCAAGCAGGGGTGGGACGGGGTGATGCGTGGTTGCGTAATAGCGGCGAGCGGTGCAAACGATCGGTTTACCTCGCGGCTCATGGATCCGGTTGGTCGGGTGGGGGCTTCAGCCGTTCCTTGAGTTGCTGTATCCATTTCGAGTCGCGTCTCAATTGCGGGAACGGCTTGTGCGCGTAGCCCGTGGCTGGTGGCGCGGTGGACTTGTAGGACATCGCCGAGCCGGGACAGATCATGATGGTGTGGCCGTTGCCGTAGCTCGTGTATTCGTACCAGCCGGCGGCTTCCTTGGCCTTGTTGCAACTAGCGCAGCGGCCATCGCCGTTGAAGACGGTGCTCTTGCCTCCGCGGGCGTATTGCTTGACGTGGTCTATTTCCTCCACCATGCCGTCGCAGAACGGGGTGCGGCAGTGCCGGTCGCGGATC
>NZ_JBLVOC010000016.1:0-16037 GCF_053543575.1 Glutamicibacter sp. AGC84
ACCTTGCCAAGGTTGAGGTCGCGAGTTCGAACCTCGTTGACCATGGATCTACTAATTAAATATATGCGGTCATAGCTCAGCTGGTAGAGCGCAACCTTGCCAAGGTTGAGGTCGCGAGTTCGAACCTCGTTGACCGCTCCAAATAATTGAATATAGTTTTGCGGTCATAGCTCAGCTGGTAGAGCGCAACCTTGCCAAGGTTGAGGTCGCGAGTTCGAACCTCGTTGACCGCTCCAAATAAAGATGGGAATCACTTTTCGTGATTCCCATCTTTGCTTTAACCATCATTCCAGGCGGCTACCACTTCCCTGACTAGTAAATAGCTAACCTGTGTGCAATCTGACATCCACCAGCAAAACACCTAGGCAACTGGCGAAATGTCTCTAATACACTTCCATGCGTTGGCCTGAGCCTTTAGGGTGGGTAGTAGTTGTGGAGCTACAGGGGTTCCCACAGACGAATGGAGGTGCAGCATGGCAGGATTTGATGATCTGCGTGGCAAGGCAGAGGAATTCGCCAAGGAGAACCCGGAGCAGGTATCCCAGGGTATCGAACAGGCTGGTGATTTTGTCGATGACAAGACCGGCGGCAAGTTCGCCGAGCAGGTAGACGGTGTCCAGCAGGGCGCTGGCGACTACCTCAATGGCCTTGGCGGAGGCGAAGGCGAGAATAACGAGGCCTAATTCCTCGACGCACTCCCCTCGGCTTGCCCGAGCATCCTGGGAAGGTACCGACCGAGGTCGGTGCCTTCCCTGCTTTAACGTCATATCAGGGGAATTAATTCATGCCGATTTTCGGCAAACCGGCGCCACCCTGTAGAAAAAGAGTATGACTCGTCACACGCCCCCGGATGGAGCTGGCCTTTTCCATTCCGTGCTTGCGGGATTGATCACCACCATGGTGGGATTCGTAGCATCCTTCGCTGTCGTACTGGCCGGATTATTCCAGGTCGGAGCTTCTAGCGAACAGGCCGCCTCAGGCTTATTCGTCCTGTCCCTCTGCGTAGGCCTGAGCACCATTGCGCTTTCGCTGCGATACCGCCAGCCGATCAGCATTGCATGGTCCACTCCCGGTGCAGCCATGCTCGCCTCACTGGCTCCCGGAGTGTTCGGGTTCAATCAGGCAGTGGGGGCATTCATCGTCAGCGGCGCACTGATCGTGTTGACCGGTCTGGTACCGTCCTTGCACCGGCTGCTCACTCGTATTCCGGTCCCAATTGCCCAAGGCATGCTCGCCGGTGTCTTGATCCCGCTGTGCCTGAAACCATTTACAGCCGTGGCCAGCATCCCGTTGCCCGCGTTGGGAATTCTCCTGGTGTTCTTCGTCGGGCTCAGGATCCTTCCGAAATTCGCCGTAGCGCTGAGCATGCTAGCGGCGGTGGGGTTCGGCCTATGGCATATTGGCCGCTCCGCGACGTGGGATTCACTCGAAGTTCTTCCGCAGCTGCAGTGGGTCAGTCCTGAATTCTCCTGGCAGGCCATTGCCAGCATCAGCGTTCCGTTGTTCGTGGTGACGATGGCATCGCAGAATATTCCGGGCGTGGCCGTGCTCAGCTCCTTCGGGTACACCGCGCCGTGGCGCCCCACCATGCTGGCGACCGGAGTGGGGTCGGCTAGCGGCGCGTTCTTCGGCGGGCATGCCATCAACCTGGCGGCAATCACCGCGGCGCTGGCTGCCGGAGAGCAGGCCGGCCCGGACCCCCGGCTGCGTTGGCGGGCGGCGGCGAGTTCAGGTGTCTTCTACTTGGTCTTCGGTGCCTTGAGCGCGCTGATCGTATCGGTGGCCAGCGCCTCGCCCGAGGGGCTGTTCCAAGCGGCGGCGGGCTTGGCCTTGCTGGCAACACTCGCCAATGCGCTGCTCGGAGCGATGGCCGATTCCTCCTGGCGGTTGAGCGCATTGGCCACGGTCCTGGTCGCTGCCGGCAATCTCACGCTCTTCGGGATCGGCGGTGCCTTCTGGGCCTTGGTGGCAGGGCTCTTAACGCACTTCATCGTCGAGCGCAGGGCTCGACGATGAAGTGGCGGGACCGGTGTTTCCGGCTTAGAGCGCTGGTTCTCCAACTTGGCCTTCACGAGCCAAAGCGGTCAGGCGCGAGACGGCACGGAAGTACTTTTTCTGGTAGCCGCCGGACATCATTTCCGGGGTGAACAGTTCGCTGAATGGCTTGCCTGAGGCAACGATTGGCACGTCCTTGTCGTACAGGCGGTCAGCAAGAACCACGAAACGCAGGGCGATGGCCTGATCGGTGATGGTATCCACGTTGTGCAGAACCAGCACATCAGTCTCGGAAAGCAACTGGCGGTAACGCGACGGGTGAACCTTCGAAAGGTGAGCCACCAGATCCTCGAAGTTGTCATCGGCCAAGGTCTTGTCCGGGTAGCGATCCAGGGCGAATGCCTTGATGCCCGCATCGTCCAAGGGCTCGGGGGCATCGGGCAGGCCACGGTGGCGGAAGTCTTCGCCTTCGACGCGGTGCACGTCGAACTGCTCGGACAGGGTCTTGATTTCACGCTGGAAATCCACTGCCGCGAAGCGCCCCTCGCCCAGCGCACCAGGCAGGGTGTTGGAGGTTGCCGCCAGCTTCACGCCAGCATCGGACAGCTCGCGCATCAACCGGGACATCAGCACGGTGTCCCCCGGATCATCCAGTTCGAACTCGTCGATGCAGACCAGCGAGTATTGGCTGAGCACTTCTACGGTCTGGCGGAAAGACAGCGCGCCAACCAGGTTGGTGTACTCAACGAAGGTGCCGAAGGCCTTGCGGCCCGGGGCTGCATGCCACAGGGAGGCGAGCAGGTGGGTCTTGCCTACGCCGAAGCCGCCATCGAGGTAGATGCCGTTCTTGGTTTCCTTCTTCTTGCCGAAAAGCTTGGAGAAGAACGAACCGGAGTTGTTCTTGCCCACGGTTTCTGCGAAAGCCTTGAGCTTATTGACGGCTTCGGTCTGCGAAGGCTGGTTAGGATCCGGGCGATAGGTATTGAAGGACACTTCACCAAAGCGGTAGGACGGGTGGAATCCGGCCAGCAGTTCTTCGATTGAAAGATTCGGCTTGGTCTCGCTCAGGTGGGTGATCGTCGCCATTGGCTGTGGGAGTCCTTCAGTTGATTGCTCAGGAAATGGTCGGGAAGCCGTGGCTTTCCCATCGGCCAGTTTACCTTGAACGCGGCGAATCATTGCCAAAAATGTCGTAGAGCACACTGGGTTCGCAATGGATGAGGACTAGGCTAGAAGTAATGCCCGTGCCCGCTGTTTCCAGCGTGGCAAAAACTGACACCCGCAAGGATCGTGATTAGGAATGTCGTTGCCCGTCGAGTCCAACGAGAAATATGCAGCCTACGCTCACCCAGAACGACTGGTTTCCACCCAGTGGGTGGCAGACAACCTCGGAGCCGAGAATCTCGTAGTACTGGAATCGGATGAGGACATCTTGCTGTATTCCACTGGCCACGTGCCAGGCGCGCTGAAGATTGACTGGCACACGGAGCTGAACGACGAAGTCACGCGCGACTACGTCGACGGCGAAGGCTTCGCACAGCTGATGGCCGCCAAGGGCATCACCCGCGAGTCGACCGTGGTCATCTACGGCGACAAGTCCAACTGGTGGGCCGCCTACGCGCTGTGGGTCTTCACACTTTTCGGCCACGAAGATGTCCGCCTGATGGACGGCGGCCGCGACAAGTGGATCGCTGAAGGCCGCGAGCTGAGCACCGAGAAGCCGGCCGTGACCGCCACCGAATACCCGGTGATCGAGCGCGTCGACTCCGAGATCCGCGCTTTCCTTCCGGAGGTCCTGAAGCACCTGGGCAACCCGCTGATCGACGTGCGTTCGGCCGAGGAATACACCGGAGAACGTACCCACATGCCGAATTACCCGGAAGAAGGCGCCCTGCGCGGCGGGCACATCCCAACCGCCGCATCGGTGCCATGGGCCAAGGCTGCGGCCGAGGACGGCACCTTCCGCTCGCGCGGAGAATTGGAAGCCATCTACCTCGACGGCGCCGGCCTGAAGCCGGGCGACGATGTGGTGGCCTACTGCCGCATCGGTGAACGTTCGAGCCACACCTGGTTCGTGCTCAAGCACCTGCTGGGCTTCGAAACCGTGCGCAACTACGACGGCTCATGGACCGAGTGGGGCAACGCGGTTGGCGTGCCCATCGTTCGCGGCGAAGCCGCCGGCGAGATGCCTGCGCAGCGCGGAGCCCGCGCATGAGCCAGCTCCCCGATGCACTGAACGAAATCGTCGAGGAGTTCACCGAGGTGCCCGAGGCCGACCGCTTGGAACTGCTGCTGGAGTACTCGCGCGAGCTGCCCGAGCTTCCAGCACGCCTGGCTGATCATCCTGAACTATTCGAGCAGGTTGTAGAATGCCAGTCGCCGCTGTTCTTGGCCGTCGAGGTCTCGACCGAAGCGAATAACCCGGTGGGACTGTTCTTCTCCGCTCCCCCGGAGGCTCCAACCACCCGCGGCTTCGCCTCGGTGCTGGCTGCCGGCCTGGATGGCGCGCAGGCCGCAGCGATTCTCGCCGTTCCCGATGACATGCCCCAGCAGCTGGGTCTGACCCGTGCGCTGTCGCCGTTGCGCATGCGCGGCATGACCGCCATGCTCGGCCGCATTAAGCGCCAGATCTCAGAGCAGCTGCCTGCGTAGGTTTTGCATCGAACGCAGCTGGAAGCCAATAAGCAGTAGTTAAGGATCCCCAAGCACGTGGGCAAGAAGAAGCAAGCCGCCTCCACCCCGGCGACCGCCGCGCTGGATGCGGCAGGTATCAGCTATGTAGCGCACAGCTATGCGCATAGCGACTTGGCCGAAAGCTACGGCGCCGAAGCAGCCGAGCAATTGGGTGCCAGTGGCGACCGGGTCTTCAAGACCCTGATGGTCTCCACCGGGGCCAACGCCACCCAGGATCTGGCCGTCGCAGTGGTGCCAGTGAATGCGAAGCTGGATCTGAAGGCGATTGGCACCGCGTTGGGCAAGAAGAAGGCGCAGATGGCTGACAAGGCTGCCGCCCAGCGACGCAGCGGCTATGTCCTGGGCGGGATTTCCCCGTTCGGGCAGCGCCAGAAAACCGCTACCGTCATTGACTCCAGCGCGCAGCAGTTCGAGACGGTATTCATTTCTGGCGGGCGCCGCGGTTTCAGCCTGGAGATCGCTCCGCAAGATGCCGCGAAGGCGACCGGAGCCATTTGGGCGCCGATCGCCTCCGGCTAGACAGCGCTTGGCCAGAAAGGGCCCTGCCTGCGGGATCGAGATCTGTTGATCGTTCTCGCGGGCAGGGCCCCTTGCCGCCTTGGGCTACTGGACTTGAAGCAGCGACATGCGCTTGCTCAAGAAGTCGGTGATCGCCCGGGCGAAACCCTGTGGATCCACATTCGGCTCACGCGTGTGCCCTGCCTTGGCAAAGGTCTTGAGCGTGACCAAATCCGGGCGCAGCGCCGCCAGTTTCAAGCTCGGGCCATTAGGGACGAACTCGTCATCACGGCTGTGCATTATCAGCGTCGGGAATTTCAATTCGTCCGCGCGGTCCACCCAATTCAACCGACGCAGATTGACCGGGGCCGCTTGGCCGGTGACCCAGCGCCCTGCCTTATTGGACAGCAGCCACTGGCCAAACAGGCCCACCGATTGCGGGATCTTATTGGCCCGAGCCTGGTGCGAAAGCACATCTACCCAATTGATTACCGGGCCGACCAGCATGAGCGAGTCAATATGGTGGGCCAGCTTGCTCCGATCGGCGGCCTGCAGGCTGATGGCACCTCCCATGGACCAGCCCAGCAAGATGATCTGCTTCGCTCCGCGGTCCAGTGCGAATTGGATACCCGATTCCACGTCATGCCATTCGGTATCGCCCAGACCGTAGCGGCCATCCGGGGCGCTCGGAGCCAAACCGTCATTGCGGTAGCTCATCAGCAAGGTCGTAACCCCGAGTTCGCTCAAGGCAGGCAGCGCCCGAATGGTCTCATTACGTCGGGCGCCTCGGCCGTGCACGCCAATCATCCAGACATCTTCGTTCGTGGAGCCACGCACCAGCCAGGCTGGACCGTCGCCGCCATCCAGGGGCACGACGACGTCTTCTGCGTCAAAGCCCAGGTCCGCGGGGTGCTCGTAAATTGCCCCGGATAGGTTGCCGCGGCGTACTCCCTGGAGGGTGCCGTGATAGATCTTCTCGATTTTGCGCGCAACCAGGCGGGATTTGCCCGGAACGGCTTCCGGCGCGGAAAGCCGCAGCGCGCAGGAGTCGAATTCGGTGAGGAAGCTGCAGGGGCCAGGTTCGCTGGTATCGGCGTCCTTGTTGAAATGCAACCAGAGTTTGCCCTCGGCATCGGTGACGACCTCCCGGATGATGCTGTTGCCGGTGCGGCGTTCTTCCGGGGTCACTACACGTCGGGCGAAGTAACCGGCGAGCGCTGATACGCTGGCGGCCACCAGGGAACCGGTGCCCAGTCCCAGTCCAACCCCAATCAGGGTTGCAGGCACTGCGCTGCGGGGTTGCATGGTATCTACGATGTTCCGAGCCATGTTTTCATCTTTCCATGACCTGGCCCGGGAATCATCTAGCCTGCTCAAGCGTTTTATATTGCATGAATGATGAATCGGTAAACCAATCAGCACAGCCAGCAGACGAAGCGGCCGCGCGCAGCGATGTGCAGTGGCAGCAGATCCTCTCTTCCGAGGAATTCCGCGTATTGCGCCAAGCAGGGACCGAGCGTCCATTTACCGGCGAATACTGGGATACCACTACCGAGGGCGTGTATTCCTGCCGAGCCTGTGGTTCGGAACTGTTCGCCAGCACCACGAAGTTCGATGCCGGTTGCGGCTGGCCTTCCTTCTTCGCGCCGTTGGCCGAAGATCGGGTGCGCTATATCAGCGACGAGTCCATGGGCATGAAGCGTGTTGAGGTGCGTTGCGCCAATTGCGATTCGCATATGGGCCACGTTTTCGAGGGTGAAGGTTTCCAAACCCCAACCGATCTGCGTTACTGCATGAACTCTTTGAGCTTGACCCTGCGTCCTGCTCAGGGCTAATGCCTTTGTCGGTGGCAAGGCATGGATCACATTTAGAGCAAGAGTTGCTTATTCACTGATGACTTAGCATCACCTTTCCTGTTGTTTGAGCGTAGCGTTCAAGGTAAGCACTTGAGCGCTGCCCCAAACATGAAAAGAAGGTGTATGAAATGACTCAGATTTCCTCCAAGCCAGTACCGGCCACCGACGCAGAAGTACTGCAGATCGCAAACTCGGAAGCTTGGCTGACGTTGAAGTCTGCCGCCACCGAATTCCAGGGCCTCCAGGCACAGGACGGCTCCTTGACCGACAGCGCATCTGCACCACAGGCTGCCAAGCTCGTTGATTCCATCATCGAGTCGGTGCAGTCCTTGCGCGTGCACTTCGAGCACGACGCAGAGTACCTTGAGCAGCTGGTCACGGACCTGCGCCAGTGGGCAGATGCAGGCTTCGGCGTTCCCGACTTCCTCGATTCGCTGATGCAGTTCCAGCCCCAGGCCCAGCGCATTGACGGCCTGCTGCATCTGGTGCTTTTCCCGATGTACACCCAGAACGGTTCAACCAACCGCCACCTCGAAGCCGTGCTGGTGCAGGTCATGTGGCCTGAGTTCATTGCCGACCTGGAGAGCAAGGACTACGCCAACGCCCTGTTCGTGCCGCTGCGCTTCATCGACTTCACCGAAGGCTACAACACCAATTCCGCGGTGCTCTTCCCGGAGTCGGTCGCCATTCGGCAGACTCCGTCATTCACTTGGGGCGCGATCTTCCAGGATCGTGAGGCTGTACGCTTCCGCAAGGTCCTGCAGGAAGCTACACGCATCACCAACCTCGAACTGCCCGATGACGCCGCAGAGCTGCTCAAGGACCAGCACCTGACCGAAGAAACCTTCATCATGTGGGACCTGATTCACGACCGCACCCACATGCGTGGCGATCTGCCATTCGACCCGTTCATGATCAAGCAGCGCATGCCGTTCTTCCTTTACTCGCTCGAAGAACTGCGTTGCGATTTGACTGCGTTCCGCGAATGCATGAAGATCGCCGCCAACCCGGCTTCGGATCAGAAGAGCGCCAAGATGGCCAAGCTGGTGCAATACGCGGTGATCTTCGACCGCATCTTCCGCTTCGCCATCACCGGCTCGCGCGTACGCAACTACGACGGTCTCGGTGGCCAGTTGCTGTTCGCATGGATGCACCAGCACCATGTACTGCACTGGACCGACACCAAGTTGAGCATCGATTGGGATCAGGTACCCGAGGTGGTTGCAGCCTTGGGGGATGCGATCGACGAACTGTATTGGAAGTCCATCGACCGTCCGAAGCTGGCTCACTGGCTTGCTGCCTACGAACTGGTTTCGGCCACCGTCACCCCGAACCCCGCGTCGGTCTGGGCCAAGGGTCCGGATGCCCTGCCGCTGACCGCACCACTACGTGAAATCACCGACCAGGTCATGGACGATGAATTCCCGCTGTCGATGTTCTACGAAGCTCTGAATAAGAAAATGGCCACCGTCATCGAATCGAGCAAGGGCATGACCGGGGCAACGAAAATCTAGCCTTTCCTCTAGGCTAGAAAATGTGAGCAAAGAAAGAATCTCCTTGAACGAGACATCCAGACTAGTGCTCCTTGCCGGTGCTACTTCCGCCTCCGGCATTGCCAGCGCCACCGCGCTGGTTGATGCCGGAGCGCGTGTGCTTGCAGTGGGAAGCAACCAAGAGCGCCTCGACGAACGCCTCCCGTTCGTTCATGCCCGCTATGAATGCGATCTGGGCGACTTCGCAGCGGTCAAGCAATTGGCGCTGCGGATTCATGAAGAGCACGGCAGCATCGATGCGCTGATCCATCTGGTAGGTGGCTGGCGTGGCGGTAAGTCGATCACCGGCCAAAGCGACGAGGACTGGGATTTCTTGCACAGCAGCGTGCTGACCACCCTGCGCAACACCTCCCGCGCCTTCGTCGATGATCTGGTCGCCTCCCCCGCAGGCCGCTTGGCGATAGTCAGTGCGGAGGCAGTGCTGAATCCGACCCCGTCCAATGCCAACTACGGTGCGGTCAAGGCCGCAGCGGAACACTGGGTCAATGCCATCGCCCGCCTGTTCGCCAAGCAGGCAGAAAATGCCGCCGCGGTGAGTTGGGTCGTCAAGGCATTGAGCGACAAGTCTCCCGAAGAAACGCCTTCCGGGCAGACCCCGGTGCAGTTTCTTGCCCAGGCCGCAGTGGCTTTGCTTGGCCAGGATGCCCGCGAGCTCAATGGCACCCGGGTTGCATTGCCCAAGGCCTGATTACTGGCCGCTGCACACCTCTGGGCGCTGCACTGGCATAGCTTTCGACTTCACCCCTTGAACTACTAAGGACCTCCACAGCATGACTTTTACCCACGACGCTTCGATTCGCGGATTCGCTTCGGATAACTATTCTGGCGTGCACCCGCGCATCATGGATGCGATTGCCCGCGCCAACGGCGGCCACCAGATCTCCTACGGTGAGGACCAGTACACCGAGGAACTAGGCAACGTCGCCCGCAATGCCTTTGGCCCGGAAGCCCAGATCTTCCCGGTTTTCAACGGCACCGGCGCCAATGTCATCGCCTTGCAGTCCTTGCTTCCACGCTGGGGCGCTGTCATCTGCGCATCTTCTGCACATATCAACGTGGATGAGAACGGTGCGCCGGAGCGCATCGGCGGCTTCAAGCTGCTGCAGGTTGACACTCCCGACGGCAAATTGACTCCAGAGCTGATCGACCAGGAAGCATGGGGCTGGGGCGACGAGCACCGCGCGCAGCCGCTGGCCGTGTCGATCACCCAGGCCACCGAGCTGGGCACCCTGTACACCCCTGGGGAAATCAAGGCCATCACCGACCACGCGCACAAGCTGGGCATGAAAGTGCATCTGGATGGCTCGCGCCTGTCCAACGCCGCGGCCTCCCTGGGCGTGCCGTTGCGCGCGCTGACCACTGACGTCGGCGTGGACATTGTTTCCCTCGGCGGTACCAAGAACGGCATCCTGCTCGGTGAGGGCATTTTGACCCTGCGCAGCGAACTGGCCCAGGACCTGAAGTACCTGCGCAAGATGAACATGCAGCTGGGTTCGAAAATGCGCTTCATCTCCGCACAGCTGATCGAGCTCTACGGCACCGATCTGTGGCGCGAATTGGCAAGCCACTCCAACGCCATGGCCGCCAAGCTCTCGCAGGCAGTTGAGGAAATTGACGGAGTCCAGCTGGTCTACCCGACTCAGGCCAACGGCGTCTTCGCCCAGCTGCCTACCGAGGTCAGCGACCAGCTGCGCGAGCACTTCCGCTTCTACGACTGGGATCGCGCGGCCGGCCAAGTGCGCTGGATGTGCTCGTTCGACACCACCGAGGAAGATGTTGCAGCGTTCATTGCCAAGCTGCACGAGCTGCTCGGCGCCTACGCCGCCGCTTAGCATGAACCCGCGGTCGGCGCGCCGTACCCATGCTCGGGTACGGCGCGCTTAGACTCAAATTGTGACCAATGATCGCCCTGCTTCCGCCATTCCGAAGGCCTTTGCCACGGCCCTTGAAGAGTTGTCGCATGCCAAGGTGCGCAAGGAACTGAAATTCACCGAAATTCCGGCCCCTGGCAGGCTGGCGCCGTTCGCGCTGGCACTCAGCGGCGACGTGATGGATGTGGTTGCTCCCGGACGCGGCCCCCAGGGCCAGGAGATTGGCCGCACCCCGTTCCTCCAACCAGCCGAGCAGCTGGCCACCGGACGCTTCATCCTCCTCTTCGACCCCGCAGGCCAAGAACTGTGGAATGGCCAGTTCCGCATCGTCACCTACATTCGGGCCCGTCTGGATCATGAAATGGGCCAGGATTCCATGCTGGCTTCCGTCGCGTGGTCATGGCTCGAAGAAGCCCTGCGCGATCGCGACGCCGCATACCATTCCGCTGGCGGTACTGCGACTCGGGTAATTTCCGAATCCTTCGGCAATCTCGCCGGGGAACAAGACCATATCGATATCGAGCTGCGTGCTTCCTGGTCCCCGGACTCTGACCATCTGGGAACGCATCTGAGCGCGTGGGCCGATATGGTTTGCACTTTCGCCGGCCTGCCTCCCCTGCCCGAAGGCGTGCAGCAGCTGCCTCATCGCCGCCTGAGCTAGCGATTATCAATGCGATGGAGCCGAATAGTCCTAGAATGGAAGCACCATGCCGAATTCTGACTCTTCCGCTCCCGCATCATCCACCACTGCCAACGAGGCCGCCGCACCCGTTCTGACGCCACTAAGTGCGCCACGCGACGGGATCCCCGAAGTCATCGACACCGCACCTGCCTTGCGCCGTGCAGTGCGGGCGCTGGAAGCCGGCATCGGCGATCTGGCCGTGGATACCGAAAGAGCCAGCGGGTTCCGCTACGGCCAGCGCGCCTTCTTGCTGCAGATTCGCCGAGAAGGTGCGGGTACTTGGCTGATCGACCCTGAAACCCTGGACGATCTGTCCCCGCTGCGCGAGTTCGTCAACGAGCAGCCCTGGATCCTGCATGCGGCCACCCAGGATTTGCCGTGCCTGCACGAATTGGGCATGTCCCCTACCTCGCTGTTCGATACCGAGATGGCTGGCCGTCTTGCGGGATTCCCCCGCGTCTCGCTGGGTACCATGGTGGGCGAATTGCTCGAGCTGCAGTTGGCCAAAGAACATTCGGCAGTGGACTGGTCCACCCGCCCGTTGCCTGAATCATGGCTGAACTACGCCGCACTGGATGTGGAAGTTCTCGAAGAGCTGCGCCAGGCCATCACCGCGGTGCTGGAAGAGCAGGGCAAGCTGGATTTCGCCTTCCAGGAATTCGAGTACGAACGCAATCTGCCTGACCCTTCCCCGGCACAGGTGCCGTGGCGCAAATTGTCCGGCATCCATAAGCTCAAGAGCCGACGCAATCTGGCGGTAGCTCGCGAACTGTGGCTTTCCCGCGAAGCCCTGGCGCAGAGCCGCGACGTTGCCCCGGGTCGGCTCATTCCCGACCGCGCCATCATGGCCGCCGTGGATCAGCGCGCCACCAGCGTTCCAGCGCTCTTGCAGATCCCCGGGTTCCACACGCGCAATGCCAAACGCGATGCCGCACGCTGGGTCGACGCGATCAAGCGCGGCAATAGCACCAGGGACCTGCCGGACCTGCGCGCCCCCAAGCCGGACTTGCCGCACCCCCGCTCATGGGCCGAAAAGAACCCGGCCGCGGCGAACCGGCTGGACGCGGCCAAGCTGGTCGTCAATGAGGTGAGCGAGCACTGGAATATTCCGGGCGAGAATCTCTTGACCCCGAAGTACCTGCGTGAATTGTGCTGGAATGCGCCGGCTCGCATCAGCGAGGCAAGCGTAGCGGACATGCTGGAAAATCTCGGTGCCCGCCAGTGGCAGCGTGGACTTCTTGCGGACAAGCTGGCCATCGCGTTGAAGCAGGCCTAGGCGGTTTCCAGGAAGGATTCACCGCGGGTTCCCGGATTTGCAAGGTGCTGCACTTGCACTTCAAGTTACTACTGAGTAACGTATGGTTCAGGTCACAGTGATGCTGGCCACTGCCCGGTCTTCACGGGCAGCATGAACCAACCCCAAGGAGCCCGACGGTGAGTGCCAACGCTTCGACCGTGCGCAACAATGCGCGCCCTTCGCTCGACGACCGCGATGTCGTCTTCATCGACGGGGTACGCACCCCATTTGGCAAAGCGGGCGAGAAGGGGATCTACCACGGTACCCGCGCCGATGACCTTGCCGTCAAAGCCGTACGCGGCCTGCTGGAACGCAACCCGGAAGTTCCTGCCGAGAAGATCGACGAGATCTCCATTGCCGCAACTACGCAGTCCGGCGACCAGGGCTTGACCTTGGGCCGCACCGTGGGCCTGCTCTCCGGTATCCCCAAGTCCGTTCCGGGCTTCGCCATCGACCGCATGTGCGCCGGAGCGATGACCGCCGTCACCGCGACCGCCGGCGGCATCGCTTTCGGCGCCTACGACGTAGTGGTCGCCGGCGGCGTGGAGCACATGGGCAACCACCCAATGGGCGCCGGAGCGGACCCGAACCCGCGCTTCCTCTCCGAGCGCATCGTCGACCCGCAAGCATTGAACATGGGCAATACCGCGGAGAACCTGCACGACCGCTTCCCTGCGATCACCAAGGAACGCGCCGACCGCTATGCTGTCGCATCGCAGGCCAAGCTGGCCAAGGCCTACGAGAACCAGCAGATCCAGGCCGATCTGATCCCCGTGGCAGCCAAGCGGCCGGGCGAAGGCTGGGCCGTGAACTCGGCTGACGAACCGCCACGGCCAGGCACCACCATGGAATCGCTGGCCGAACTGCGCACCCCCTTCCGCGCCCACGGACGCGTGACCGCAGGCAACGCAGCGGGCTTGAACGACGGAGCCACCGCCGCCCTGCTGGCCAGCGGCGCGGCAGTGCGCGCGCTGGGACTGGATCCGAAGATGCGCATGGTCTCCTTCGCCTTCGCCGGCGTGGACCCCGACGTCATGGGCTACGGGCCGGTTCCGGCCACCGAAAAGGCCCTGGCCAAGGCCGGCCTTGGCATCAACGACATCGGCCTGTTCGAAATCAACGAGGCTTTCGCCGTGCAAGTGCTGTCCTTCCTCGACTACTACGGAATCGACCAGGACGATGAGCGCGTGAACCGGTACGGCGGTGCCATCGCGGTGGGGCACCCGCTGGCCTCTTCCGGCGTGCGCCTGATGTCCCAGCTGGCCCGCCAGTTCTCCGAGGACCATTCGGTGCGCTATGGCATCACCACCATGTGCATCGGCTTGGGCATGGGCGGCACAGTGATCTGGGAGAACCCAAACCACGCGGACTTCGGCAGCAAGGCATAAGGAAGAGACAATGACTGCAATGAGCAAAGATTTCCAGGCTGTCGCGCAGCTGATGCACGATGAGACTGTCACCCACACCTTCGTGAAGGATGTGGCCTTGCCAAGCGGCAAGACAATGGCACTGCTGACCCTGGATAACGGCCTGGACCACAAGAAGCCGACCACCCTCGGGCCCAATGGCCTGCTGGAGCTGCGCGCCGCGCTGGAAGTCCAAGCAGAACGCGCCAAGAATGGCGAGATCGATGCCCTGGCGATCACCGGCAAGCCGTACTTCCTGATTGCCGGTGCCGACCTGTCGGCCGTCACCCGCCTGAGCGCACCGGATCAAGCAACCGCCATGGCTTCGCTGGGCCACTACACCTATGAGCTGCTTGCCGATTTGGGCGTTCCGACCTTCGCTTTCATCAACGGCCTGGCGCTCGGCGGCGGCTTGGAAATCGCGCTGGCTTGCAACTACCGCACGGTCAGCACCGCCGCGGGCGCTTTGGGCCTGCCAGAAGGTTTCCTCGGCCTGATTCCGGGTTGGGCCGGCGTATACCGCCTGCCCCGCCTAGTCGGCCCCGAGAACGCGCTGAAGGTCATGATCGAGAACCCGCTGAACAGCAACCGCACCCTCTCCGGCCCGGCAGCTGCCAAGATGGGGGTGGCCGACGCCCTGTTCGAACCAGCTGACTTCATCGAGCACTCCATTGCCTTCGCTGACGGTGTCATCTCCGGAACCACAGAGGTCAAGCGCCCCAATGCGGTCGATCCAACCGATCCCGAGGTTGCTCGCCGCTGGCTGGATGCGGCCGACGCTGCCGAAAAGTTCGTCGATGCGAAGCTGTCCGGCGCGGCCCCGGCACCGTACAAGGTGCTTGAGGTCTTCCGCAAGGGCCTGGCCATCTCGCAGCAGGAATCAGCAGTCCTTGAAGTCGAAGCGCTGACTGGCCTGATGAGCACCCCGCAGTTCCAGAACACCGTGTACGCCTTCCTGGACCTGGTCCAGAAGCGCGGCAAGCGCCCCGCCGGCGCACCGGATCCAAAGCTCGCGCGCCCCGTCACCAAAGTGGGTGTCGTTGGCGCAGGGCTGATGGCTGGCCAGCTGGCCCTGCTGTTCGCCCGCCGCCTGAACGTTCCGGTGGTTATCACCGATCTGGATCAATCGCGCGTGGACAAGGGCCTTGCCTACATCCATGGCGAGATCGACAAGCTGCACGGCAAGGGCCGCATGAGCCAGGATGCGGTCAACCGCACCAAGGCTCTGGTCACCGGCTCGGTCACCAAAAAGGCGTTCGCTGATGCCGACTTCGTCATCGAGGCCGTGTTCGAAGAACTGAATGTGAAGAAGCAGGTTTTCGCAGAGGTTGAAGCCGTGGTCTCCCCCGAGTGCATCCTGGCCACCAACACTTCCTCGCTCTCTGTCACGGAGATGGGCCGCGACTTGTCGCATCCAGAGCGCCTGGTCGGCTTCCACTTCTTCAACCCGGTAGCCGTGATGCCGCTGCTGGAAATTGCTGCTACGGAGTGGACCAACGATTCCTCGCTGTCCACTGCATTCGTGCTGGGCAAGAAGCTGAAGAAGACCACGGTGAAAACCAAGGATTCTGCCGCATTCGTGGTCAACCGCGTACTGCTTCGCCTGATGAGTGAAGTCCAGGCGGCTTTCGACGAGGGCACCGACGGGAAGACAGCTGACTCGGCACTGACCCCCATGGGCCTGCCAATGAGCCCGTTGACCTTGTTGGCGATGGTAGGTCTGCCGGTCGCGCAGCATGTCAACGAGTCGCTGAACGCCGCTTTCGGCGAACGATTTGCCGTCTCGGAGAATCTGCAGAAACTGATCGATGCCAAGATCACTGCCCTCTGGGTCAAGGATGAGGCAGGCAACCAGGTGCTGAACCCCGAGGCTGAAAAGCTGATGGCCTTCGGCGATCAGCACTCGAGCAAGGAACAGATCCTGGTTCGTGTTCAAGATGCGCTGGCCGAGGAAATCGGGCTGCTGCTGGATGAGGGCGTCGTTGCCGAAGCCGCCGACGTTGATCTATGCATGATCACCGGCGCCGGCTGGCCAATGCACCTCGGTGGCATCACCCCGTATTTGGACCAGGTTGGCGCCTCCGAACGTGTCAACGGTAAGAAGTTCAACGGCTAGTACCTTCCGGGCCGCTCTTGGTTCCGGTGCTTCTCCCTGAGTGCTGGAACCATGCGAAAAGCCGGGGCC
>NZ_JBLVOC010000016.1:16057-22114 GCF_053543575.1 Glutamicibacter sp. AGC84
CCCCCGCTTCTTGCTGCCCCGTCAGGATGCAGGAACCCCGTACAGCTGGTAAATGCTGCTGTACGGGGTTCCTGCGCTCCATGGCGCGCCGCTTCGCCTGCCCGGTTACTAGATGATGTCTTCACCATTGCGGCGGGCTTCCAGCCATTCCTGGATGAACCCCTTGCTGATGAAGAACAGCACTCCGGCCACAATGACTGGCCATGCCAGCACGTACAGGCTCAAGAAAAACGTCGTCATTATTTGCCTCCCAGGCTCTTGGCATCGTGTCCGGCATCTGCAGCGTCAGGCTTTCCAGGTACTGCGTCGAAGTCGCCGGTGCGTACCGCGATGACACCGAAGTCGAATTCCATCTTGGATCTGAACGACAGCAGGTAGCAGACGATGGTACTGACCGAGTAGGCAACCAGCGAGGCGCTCAAGGTCGTGTAGTCGCGCAGGAAACCGAAGACGAACGGTGCGCTGGCCAGCATCGCGACGACACCGACAATCTTGGCAACGCGCAGGCCGAAGAACCCGAAGCTCATCAACGCCACGACCACGCCGATGCCAATCACCGACAGCAGCTCGATCAGCAAGCCGGTGACGCCATTGACTGGGATCAGTTCGAAGCGAACAGGGATGAAGATCGCCAGTGCAACGAGTACCGAAACGGTGAAGGCCTTGTTGGTGACCTTTTTCCAGTAGAAGCTGGCCAGAACCGGGAAGACCAGAGCACCCCAAAGAGCTCCGACGAAGACCAGCAGGTCCAGGATGTTCAGCTGCATGCTCGCGAAAGCGACTGCCAATGCGGTGGCAACGACCATGGTCGCACGGCCAATGAGCAGCATTTTCTTCGGATCGGCCTTGTCCTTGCCGGCAACGTTCTGGCCGTACACGTCAGCCATCACAATCGAGGACAAGGCCGCCAAGTCCGAGTCAGCAGTTGACGACAGCGCACCAATGATCATGATGAAGAACAATGCCAGCAGAACACCTGGCAGGTAGCTGGCAGCCATCTCGGGGATGAGGTTGTTCATGTCTCCACCCGACGGCTCGAACCCAAGGTACAGGGCGAGCACGCCGAGCATGCCCACGCCGATGACCATCGCTCCGTAGCCGATGGTTGCAGTGATGAAGGTTGGCTTGATCAAGTCCTCGCGTACTGCGAAGAGCCGCTGGGCAATAGTCTGGTTGCCAATTGCGTAGGCCAGAACGGCTGCAATGTAGGGTGCCCCTTGGCCCAGGAATGCTTCAGAGGAGAAGAAATTGGACTGTTGCGGGGTCAAGTTGCTCGCACCGGTTTCGAATGCGGCCGGGAACCCTGCGGCAAAGAAGATCGCCGGGACAATGATTGCTACAGCGCCCAACATGCCTACGACCTGGACAAAGTCGGTCAGTACCGAAGCACGGAACCCGGACCACAGGGTGTAGAGCAGAACGCCACCGGCAACGGCCAGCACGCCCTGGATGAAGTTGAACGGCGAGAGCATCGAGATCAATACGCCACCGGCGATGAAGTTGGACATCAAGGAGATGACCGAACCGACAATATTCGACCCGGCCAGCATCAGCTGGCTGGAGCGGCCGTGGCGTGCATGCATGACCTCGGCGAGGGTGTGCGCGCGTGGCGCGACCTTGCGAATCCGCTTGCCGAATGGGTAGATGAACAGAATCATCAACGCGCCCCAGAGCCCATAGTGGATCGGACCGGAGATTCCATAGGTGTACCCGGAGGTGGCTGAGGCGTACATCGACGAAGCCCAGATCCAGGTAGCGGTCATGCTTGCAGCGGAAATGCCGAATCCAATTTTATTTCCCGCCGTCATGTAGTCGTCGGCGTTCTCTTTTTTCTTTCCGATTCGGGTGGAAATAAAGAAGGTGCCTCCGTAGAAGAGCACCAATAGCAAGACAACAGTTAGGGCGCTGAACTGCACTATTTCGTTATTCACGCGCCACCTCCCTCTAATAGGCAGTGATGAGATTCGCGCCAGGAGCTAAATGCTCAACCGGCGACTTATCCTGCACGTCTTCCTGCGAGATTTCATCGCAAGGGGTAAATTTCAGCTGACGCGCACAAGCCCCTGGGCCCATGAACCACTTCCCTACACTCAAGTTTCGTTCGTTTCTCATTCGTATCGTTCATCCCTAGTCACGGGGAGCACCAGCTCGTGGATTCGTTCCAGAACCTGGCGCTTTTGGCTTCACAAAGTGAATCCGGCCCATGGTTTGCCTGCATCGCACTTGCGGCTATCCATATTGGCGCGCAATGGCGCTTCGGGTCAGTTCAGGCGCGGTACTCGCGTTGGCGAATACCGCCGGTTTTCCATCGGAGGGCTGCTACCCGGAACTCAACACGCGATTACTGCGCGGAGTTACTCAGTCGGCGATAAAACGCCGGACAGGAAAACAGCGAAAGCTCTCTCCGAAATTAGTAGCTTCAACTAACTACATACAAATATTAGCATGAATGCAAAGATATTCGAATCTTCCGCCGCAAGGCAGCGGGGCACCCCACTCACCGACCAGCCGGCAGGGGCGCGATGTTGAATCAGCCCATCGTCTGTATCAATTACGGGACGACCTTGCGGATGCGTGTAACGGTGCGCACATAAGTGCGGAAAGCCGGGATAAAAAATATCTAGTTCTGGCCGTTCTGTTCCCCACTGCGCAGCGGACAGGCATGATCCAATTACACCACCCGAAATGCCCTACCCGGATTACTAAACTTTCCCGAGTGCCGGATTCAGTGCCATGCCGAGCGAGTTCAGGGCACTGTGGATACTCTCAGGACTTCGAAAACACTGCATAAATATACACGGTATTCGATACCGCCTGGCGAACGCATGCAGACCGCTCCCCCGCCGATCAAGCTCATCACTTGCCGCACCCTCCTGACACGGGCGCTTCGCTCTTAGCGCCGGCACAGAGATCTCTGCCAGAATAGGTGCATGACTGACATTGCCCGACCAGCCCGTCGTACGTTCATTTGCGCCTCGGCAGCACTTGGTTCCGCCGCACTGCTCACTGCCTGCGGCGATGGACATTCTGAAGCCGACACCCCCGAGGCATTGCCGATTCCTGAACCATCAGGCGAAGGACAGGCCCTCATGAAGGCCACGGACCTTGCCATCGGATCGCGTGCACTCGCTCCAGCCAAGGATCCTTCCGGAAAAGAAGTAGGCGTTTTGCTCTTCCGCAAGGATGAGAAGACCGTTTTGGCCTACTCGAACGTCTGTACCCACCAGGGCTGCGCTGTGAGCCCGAAGTCCAGCAAGGAAGATTTCTACTGCGCCTGCCATGGCTCACGATTCGCACCCGCTGACGGTACCGTGGACGCAGGTCCAGCTATCGCAGCGCTGCCACGCTACGCTGCGGCAATTGAAGGTGACGACATCGTCGCCTACGTTACCGCCGCACAGTAGTTTCCCAGCACTTTTTAAGCACTGAAGGCTGAACCCGGATGGGGTTCACCCTTCAGTGCTTGCTAGAGGCACTCCTAGAACAGCGCAACTTTCTCTGGGGCCGGGAAGAGCTCATCCATCTGGGCCCGTTCTGCGGCGCTCGGAACCCAACGCACCGCTGCAGCGTTGGCTCGAATCTGCTCAGGACGGGTGGCACCGGCAATCACAGAGGCCACCGGCGACTGCGCTGCCAGCCAGGAAAATGCCAATTCGATCGGTGTCAGATCCCGTTCGGCAGCAAAGGCGTCGAATTGATCCAACTGCTCAAAATCGCTGGTTTCCACGAGATGCTGACGCGCGTGTGTCAGCCGGCTGCCCTCAGGGGCATGCCCCTTGGAGTACTTGCCGGTCAGCAGGCCGTTTGCCAGCGGGAAGTAGGGCAAGACTCCCAGATCGAATTCACGAGCCGCTGGAAGCACTTCCAGTTCTGCACGGCGGTCAATCAGGTTGTAGTGATTCTGTGCCGAGACGAATCGCTCGGTTCCCAATTCACGGGCCACGTACTCCGCCTGGGCTATTTGCCAGCCGGCCCGGTTGGAATGGCCGATGTAGCGAACTTTGCCGCTGGTGACCAGGTCATCCATGGCCCGCAAGGTTTCTTCGATGGGAGTGTTCGCATCTGGAGTGTGGAACTGATACAGGTCGATGTAGTCCGTACCGAGCCGCTTGAGCGATGCTTCGACTGCTTTGACGATATAACGGCGCGAACCACGCGCATTGAAGTCCGGGCCATTTGCGCCCTGCATATCCATGCCGAATTTGGTGGCCAGAACGATGTCATTGCGTGCTTGCCCAAGCGCTTTGCCCAGACGGATTTCGGAAAGCCCTGGTTCCTTGCCATAGACATCCGCGACATCGAAGAGCGTAATACCCGCGTCAAGCGCCGCATGGATAACCGCGTCGGTTCCTTCTTGGGTTTCGGTCGCAGTTCCTGCGCGGCCAAGATTGTTGCACCCTAGCCCGACGACGGAAACACTCAGGCCGCTGCGGCCTAGCTGACGGAATTCCATGGACACCTCATCTGTTGGTTTGTTCATCCGCTTCACTGAGCGAGGTTATACCCATAGGCTATCTGGTAGGTAGTTGTGCTCAACATTTCACAGCACAATTCACTGCATTGCATATTTATCCATTAGGATGGAAACATGTCTAAAGTTCTTACCAATCTTCCTGTAGGCGAGCGCGTAGGTATCGCGTTCTCCGGTGGCCTCGACACTTCGGTGGCAGTAGCCTGGATGCGCGACAAGGGCGCCATCCCTTACACCTACACTGGCGACCTCGGCCAGTACGACGAGCCAGATATCGACGCCGTACCTGGCCGTGCACTGGAGTACGGTGCAGAGAACTCCCGCCTGGTTGATTGCAAGCCCGCTCTGGTTGAAGAAGGCCTAGCAGCACTCGCCTGCGGCGCTTTCCACATCCGCACCGGCGGCAAGACCTACTTCAACACCACCCCGCTGGGCCGCGCCGTCACCGGCACCCTGCTGGTCCGCGCAATGCGCGAAGATGGCGTGGATGTCTGGGGCGACGGTTCGACCTACAAGGGCAACGACATCGAGCGCTTCTACCGCTACGGCTTGATGGCCAACCCTAAGCTGCGCATCTACAAGCCATGGCTCGACCCCAACTTCGTTGCAGAGCTTGGTGGCCGCCAGGAAATGTCCGAATGGCTGCAGGAGCACGGTTTCCCTTACCGCGATTCGGCCGAAAAGGCCTACTCAACCGATGCCAACATCTGGGGCGCAACCCACGAGGCGAAGACCCTGGAACTGCTGAACAGCTCCATCGAGTCTGTTGAGCCGATCATGGGCGTGAAGTACTGGGACGAGAACGTAGAGATCAAGACCGAAGATGTCTCGGTTTCCTTCGTCGCTGGCCGCCCGATAGCCATCAATGGCAAGGAGTTCACCGATCCGGTGGCTCTGGTCAACGAAGCTAATATCATCGGCGGACGCCATGGTCTGGGCATGAGCGACCAGATCGAGAACCGCATCATCGAGGCCAAGTCCCGTGGCATCTACGAAGCACCAGCAATGGCGCTGCTGTACATCGCCTACGAACGCCTCGTGAACGCGATCCACAACGAAGACACCGTGGCCAGCTACCACAACGAAGGCCGCCGCTTGGGCCGTCTGATGTACGAAGGCCGCTGGCTGGACCCGCAGGCCCTGATGCTGCGCGAATCGCTGCAGCGCTGGGTCGGCTCGGCCATCACCGGTACCGTCACCATCCGCTTGCGCCGTGGCGACGACTACACGATCGTGAACACCGAGGGCGAGAACCTGAGCTACCACCCGGACAAGCTTTCGATGGAGCGCGTAGGCGACGCCGCTTTCGGCCCAGTGGACCGCATCGGCCAGCTGACCATGCGCAACCTGGATATCGCGGACTCCCGCGGCCGCCTGGAGCAGTACGCCAACATGGGCCTGGTCGGCGGCACCACCGCTGAACTCGTCGGCTCGCTGGAAGCTGGCGGAGCTGATGACATCGTGAACGCAACCCAGGTTGATAGCGATGACCTGGCGACCGACCGCGCTATCGAGTCTGCTGCATTCGACGCAGGCACCGACTAGACGCCAAGGCACAGCTAGAGGATCGGGGGGTTCTCCCTTCA
>NZ_JBLVOC010000016.1:22137-38936 GCF_053543575.1 Glutamicibacter sp. AGC84
CTCCCTTCACGGGGAGAACCGGGCCGATCTTTTATTCTGCCCGGAAACCGGTCAGCGCAAAAAAATAGTCCCAGACGTGTGAACGTCCGGGACTAGCCTGGGTTGCAGGCTGTCAGCCCTCGATCAAGGACAGCAGCGGGCTCACCGCGATGGTGAAACCAATCAAGGAAATCAGTCGAAGTACCATGCGGACACGTGCTCCCTGCTTGGTATTCGGTTCTGGCAGGCGGAAGCCCTGTTCAACGATCCACACCAATATGGCAATGACAACTCCGGTCAAGGCAACCTGCGCTGGGGCGAGGCCAGAAAGCAGGGACACCACTCCAATGCCGATGATGACACCGACGCAAGCCTGGAAAACCAGGTGCAACGGCGTGCGGGTTGCTCCCATCCGCGGGACTTTACGCTGGGCACCGGGGGTCTCGTCCCGGTCTTCTTGTGGAATCATTTCTCCTTGTTTCCTGCTCGTTTAAACCTGTGCTTTCGCGGGGCCGCGCGAAGACACCACTTCCTTGGACAACAGCAGGCCACTGCCGCCGTTAAAAACCACAGTACCGAACCGTGGAGCCCGGGCTACTTCTTCGAATCCCAGGGCACGATGAAGCGCCAAAGACGCAGTATTCTGCGCGTTGACCACGCACCATGCGGTCGAAGCGCGCTGCGCAATCCATGACAGCCTGGCCTCGGTTAGGCTTCGTGCCACGCCCCGTTGCCGGTATCCGCAGGCAACCTCGATCCCGGCAAGGTAATAGCCAGCTGGCGCCAACGGATCAGCAGGCTCCCACCAATGGGCTCGCGCCCAGCCAAGCAGCTCGCCGGCCGGGTTCTTGACGACTACCTGGCATTCACCAGCGCCCCAATTTCCAGGTTCAGCCTGACGCCCCAAACTCTCCGACAGCCGACGGATGGCCGGGTGGTCCGCTGCCTGCATTGGCTGCGTCGCAACTATGGGGCTTATCATTCGTGATCAGTCGATGGACATCGGCTTTGGTGGCATCGGGTGCGCCATCTTCAGCTTGTTCAATTCCGCATAGGGCGCAACACCGATACTCATCTTGGTGAAGTCCAGCTTGGCTTCGCGGATGCACGTCTTGATCGCAGCGACTGCAAGCTTTGGAGCTGGTGATAGGACTCGGATGTTCAGCTTTCGGATACCGAAATCGCTGGACTCCACCGTGCCAAGTCCGCGCCATGCCAAGTGGCCGGTCAGCGCTTCCTTGGCCTTCTTGTCCAGGTACTGGTCGCGCTCGGTGCCATTTGCGGATTTCAGCGCGTACTGCACGATAACCCACGACTGATCTTCTTCCTTGATCTCTGCATAGCCTTCGGCAGCACAGGCTTCAGCGAAACCAGCGAACAATTCGTCGGCGCGGTCGGTGTTTACGTCCTGGACTTCATTGGTCTTGGACATATGTCCCACGGTGCCGTGATTGATCACGAACTGACCCAATTCATCGTCCTCGAACTGCTGGAACCATGCCTCGCGGAATTCCAGTTCGTTCTTTTCGTTCATCCGGTAGGTGCGAATGATCGCCATGTGATTACCCCTTGGGTCTACGGTGTGCTTAGTTATCTAAATTTTTGGAGGTTTCGGCAAGCTGTGCGGCTAGGCGCTCAGCCTTGGATTGCCAGGTGGCGCGGTGTTCGGCATTGAACGGTGCATCGTTGTTGATCACGGTGCCGAGCAACAGTCCAGCTTCTCTTCCAATACTACGAACTAGGGAAGCTGGATAGTTCATGCCTATTTCATGTTCGGCGAATTCATCTTCATCATCAAGGAACACGCCTTGGCTACGTGAACGAATCACGTCCAAATCCATGTCAATGGAGTTGACTTCCCAAGCGCCACGCTTCATCCGTCGCCATCCGATGTTGCTGGACAGGTCGATGTAGACATCAAAATCTTCCAGTGCATCCGCATAGAGGGTGGCAATCCACTGGCCCGAGTGTGGAATCAGGCAGAGCGCATTACTCGCTGCCAAGTGTGCGGTGCCCGGACGGGCTACCAGTGCGCCGGCCGGCTGGTGAAGCCAATGTCCGTATTTGTCCTGTCCGAGATAAAATCCGGGCACCACCCAGTGCGGGCTGGAATCATACTTCCAGGCGCGCGCTACCACCAAGGAACCCTCGGCGATAGTTTCTGGGCTACGGGGCAGGTCTACCGGGCAGCCGGACGGTGAGCTCACAGCTTCGGAATCTGACCGGTAGGCAGGTCTTGTCCAGGGAGGGGCCGGGCGAATGGAACCTTGGTTCCCAGAACCTGCGCCAGGGTATCGCGGGCTACCTGCTGTGCAGTCAGTCCAACGCGGTCCAAGACCTCAGCACGAGTTCCGTGCGCCAAGAATTCGGTAGGCAAACCTACTTCGTTCAGAGCCGTATCGACACCCGCTGCACGCATTTCGGTGCGCAAGCGCGAACCCACACCGCCGGCTCGGACGCCATCTTCGATGCAGACCACAATGCGGTGACGGGCTGCCAGTGAAATCACCGAGGTTGGCATTGGTAGAACCCAACGAGGATCCACCACGGTCACCGATACGCCCTGGCTGTTCAGTCGTTCTGCGACATCCAGCGAAAGCTCGCTCATGGCGCCCACGGAAACGATGAGAACATCCGGTGCGGAACGGTCCCCCAAGCGTGCCAGAACATCCACGCCATCAGGCAGGCGGTCCACAGCTTCGATGGGTTCACCCACCGAGCCCTTGGAGAATCGCACGACACTTGGCGCATCATTGATGTCAAGGGCTTCACGCAGTTCCTCCCGCAGGCGGTCGGCATCGCGCGGCGCAGCCAGATGCAGGTTAGGCACGATCTGGGTCAGCGCCATATCCCACATGCCGTGGTGGCTGGCGCCGTCCGGGCCGGTGACTCCAGCGCGGTCCAGCACGATGGTGACACCTGCCTTATGCAGGGCCACGTCCATCAGCAATTGGTCAAAGGCACGGTTGAGGAAGGTCGCGTAGACGCAGACCACCGGGTGCAGTCCGCCAAAGGCAAGGCCGGCGGCAGTAGTCATGGCGTGCTGTTCGGCGATGCCCACGTCAATGACGCGTTCAGGGTGTTCCTGGGACATTTTCTTCAGGCCCACTGGCTGCAGCATGGCACCGGTGATCGCCACAATGTCCTCGCGCTCGTTGGCCACCGCCGCGATCTCTTCGCCGAAGACGCTGGTCCAGCTCTGCGCGCTGGACTTGGAAACCGGCAGACCGGTGATTGGGTCGATAACGCCAACGGCGTGGAACTGGTCAGCTTCATCGGCGCGGGCCGGAGCGTAGCCGTGGCCCTTCTCAGTCAGGGCATGCACGAGCACTGGGCCCGCGTACTGCTTGGCCTGCTGCAGCGCTTCTTCTACTGCGCGCTGGTTGTGGCCATCGATCGGGCCGATGTACTTCAGGCCCAGGTCCTCGAACAGGCCTTGCGGTGCCCACCAGTCCTTGATGCCCTTCTTGGTGGCGTGAAGGGACTTGTAAGTGAAATCGCCTACTGGCCCGGATCCCTTGAGCTTGACCTTGAGCTTGTCCATGGCGTTCTCGTAGGCCGGGTGGGTACGGAACTTGTCCAGCTGCTGGCGCAGTCCCGAAAGCTGGTTGGCCAGGCCGCCGATGGTCGGGGCGTAGGAGCGGCCGTTGTCGTTGACCACGATGACTGCTTTGCGGTCCTTGTCGGCAGCGATGTTGTTGACTGCTTCCCAGGCCATGCCGCCGGTCAAGGCGCCATCGCCCACCAGGGCTACGGCGTAGCGGTCATTGTTATTCATCAGCTTGTTGGCGCGGGAAATTCCATCAACCCACGACAGCGAGGAGGAAGCATGGGAGGACTCAACCACATCGTGTTCTGATTCACCGCGGTCAGGGTAGCCCGACAGGCCTCCTTGCTGGCGCAAGGTCTCGAAATTCTGGCGTCCGGTAACCAGCTTGTGCACATACGACTGGTGTCCCGTATCGAAGACGATGGAGTCAGTTGGGGAATCGAAGACACGATGGATGCCCAAGGTCAGCTCGATAACACCGAGATTGGGACCCAAATGGCCGCCAGTACGAGCAACATTGTCGATGAGGAAGCCGCGGATTTCCTCCGCCAAGTCGTCGAGCTGCTCGAGGGTAAGCGCCCGCAGGTCACTTGGTTTCTTGATGGTCTTCAATAAAGACACGTTCATCCCCTTCACAAATTCGCCGACAATAGGCTGGAAAGCCCATGCGAAATACCTAGTTTACCGCGTTCAAGGCTTCTTTCATTATCCGTCAACGTCCGTGCTGGTGCTAATTTCCTAGCAATGACGTTCACTACCCCGAACGCATGTGCCCGTTCGCGTGCGAGCCTAGTTGCGGTCCAGCGTATCGGCCAGCATTTGCAGCCCTTGCGCTTCGAAGGATTCATCTCCAACTTCATAAGACCAGACGGCCGTGCCCAGGCCTTCACGTAGTTGCATCATTTTCCATGATAATTCTTCGCGCGGATCATAGCCGTAGCCCTGAAGGAAGGCTTGTTCCAGCTCCGGATGCCCCACCCACTGCTGTAGTGAGAGTCGCGCGAAGTCGCTGGAAGCTGGACGGAATTCAAAACGTCCAAAATCAATGACTTTCAGTTTTCCTTGGTCTACGAGCCAATTACGAGGCTGCCAGTCTCCGTGCGTTGGGACGACGGCCACGGATTTAGGCTCGTAGCTGGTGAACAGGTCCCTGATCTGCCGGCACCGTGAAGCACCGATGCGGTGCTTGCGTTCAAGCAGCTGAAGGAATTTTGCCGTCAGCCGGGCTTCGTAGCCATGAGCAACACGCTGTTCTTGATCGTGCAGCAACCTGAGCGCGTGTCCCGCCTGTCGATGCGAATCCGGCGCGTATTCATTTTCTGTCCCTACGCACAGTTCTCCGGGTTGGTAGTCCAGCACTGCCAGGCGGTGCACGTCGCTTGAAAAACGCAGCCGCGCGGCCAGCCCGGCTTCGGCAAGTACACGCGTGTACCGGCGATGTGCTTCCAGCTCCCGGATGATGTGATGGTTGCTTTCGCCCGCGGTCTTGAGCACGAAGTGCTTTCCGGCTGCATCCAAATGGAGGACTTTAATGTCTGTCAGCCCCCAAGACATGTCCGAAACGACTGTTGCCTCTCCGAGCCAGGAACGCACTTGGTGCACTTGGCCCGCATTCAGCAGATCTTCAAGGGCAGGTGACGTCATCGGAAGTTCCTCTCCGCCAACAGTTTTCTGGAAGTGATTCCCGAGTCTAGCAATTGATCTCCAGGCTCCCTGCGGGCGGCGCTAAGCTGAGCGTATGCCACCTTCCTTCGATCCTCATCACGTCTCAGCGAGTTATTCGAGTCTCGCCAGCGCCTATATCGATCTGTTCGCTTCGCCCGAGCAGGCGGAGCTTGAAGACCGGGAGCTGATTGCGGCGTGGGCGGGGCAGCTGGAGGGGCCGGTCCTGGACGCTGGCTGCGGGCCTGGGCATTGGACACAGTTCATCGCCGATGCCCATCGGCCGGCTACAGGCGTTGACCTCGTTCCGGAGTTTCTGGACTTCGCACGGCGCAACTTCCAGAAGCCCGATTTCCTGCGTGCGGACTTGGCACAGTTGCCGTTCGAAGACCACCATTTTTCCGGGGTGCTCGCCTGGTACTCGGTAATCCATGCTCCTCCAGCCGAGCTTCCGCAGCTGTTGGGCGAGTTTGCCCGGGTGCTCAAGCCACGCGGCAAGCTGCTGCTCGGATTCTTTGCCGGGGATCAGCTAGAAGCCTTTGGCCACCAGGTCGCCCCGGCCTGGTATTGGCCGCCCGGGGAATTGGAGCTGTTGTTGGAAACGTCAGGCTTCAGCGTGCTGGAAGTTGGCACCCGCACCCGGTCCACGGCCCGCACCCATGGTCAGCTGAGTGCGCAAAAGGCTGGTTAAAAACCTGAGACCCAAGGCAATTGCCTTGGGTCTCAGGTTTTCCCGCGATGCGGAACTACTTAGAGATTCGCTTCGACCGGAGCCGAGGTGGATCTGCTAGTTGGCAGCGGCGATCTGGCGCAGTACGTACTGCAGGATGCCACCGTTGCGGTAGTAGTCAGCTTCACCTGGGGTGTCGATGCGCAGAACTGCGTCGAACTCGGTAACCTTGCCGTCTTGTGCGGTTGCGGTAACCTTCAGGGTCTTCGGGGTGGTGCCGTTGTTCAGCTCGGTCACGCCGGAGACAGCGAAGGTCTCGGTTCCGGTCAGACCCAGCGAATCAGCGGATTCGCCGTCTGGGAACTGCAGCGGCAGAACGCCCATGCCGATCAGGTTCGAGCGGTGGATACGCTCGAATGATTCGGTGATGACGGCCTTGACGCCCAGCAATGCGGTGCCCTTGGCAGCCCAGTCACGCGAGGAGCCCGAGCCGTATTCCTTGCCGCCAAGAACGACCAGCGGGGTGCCGGCAGCCTTGTAGTTCTCTGCAGCGTCGTAGACGTAAGCCTGCGGAGCATCAGCCTGGGTGAAGTCGCGGGTGAAGCCACCCTCGACGCCGTCCAGCAGCTGGTTCTTGATGCGGATGTTGGCGAAGGTACCGCGGATCATGACTTCGTGGTTGCCACGGCGCGAGCCGTAGGAGTTGAAGTCCTTGCGATCCACGCCGTTCTCGATCAGGTAGCGGCCAGCCGGGGTTTCCGACTTGAACGAACCTGCAGGCGAGATGTGGTCGGTGGTCACCGAGTCGCCCAGCTTCAGCAGCACGCGAGCGCCGCTGATGTCCTGGACTGGCTGCGGCTCGGCGGTCATGCCGTCGAAGTACGGTGCCTTGCGTGCGTAGGTCGACTTCTCGTCCCATGCGAAGGTCGAACCCTCCGGGGTGTCCAGTGCCTTCCAGCGAGCGTCCCCTTCGAAGACTCCGTCGTAGCCCTTGGCGAACATTTCCTTGTCGATCGACGAGTCAATGATTTCCTGGACCTCGACAGGCGATGGCCAGATGTCCTTCAGGAAGACATCGTTGCCCTCGGCGTCCTGGCCCAGTGCGTCGGTCTCGAAGTCGAAGTCCATGGTGCCAGCCAGTGCGTAGGCGATGACCAGTGGCGGGGAAGCCAGGTAGTTCATCTTCACGTCTGGGTTGATGCGGCCTTCGAAGTTGCGGTTACCCGAAAGAACTGCGGTAGCTGCGAGGTCGTTGGCGTTGATGGCCTCGGAGATCTCGGCATCCAGTGGACCGGAGTTGCCGATGCACGTTGCGCAACCGTAGCCCACAACGAAGAAGCCGAGCTTCTCCAGGTATGGCAGCAGGCCGGACTTCTCGTAGTACTCGGTAACGACCTTCGAGCCTGGCGCGACCGAAGTCTTGACCCATGGCTTGGAGGTCAGGCCCTTGTCAGCTGCGTTGCGAGCCAGTACGGCTGCGGCCAGCATGACCGAAGGGTTGGAGGTATTGGTGCACGAGGTGATCGAAGCGATCGAAACCAGGCCGTGGTCCAGGGTGAACTGGGTGCCATCTTCCTTGGTGACATCGACGGCTACCGACGGGCGGCCAGCGCCCTGGGTGTCGTCGGCGTTCGATACGTAGTTGTGCAGGTCCTTGCGGAACTGTTCCTTCGAGGAAGACAGCTCGATGCGGTCCTGTGGACGCTTCGGGCCGGCGATCGATGGAACCACGGTCGACAGATCCAGCTCGAGGTATTCCGAGAAACGGATCTCGCGGCTTGGATCGTGCCACATGCCCTGTTCCTTGGCGTAAGCCTCGACCAGTGCCACGTTCTCGTCGCTGCGGCCGGTCAGGCGCAGGTAGTCGAGGGTGACATCGTCGATCGGGAACATCGCGGCAGTGGAGCCGAATTCTGGGGACATGTTGCCGATGGTTGCACGGTTGGCCAGTGGCACTGCTGCAACGCCTTCGCCGTAGAACTCAACGAACTTGCCAACAACGCCGTGCTTGCGCAGCATTTCGGTGATGGTCAGCACCACGTCGGTTGCGGTGGCGCCAGCTGGGATCGAGCCAGCCAGCTTGAAGCCGACAACGCGTGGGATCAGCATGGAGACAGGCTGGCCGAGCATTGCTGCCTCGGCTTCGATGCCGCCAACGCCCCAACCCAGCACGCCCAGGCCGTTGACCATGGTGGTGTGGGAGTCGGTGCCTACGCAGCTATCCGGGTAAGCGCGCAGTACGCCGTTGACCTCGCGGGTCATGACGGTGCGTGCCAGGTACTCGATGTTGACCTGGTGCACGATACCGGTGCCCGGTGGGACGACCTTGAAGTCATCGAATGCAGTCTGGCCCCAGCGCAGGAACTGGTAACGCTCGCCGTTGCGCTGGTACTCGATCTCCATGTTGCGCTCGACAGCGCCTTCGAAACCGAAGGTGTCGATCTGCACGGAGTGGTCGATGACCATTTCGGCTGGTGCCAGCGGGTTAACGCGGGTTGGGTCACCGCCGAGGTCCTTGACGGCCTCGCGCATGGTTGCCAAGTCAACGACACAAGGCACGCCGGTGAAGTCCTGCATCAGCACACGTGCAGGGGTGAACTGGATTTCGGTGTTCGGCTGAGCCGAAGCATCCCACTGACCCAGTGCATTGATGTGCTCGTTGGTTACGTTCGCGCCGTCTTCGGTGCGAAGCAGGTTCTCAAGAAGAACCTTAAGGCTGTAAGGAAGGCTGTCCGAGCCTTCAACCGTATTTAGTCGGTAAATTTCGTATTCGGTTCCATTGACGTCAAGTACGCCCTTGGCACCGAAGCTGTCCACATTGCTCACGTGGGACTCCTCTCGCCAGACACTCATTCTGTTGCACACGCACACTGTAATTCCAGTTAGGAGTTCCTAACTGAGATAGTCAGGCTCCTAGCGTGGCAGAGCTAAAAACAGTCTATCGCCTAAGCTCATAAAAAGACTCCTCGGAATAAATTTTCATCCGAATTCGTGTCTAATCGGACAATTTCAGGTGTTTAACGGCGCACGAAGAGCCCGATGGACTCCATATGGTGGGTATGCGGGTACAAATCGTGAATCTCCATATGCTCTAATTCGTAGCCGCGTCCCATCAAACGCGCGGTATCACGGGCGAAAGCCGCAGGGTCGCAGGACACGTAACAAATCCGGGATGCAGCAATGGAAGCCAGCTCCCCAGCCACCTGCTTATCGATCCCGGTGCGGGGCGGGTCAAGTACCACGGCGTCCAGGGAGGCATCCCCGGCGACCTGCCGTAACACTCGCTCAACACGGCCTCGGATCACCGTGGCCTGCGAATAGGAGCGCAGATTCTTCTTCGCATCGGCATGCGTGCCCGGAGCGCCTTCAATTGAGAAGACCCGGCCCTGGGAGCCAACTGCCTTAGCCAACGGGACGGAGAACAAGCCAGCACCCGCATAGAGGTCGGCGATTTGCTCGCCAGCGGCTGGCTCGGTCAGTTCAACTACGCGCTGGGAAAGCAGGCTGGCCGCCTCTCGATGCACCTGCCAGAATCCTTCACCGGTAATCCGGAACTTCTCCCCCAGTACCTTTTCGGTCAGGAACGCCGAACCAGCCAAGGTCTGCAAGCTGCCTTTGCCGTCAGCCGCCGAGCCGCCCCGCTGGCTGAAAGCGGCGACATTGACACCCTCCGGGAACTGCTTTGCCACCTTTGCCGCGGCGCCGGTACTTGCTTCAGCCAGCAGGATCAGCACGGTCTGGTCATCCTGGCTGGATACCGCAGCCTCGACACGCTCGATTCCGCTGTAGTCCACAGAGTACAAGCCAGTGGCCTCGATAGCCGGATGGGCCAATGGCATCTGCGCGATGCCGGTCAACTGGTTACTGCGGAATGCGCTCATCGCGAGCTTGCCCTGTGCGTCCACCGAATAGGACATCCGGGTACGCCAGCCCAGGCCGTCGGCCGCGCCCTTGACCGCTTGCACCGCAGGGAAGTTGTAGTCCTCCGCCTTCAGGCCGCCTAGACGGGTCATCTGCTCGGCAGCAACCTGCGACTTGAGCTCACGCTGGTGCTCAAGGGTGATGTGGCCGAACTCTGCGCCACCCACCGGGTCACGATGCTTCAGGGCATCAGCGGCATCCCAGAAGTGGGGCACGCGGTGCTCGCTGGCTTCGAGCACCTCGGCGACGTCGGCACGCCAGAATTTGGCCTCCGGCGCACTGTCCGTCAGGCACACATTCACCAGCTCTCCGGGAATGCCGTGGCGCACGAAGATCACGCGGCCCTCATGGCGGGCGACGGTGTGGCCGCCATGGGCAATCTTGCCCAGGCGGACGGTGAGCATTGGTGTTTCAGTCATCGATCTTGTCTTTCATCAGAAGCATTGAATTCAGCGGTGTGCCGAAGATTCTTCGGTCGGCCCGCCGCCCAGGGCATGCGAAGCACTGAGCAAGCGCCATGGAACCGAGGCGATCAAGACGCCCGGTTCATAGTGCAGCCGGTTTTTCACTCGTAAAGCGGTTTGGTTGTGCACCAGCTGTTCCCACCAGTGGCCCACTACGTATTCAGGGATGTACACGACGATCAGTTCCCGCGGGGATTCACGCTTGATGGAACGAATATGCTCAATCAGCGCCCCGGGGATATCGCGGTACGGAGAAGCCAGGGCGGTGATCGGCACCGGAATCTGCAGGCGTTCCCAGTCCCGGAGGGTCTTTTCGGTTTTGCTTCGTTCCACATCCACGATGATTGCTTCGAGCTTCGAGGGACGCGAAGCCCGGGCGAAGGCCAAGGCCCGCAGCACCGGCTTGCGCACGGTGGAGACCAGCACCAGTGCATGCACCCGGGAGGGCAGCGCCGTGGCGGCAACGTCCTCATCCACCGCCAGTTCGTCGTCAACCTTCTGGTAGTGGCGCTGCAGCGAATCCATGATCACCATCAATACCGCAATGCCCAGCACGGCCAACCACGCGCCGTGGACCAAGCGGGTGGCCAAGACGACCACGAGCACCAGCGCCGATAGGACCAGGCCCACCAGGTTCAGCAGGCGCTTGCGCTGCTTGGCCGCACGGATCCTGCGGTCGGCAATGGGAACCAGCACGCGTTTCCAGTGCTTGAGCATGGCCAGCTGGCTCAGCGTAAAGGAAACGAACACGCCCACCACGTACAGCTGGACCAGCAAGGTGACATCGCCTTGGAACAGCAGCACCAGTGCAATCGCGGCAACGCCCAGGGACAATATGCCGTTGGAGAAGCCCAGCCGATCACCGCGGGTACGCAGCTGGCGTGGCAGGAAGCCGTCGGTAGCCAGATGGCTGGCCAGCAGGGGGAAGGAGTTGAAGGCCTGGTTTCCGGCCAGCAGCAGCACGGCAATGGTCAGCACCGAAACAATGACCAGGCCGAAGGTGAAATCGCCGAACACGGCTTGCGCCAGCTGGCCAAGGACCGGGACCTGCACAAACCCTTCAGGGATCGGCGCACCGTCGAGCAAGAATGAGGCCTGCGGGTCGGCGACGACCTTGATGCCGGTGGCACGGGCAAGCATCAGCGTGCCAAGTGTCAGCACCCCGGAGAGCAGGCCCAGCACCAGCAGGATCCGTGCCGCGTTCTTGGCCCGCGGCTTGGCCAGGGTCTGCACGTTCGAGATCGGGACCTCGATACCGGTCAGCGCCGCCGAACCCGTACTGAAAGCACGCAGGATCAGCAGTGCACCGACGACACCGTGCAGCCCATTGGCAAACTCTTCTTCCGGCACAATCGTGAAATCCGCGCTCGGGGCAAGCCCGAGGGTACCGGTCAGCGCCATCACCCCGCCGATAGCGACCAGCAGCAGCATGCCGATCACGAAGAGGTAGACCGGAATGGCCAGGGTCCAGCGCCCTTGTCCCCTGCCGCGCAGATTACCGACCACGAGGAATGCGACAAGTCCAGCAGCCACCCAAGCCTTGTACTCGGCCACTGCAGGGAAAATGGCGGCGAGGTACAGGGCAGCTGATGAGCTGGACACAGCAACGGTGAGCACGAAGTCGACCAGCAGCGCAGCGGCGACCGCTGTTCCCGGGCGCGCACCCAGGTTCTTCTTCACGATCTCGTAGTCGCCACCGCCAGAGGGGTACTCCATGACCGATTGCCGGTAGGACAGCACCAGCACCACCAGCACGGCAAGGACAGCAAGTCCGACCATCGGCGAAAGCGCGGTGGCCGCGATGCCCGCAATGGCCAGCGTCAGCAAGATTTCGTCTGGCGCGTACGCCAAGGACGACAGGGCGCTGGACGAGAAAATCGGCAACGCGACGTTAGGTGGCAACGGCTTCTTTTTCAGCTGTTCAGTTCTGAAAGGCCGGCCCACCAAGATCCGCTTCAGACCGTCAAATAATGCAGGCACGACACAACGTTATCGCAGGGTGCAAGGCACATGGGTGCTGCACCACCGATAAACTGGGTGCGATCAGCGCTATTGTTGCATTCGGAGCACACAGCTTGTGTGCGCCACTGGACATGCAGCAAGCAGTAGACCCAAGGAGTTCTCGGTGGCACATTTCGTGATCATGGGGTGCGGACGCGTCGGTGTCTCGCTAGCCCACACGCTGGATTCAGCGGGGCATTCCGTGGCAGTCATTGACCAGGACCCGCATGCCTTCCGCCGGCTGAGCAAAGGCTTCTCAGGTTCCACGGTGACCGGCATGGGGTTCGACAAGGACACCCTGGAAGCTGCCAAAATCGATGAGGCCTATGCCTTCGCCGCCGTATCCAGCGGTGATAATTCCAACATTCTCGCCACTCGCGTATCGCGCGAAACCTATAACGTCCCCCATGTCGTGGCCCGCATCTACGATCCAGGGCGCGCCGAGATCTACCAGCGCCTGGGTATCCCCACCGTGGCCGCGGTCCGTTGGAGCACCGATCAGGTGCTGCGCCGGATCCTGCCCGACTATTCGATGCGCGGTGACTTCCGGGAGCCATCGGGGCGCCTGGTGCTTTCCGAAGTTGCCCTGCACCGCGACTGGTATGGACGGCTGGTCAAGGAGCTGGAAGCGGCCGCCGGGGTACGAGTGGCCTATCTGACCCGCTTCGGCGAAGGCACCATCCCCGAGGGCCGCACCCGATTGCAGGGCGGCGACCTGGTGCACGTGATGATGCGGCTCGATGAGTCCAAGGACATCGAAAAGATCCTTGCCAGCCCGCCGGCTGCGCAGGCCAACGAATAATCTGAGAGGCACCCCCATGAAGGTCATGATTGCCGGGGCCGGCTCGGTCGGTTCCTCCATTGCCCGCGAACTTGTGATCAACCATCACGAAGTCCTGCTTATCGACCTGCAGCCGGAAATGGCCGAGCGCGCCGACCTGGAAGCGGTGAAGTGGCTGATTGGCGATGCCTGCGAATTAGCTGTCTTGCAGCAGGCACAGCTGGAAGAGTACGACGTGGTCGTTTCGGCAACCGGCGATGACAAGGTGAACCTTGTGGTCTCGTTGCTGGCCAAGAGCGAATTCGGCATCCGGCGCACCGTAGGCCGCGTGAACAATCCGAAGAATGAGTGGATGTTCGATGACGCCTGGGGCGTAGATGTAGCGGTCAGCACCCCGCGGCTGATGACCGCGCTGGTGGAAGAAGCCGTGGAGGTGGGCGACCTGGTGCGGCTGCTGACGCTGAAGACCGGCGAGGTCTACATGGTCGAGTTCACCGTCCCGCACGATTCGGCGTTGATTGGCCGCAGCATCGGGCGCATCTCCTGGCCCGAAGACACCACCATGATGGCAGTGGTTCGCGATAAGACGCCGTTCCCGCCCAGTGCCGATGATGTGATTGAGGGTGGCGATGAAATCTTCTTCATCACCACCCCGCAAGCCGAAGCCTTGTTGCGCCGCACGCTGCGCGACGCCACCCGCTAGACGGCTTGTGCTGGAGGGCTGGTCCCGTTGCTGGCTTCTGCTGCAGGCTTCGAGACCAGCCAGGCAAACCAGAGCCCCGCTGCATACAGCGGCACCCCCATCAAGGCGCGGGCCAAGCCCAAGGCCACGACGTCATCTGCGATGTACATCGGGATCTGCACTGCAAGGCGCAGCGCGAAAACAGCAATGATGATCCAGGTGGCCACCTGGTAGCGGCGCAAGCGCCCGGGTTTCTTGCGCCACTCGGTGCCTTCGTTGCGGATGAACCCGAAGAGCAGGCCGATCAGCGGCCAGCGGGCCATCACCGAAATCAGCAATCCCGCCAAGTAGGCGGCCGATACGTAGAACCCTGGAATGTAGTAGTCCTTGGCATTGCCTGAATTGCGTGCGGCGAAGGCGCAGATCAGGATGCCGATCAGCCCGGAGCCGGCCTGGATCAGCGTCGAGCGCTTGGCTAGGCGGATGATCATGAACACCACGCCAAGACTGATCGAAGCGATCAGCCCCCAGCCCAGATTGGAGGTCAGCGCGAAGACCATGATGAACACGAAACCGGGAAGCACCGTTTCCAGGATTCCGCGCACGCCACCGACGGTGGAGAGCAGATCTATCCCGCCGTCGGCATTTTGCGCGATGTTGGCGTTCGAGCCAATCATTTCCGCGAAGCTTGGATGCTTTGCTTCCGGCGTGGATCCATCTTCCGGACGCGATTCGTCGTTGTTCATCATGTTTTCTTCCAGTTAGACGCCAGCATGCTCTCGTTCTCAAGACCTTGAGGGAACGCGCGGATCACCCGCGGGCCTCCGGCACGATTACGTAGCGCGGATTAAAGATCGTCGGAACTTGATCCACGGGAGCGACCATTCCCGAGTATTCCACCTTCACGCCCGGCTTGATTCCCGGAACGGATTTCTGGCCCATGAACGCCAAACGCACATGCGGTACAGTCCCGCGACGAGCAGACACCGCACCGAGCCGGTCGACCACCACCGCGGTCAGCGTGGGTGCGACGTGTGGCGCGGAATAGCTAACCGATTGGATGTAGCCCGTGTGCTCCACCCTGCCCTTGACAGGCAGCTGTTCCAAGCTGTCCAGCCGCTGGTAGCTGAGCTTTTGGCCCGAGGGGCCAAGCAGCGCAGTGACGGGTTTGTCCTTCAGCGACATGCATTAGCCGATCTGGGTGATCTCTGGTCCGCGTTCTGGACGCTTCAGCTCAGGGTTCTGCTCAGTGCCTGCCGGGCGGGCCTGCGCATTGGCCGGAACACTCAGGGGCAGGAGTTCGGCCGGTGGCAGTGGCTTGTCGCCGCGGTTGACCACGACAGTGCGCAGGATCCCGTCAACGATGCCAGCCGCTTCTTCGTCTCCAATGGCAGCGCCGCCAATGACCGCACGCAGGAACCAGCGGTGGCCGTCGATGCCGACAAAGCGCAGGGCGACATGCCCGGCGCGACCATCAGGCAGCTGCTGCGGCACCTTGGCGAGCAGCTCCTGGCCGTAATCGCCGTCGCGGGTGAAAATTTCGCCGTTCTGGGCACTGATATCGCTCTTGATCTTGTCGCTGATGCCAGGCCACAGCGATTCGGACTTCGAGGAAGAGAAAGCCATCAGCTGGATACGCGACTCGGCGATCTCCAGCGACACCGCGATGACACGCTTGTTGGACTCTTCAACGTCCATGCGGACCTTCAAGCCTGCTACTGGCTTGATCAGGATCGAGCCGAAGTCAAGGTATTCCTGCGTATTCTCGACCTCGCTGTAGTCGAACGGGCCGTCCTTCGGCTCGGCCTCGCCCTGGCCTGCCTCAGCAGCTGGTGCGTCGACTGGCTGGTCTTGGGCTTTCTTGCGCTTGAAAATCATGGTGTCCTTAGAAAATCTCGTCTTGCACTCAAGGGTACTTACTTGGAACTGAATCCGCCGGTCGAACCGAACCCGCCAGCGCCGCGAGCACTGTCGTCCAGCGAATCGACTTGGATGAACGCTGCCTGCTCGACTTTCTGGATTACCAGCTGGGCGATTCGGTCGCCTCGGCTGACTTCGAAAGACTCAGACGTGTCGGTATTCAGCAAGGTGACCATGATCTCACCACGGTACCCCGCGTCAACAGTGCCCGGTGCATTCACAACGGTAATGCCGTGCTTAGCAGCCAAGCCGCTGCGCGGATGCACGAGACCGACATAGCCATGCGGGATGGCCAGCGCAATGCCTGTTGGAATGAGCGCGCGGGCGCCAGGCTCCAGCACCAGCGACTCGCGAGCATGCAAGTCAGCACCGGCATCTGACGGATGCGCGTAGCTGGGAACCGGCAGTTCGGTGTCAAGCATCTTGATGGCAATGGAAATTGATGGCTCACTCATCGGTGTAGGTCTTCCCCCGGAGTTATGTGAAATAGTCACTCGATAGTTTCTCGTGGCTAACTCTATCGCGCGCGCAGGGCAATCCCCTGCCGCCAGCCCCGAGGTCATGGAACCAGGAAATATTGCCTAAACTTGGAACCATGAGTAATTCCAGCCCCGAGGGTTCGAACGTCCTGTACAGCGAAAAGCTCTGGCCATCGGCCAGCACCTGGATTTGGCCGATCATCATTTCCATCACCGCAGGTATCGCAGTAGCACCGATTAACAGCACCCTTGGATGGGTTGCCGGTGGCGTAGTTTTGATTTCACTGGTCGCGGTGTTCCTGCTGCGCGTGCCAGCCATCGAAGTCACCGATGATCTGGTCACCGTTGGCCGGGCCAGCATTGAACGCAAGTACATCGGCAACGTCGTCGGCTACCGTGGCGACGAGGCTTTCAAGCAGCGTGGACAGAAGCTTCACGGCTTGGCCTACATGCTGTTGCGTGGCTGGATCGACGGTGCCGTGCGCATGGAAGTGACCGACGAGCGAGACACCACGCCGTACTGGCTGACTTCCACCCGCCGTCCCGAAGAGCTGGCTGCCGCACTCTCGGGCGTGATGTACGAATTCACCGAGGAAGGCAAGGCCGAAGCAGCCAAGCAGGAGCAGGCAGAAGACGCTTCAGGCGAATAGCATTCACGGCTCCATGGAATAAAGCGATGGCGTGGGGGGG
>NZ_JBLVOC010000016.1:38974-40684 GCF_053543575.1 Glutamicibacter sp. AGC84
ACGCCATCGCTGTCAGAACTGTTGCGTAAGCTTCCTACCCTTCGCACTCGCTGCAGAATTTCTGCCCGTTGTCTTCACGGGCCAGCTGCGTGCGGTGACGCACCATGAAGCAAGATGCGCAGGTGAACTCGTCTGCCTGCTCCGGCAGGATCTCGATGCTCGCTTCTTCCTGCGATGCTTCGCCGCCGGGCAAAACATATTCCTCAGCCAAGGGTGTTTCGGCCTCGTCGACCAGGTTGGCCATGGCTGCGGTCTTGCCTGCCTTGAGCTGAGCGATTTCCTTGGCTCGTTCCGCTTCTGACATTGCCACGGGTGCAGCAGATTCATTTGCCATAATCGTTTTTCGCTCTTTCCTGCAGGTCTTCGTCCTAGCCGGCTGTTTCACAAGGTGAAAACTTATACCGGCATAGAAGTATAGCGTTATTCCGGGTCAGCCATTCCCGTTCTTGCCACGCTATGCCATGGGCGGAAGGTTCAAGGAATTACTGCGTGAGGTTGATGACTAATCTTGCGCCACACCCTGCGCGGTGGTAGGAATTCAGGCCTCGAGGTGGCAGAGTTTTACACAGGAAATAGAGCGTGTGGAGGGTAGGAATGCGTCAGCTGAGACTGGTAGGAATTCATGAAAATGGTTCCAGCCTGCAGGTCAGCAGCGACGACGGGATGAGCTTCGAGCTACCTGTTGACGATGCACTGCGCAGTGCAATGGCCGAAATTGCCCGTTCGCGGGCTCCAAGGAACCGTGAGGAGTCCTCGGTCCATTCGCCGCGCGAAATTCAAGCGCGAGTGCGCGCTGGTGCTTCCGCCTACGATCTGTCTCTCGAGTGGGATATCCCAGTCGAGGACATCGTCAAGTACGAAGGTCCGGTACTGGCTGAGCGCGAGCACATCGCCGAGCTAGCACGTCGTGTCGAGGTTTCAGGACCACAAACCGATGCCGAATACCGGGAAGTATTCGGCGAAGAGCCTGCGGATCTTGGTTCCATGGTGGTCCACCGCCTGCACCAGCTGCACATCGACGCCGACTCGGCTCGATGGAACGCCTGGAAAGATCCAGAAGGCCAATGGATCGTTACCGTGCAGTTCGATTCCCCGCTGCCGACCGAGAATGTCGAGTCCCTGGGCTCGGATTCCACTGAAGCTTCCTCGAACAGTGCGCGGTGGGCATTCACCCCGGCACGCAAGTCGTTGAAAAATCTGAACCGCTGGGCACAAACCTTGAGCGAACAGGTGGCCCCTGAGTACTTTCGCCCGGTCTCTGCGCTGAACCAGCCAGAGCCTGAGCAGGCTCCTGCAGCCAGCACCCCGGAACCGGATGAGACCGAAGAACTGGTCACGTTGCTGAACGCTCGTCGTGGGCAGCGCACGAAGGACCAGGATCCGGAGCGCGAGTCACGCTACAACGAGATCATCGAACGCAGCATGAGCAAGTACGACGCCGACGATGAGGACTCGCTGCCGCACCTTCCGCAAGGAATTTCGGCACGCACTTCGCAGCTGGTGGTCGTCACCGATCAGGATGCCGGCGGTGCGAACAGCACTGAGGACAAGCCGTCCGAGCAGAATGCCGAGGAGTCCGCTCCGCGCAAGGCCAAGCGGTCTTCGGTCCCCAGCTGGGATGACATCATGTTCGGCAAGCGCAAGAAGGACACCGATTCCTGACGCGCCGCCGGGCTAGAGCGCATACGGGTGCGGGAGCAGCATTTATTC
>NZ_JBLVOC010000016.1:40714-48005 GCF_053543575.1 Glutamicibacter sp. AGC84
TGCCCCCGCACCCGTATGCGCTTGTTCCGTTGAGAACTAGGTGGTGCGGTGCACCAGCAGCGGGATGAAGCGCTCCCCCGCAGTGAGCGATCCGTGCTGCCCTACCATGTCAAACGCCATCGGCGTAACGCGTCGGCCGTCGTAGAAAGCGATAGCTTCCGCTGCCAGAATCATCAGATCACCCAGCCGGGCTGCATGCTCTTCGGTAATGGCGCCGAAGTAGCCCAGTTCAATGGCTTCCTCGCGCGTCATCACCCAGGCTTTGGTGCCGTAGGCCTGCTGCCAGGCCTCGCGTACGCGTAACCGGCTAGCCGCGTCGGTCTGCGTGTCGAAGGTCAATTGGACTCCACGAGGTTCGCCGCTGGTCAGCTCCACGCCTTCGATAAGCTCCGGCTGCTGGCTGTAGTCGATGCGTTGGGATGCGGGGATGTCCACCATTCCATGGTCACCGGTAATCAGCACCGTGGTTTCTTCTGGCAGCTTGGAGACCAGGTTCTTAATGACGTAATCCAACTCTTCGAGCGTGTCCCGCCATTGGCTGGAGTCCACGCCGAATTTGTGTCCGGCCTTGTCCAATTCATTGAAGTACGTGTAGACCAGCGAATTGCGGTTCGACTCGAAAATGGTTCGGGTAGCACGCGCACGGGCCGCAGGCTGGTTCGCCGGCACGAATTTGGGGCCGCGCAACGACGCGCGAGTCAGGGCCGACTTGGCGAACATCGGAATAGACACGGTAGCCACGTGGATGCCGTGCTCGGCGACTTTCTGGAAAACGGTCGGGCGAGTCTGCCACGCTTCGGGGTCCAAGTCCCCTGGCCATCCTCCGAGCTGGTTAACTACACGGCGCTTGGCCGGATCGATGACGTCATAGCCAACCATTCCATGTTCGCCGGGAGCCAGGCCCGTGGCCAGGCTGCTCAGGGACGTCGCGGTGGTGGAAGGGAATCCCGTTCCCAGCTTCTGCCCCTTTTCGAACAGGCCGCGCAGGAAGGGTACATGCCCGAGATGGCTCTTGAGCTGGTTCCAGCCCAGTCCGTCAACCATAATCAGTGCCACACGTTTTGTCGGGGCAAAGCCCAAAGCGTTCTCGTAGCCCGGAACGCCCATTGCAGCGGCTGCCGACGGAAGGATCTCCGACAGCGTAGCTTGGCCGTATTTGGGCGCGTCCGGGATTTTCTGTGCCGGGACAGGAAGGTTGCTGCGTTTCTGTTCCTCGATCATGCTCAGGCGATCGTGGCCAGGCGCAGGCGGACAGCGAATTCCCGTGCCTTGTTCACGGCCTGCTGGCCGTCGGCCTCGGCGCTGACGCGGATGACCAAGTCCTCAGGCTGCGAGGTGCCGTTCAGCCCGTGGTCGGCATCGCACTGCGGATCGGCACAGGCGGCAGGGGCCAGATCAATCCGCTTGGTTCCGTTCCAGGACAGTCCAAAGGTCAATTCCTTGACCGGGTCAGCGGCCGAGTAATGCTGCGGCTGGTGGTAGACGTAACTGGTGGCAACCGAGGCGATGCGGGCCAGGGAAATCATTTCGACGGAGACCTGCGCCATGACGTCCTTGCCGTGGTCGTCAAGCTGCTGGTCATCGACGTGCACAATGAAAAGCACCTTTTCACTCATCACCATAACGGTGATATGGCGGTGCACTTCGGTATGGTCGAAGTGAGTTTCCAGATGTACATAGTGGTCAAGCACTGGTTGGCCCATCATGGCTTCAGCCAGTACATCCTGGACCATCTGCGGATAAAAACCCGCACGGACCAGATCATGCTGAAGCTCAGCGCCAGGAGTGGTCGAATACGTTGGAGAACTCATGCCCCAATTCTACTCAGTCGCCACAGGCAATTCACGTTTCGGCGATTGCACTCAATTACGCAATGCCCGGCGGACGCTATCTGTGCGTTGCTCAGCGTTGCTGATCTGGATGTTCACCGCCAGCACGCTCAACGAATCGGTGGCAACGGTGATCGGCGCGAATTTGGCAACGGTCACTTCAGGATGGTTGTCCTTGAAGAGCGAGACGCGGGTGATGAAGTCCTTCAGGGCATCAAGATCCACCGCCGGCAATCCCTGGTAGCCGAAGAGCCGCACGCTGCTGCGCGGACGGCGGATGAGCTGTTCCAGATCATGGGTGGAGAACGGCGCCACGCCGTGGGCCCAATCATCGAGCAGGTTTACCGGATCGCCGCTGAGCCCGAAGGAAATGACTGGACCAAGCAACGGGTCTTCCACGGCCTTGACCACGCAAGCCTGGCCAGCAGGAGCCATGCTCTGCACTTCCAGGGAGTCCACGCCGTAAACCGCCATCAGCGACTTCATATGCGTGAAGTTCGCTTCCAGGCTCTGCTTGTCCGGGATGCTCAAGCGCACGCCGCCCAAGTCCAGGCGTTGGCGCAGATCAGGGTCGTTGGCTTTCAGTGCCACCGGCCAGCCGAATTCTTCGGCCGCCGCAACAGCTTCTTCTGCGGTGTGCACCACCCGATGGGACAGGAACTTGATCCCGTAGAAGTCCAGCAGCTTCTGCACCTGCGCGTCGTCCAATTCCAGCAGGTTGGTCCCCGAGATGGTCTGCACCAATTCATCAAGGTACTCCGCGGCACCGTCCACGTCGATTCCAGCTGGATCCTTCATCGGCTCGTAGGGAACGTCAACCCACTGCTGGTATCCATAGGCCTTGGCCAGGGCGCCGATGACGGTGGTTGGCGAGGTGTATACCGGAATCCCCTGCTTCAGGCCGCCAGTAATTTTCGTATCCGCCAGGCCCGGAACCAATGCCACCACTGGTTTTGGCTGGCCAATGAACTCCTTGGCGACCTTCAGAACTGCGCTGGTATCCAGCTCCGAGTAGGGCAGGTGCGCCAGCAGAATGGTGTGGATCTGCGGGTCTTCCACCAGTTCCTTGATCCGGGCGCGCAGCACCGGAATGGCCTTGGACTGGCCCATGCTGTAGTCCAGCTCTTCGCTCTGCACGACGGTGTTCAGGTTCCTGTCCTCGGCGACGTCGCACACCACCTCTGCGATGGTCGAGGAGTTGGACAGGATCGCAACGTTCGGGCCCTTCGGCGCAGGGAAGACCGAAAGCAGGGCCGTGACATCCAGCAGCTCTTCTGATGAGCGCACGCGAATCACGCCAGACTGGCGAAGAATTGCGTTCATTGCACCTGGTGGCGCTTGGCCTACGCGCACCGAGTGGCCCGGAGGAAGGCGGCGGCCCATCACATCGGATTTAGCCACGATCACAGGCTTGCTGCGGGCCAGGCGCCGGGCGATGCGTGCGAACTTGCGTGGGTTGCCAAAGGATTCCAGGTACAACGCGACAACATGGGTACGCAGGTCGTCCTCAAAGAACTGCATCGCGTCGTTGCCGGATACGTCAGCGCGCAGGCCTGCGGAAATGGCGCTGCTGGGGCCAACACCTTGCTGCAAGGCCACACCCTGGATGATTGTGCCCATGGCGGCCGATTGGGTGAAGAATCCGACGTTTCCGGATGGCGGAACGTGGTGGCTTCCGGTGGCATACAGCTTCACCTGCGGGTCGGTATTCATCAGCCCGGCAGAACCCGGCCCTACCACCCGCATGCCGTTGGCACGAGCCAGCGACACAAGTTCACGCTGGGCACTCAACCCTTCCGGAGTTTCGTAGCCGGTGGTCATGATGACCAGGGATTTGACCCCGTGGGTGGCGCAGTCCCCGATGGCTTCCATGACCCCTTCGCGCGGAATGCACAGGAAGGCGACATCCACCGGTCCCGGGATTTCGGTGATCTTCCCATAGGCCACCATGCCGCCCACTTCCAAGGCCGCATCGTTCACCGCATACACGGCACCGGTGTACCCGGATTCCACAATTTGTTCCAGCACGTCGTGTCCCAGCTTGCCCCAGGTGCGGCTGGCTCCGATGACGGCAACGGACCTAGGCGCCAGAAGAGCAGCAACACTGCTCGCCTCGGCGCGGTGTTCTCGCGCCTCGGTCACTTCGCGGGATTTCTCGGTGGGACTGATGGAAAATTCGAGCATGACTACGCCGTCTTCAAAATGCCGTGCGACCGCGTACCCGGCATCGGAGAAGACGGTGAGCATCTTCCGGTTCTCTGGAAGAACCTCGGCCGAGAACTTCTCGATGTCGTTTTCACGGGCCGCCGCGGCCAGATGCTCCAAGAGGATCGAGCCGATACCAGTGCCCTGGTATTCGTCCGAGACGTTGAAGGCGACTTCCGCCTCCCTCGGGTCATCCAAGCGGTCGTAGCGGCCGACGCCGATGATCCTTGCGCCACGAACCACGGTGAAGGCGACGCGATTCACATGGTCGACATTGGTGAACCGTTCGAGCTCTTTAGGGGTCAGTGACGACTTATACGTAAAATAGCGTAAGTAGACTGACGTCTCAGACTGCTGCTTGTGCATCTCCTGGAGCGCTTGGGCATCCTGCGGAGTAATCGGTCGCAGGTGTGCAGTTGTCCCATCGCGAAGCACAACATCTGCTTCCCAATGCGCCGGATATGCCGCCGAAAGTTTACGATCCACCATAGGCTTAGGATAGTCGGCAGTTCGGCGTTGCGCCCAGATGCAACACGAAGATTCGGCAGTTCCGGCCCTAAGACAGTAGATGAAGGACGAACAGAGTAATGGCTCGTAAGAAGTCTGAAGAGATTCCAGCGGATTTCGTTGAAAATATCGTCGATATAGACGTCACCAATGAAATGGAATCATCCTTCTTGGAGTATGCCTACTCGGTGATCTACTCCCGCGCGCTTCCCGATGCCCGTGATGGGCTGAAGCCAGTTCAGCGCCGCATCCTCTTCCAGATGGCGCAAATGGGCTTGCGCCCGGAGAAGGGCCATGTCAAGTCTGCCCGCGTGGTCGGCGAAGTGATGGGCAAGCTGCACCCCCATGGCGACACCGCGATCTACGACGCCATGGTCCGCCTGGCCCAAGACTTCTCCCTTCGGCTGCCGTTGATCGATGGCCACGGAAACTTCGGATCGCTCGATGACGGCCCGGCAGCCCCGCGTTACACCGAGGCCCGTCTGGCAGCCTCCGCTGTTGCCATGACCGCTAACCTGGATGAAGAGGTCGTGAACTTCGTCCCGAACTACGACAACCAGTTCATGCAGCCCGAAGTGCTGCCGGCAGCATTCCCCAATCTGCTGGTCAATGGCACCACCGGCATTGCCGTGGGCATGGCCACCAACATGGCTCCCCACAATCTGGGCGAAGTTGTCGCTGCTGCGCAACACCTGCTCAAGGAACCTGACGCCACCGTCGAAGAACTCATGAAGTTCATTCCGGGCCCGGATTTGCCCTCGGGCGGCAGCATTACCGGTTTGGACGGCATCAAGGATGCCTACCGCACCGGTCGTGGCTTGTTCCGCACCCGAGCTACCGTGGCCCTGGAGAAGATCTCCGCACGCAAGTCGGGCCTGGTAGTCACCGAACTGCCTTATGGCGTGGGCCCTGAAAAGGTCATCGAGAAGATCAAGGATGGCGTCAACAGCAAGAAGATCTCCGGCATCTCCGATGTTGTCGACCTGACCGACCGGCATCACGGCCTGAAGCTGGTTATCGAGCTGAAGAACGGTTTCAACCCGAACGCTGTCCTGGCCAGCCTGTACAAGTACACCCCGATGGAAGACTCCTTCGGCATCAATAACGTTGCCCTGGTCGACGGCCAGCCACGCACCATGGGGCTGGGCGAACTGCTCACCGTGTATGTGGACCACCGACTGGATGTTGTACGCCGTCGCACCGCGCATCGCCTGGCCAAGCGTGAAGACCGTTTGCATCTGGTGGAGGGCCTGCTGATTGCCATCGTTGATATTGACGATGTCATTGCCATTATCCGTTCCTCCGAGCAGACCGCAGAAGCACGCGAACGCCTGATGACGGTCTTCGACCTGAGCGAGCCGCAGGCCAGCCACATCCTGGAACTGCGGTTGCGCCAGCTGACCAAGTACTCCACGCTGGAGCTGGAGACCGAAGCCGAGCAGCTGCGCAACGAAATCGAGGAACTGCGCGCCATTTTGGAGTCCGATGAGCTGCTGCGCACCCTGGTTTCCGATGAGCTCGGGGAAATGGCCGACACTTTCGGCACCCCGCGCCGGACCAAGCTGCTGAAGTCTGCTCAGCTGGCACCGCTGAAGGGCACCGCGTTGCCTGAAGAAGTCGGGACAGGCAAGAAGGCCAAGTTGGCCATGGAAGTCTCCGACAGCCCGTGCTGGGTATTGCTCTCGGCCACGGGGCAGCTCGCCCGGACTCCTGATCGGGACGTCGTGGACTACTCCGCGGCGCGCATCAAGCACGACGTGCTCACCTCGCAGGTTGCTTCCAGCGCCCGTGGTGAGATCGGAGCGCTGACGAGTGTCGGACGGATTATTCGCATCTCGCTGATCGATGTTCCGGTGCTTCCCGAATCCCATGGCTTCCCGCAGCTGGCCCACGGCGTGCCGATCTCCGAGTTCCTCAAGCTGGGCAAGGGCGAAAGCGCGGTGGCACTGGTTCCGCTGAACCAGGTGATTGCCGTGGGCACCAAGAACGGTGTGGTCAAGCGGGTCACCCCGGACTACCCGCTGAACCGTGACGAGTTCGAGGCGATCACGCTCAAGGACACCGACGTCGTGATTGCCGCGGCGCCGGCCGAGGATGCCGATGAGCTGGTGTTCCTGACCAGGCAGGCTCAGCTGCTGCGTTTCAGCGCTTCGGCGGTGCGTGCCCAGGGCCGCACCGGACAAGGCATGGCCGGCATCAAGCTCGCCGCCGATGACCAGGTGATCTTCTTCGGTGTGGTTCCTGCCGGTGCTGGCGACGCGGTGGTAGCCACGATCGCTGCCGGTTCGCAGACCCTTCCTGGCACCTCGGGCCAGTCGGTGAAGCTCACCGACTTCTCCGAGTTCCCGGCGAAGGGCCGCGCCACCGCGGGCGTGCGCGCTCACCGTTTCGTCAAGGGTGAGGACTACCTGCAGCTGGGCTATGCCGGCCAGGGTCCTGCGCGTGCCAGCTCCACGGCAGGCGTAGTGCGTGCTTTGCCTACCGAATATGGCAAGCGCGATGGTTCGGGCGCGCCTTTGGCCCAGTCAGTGAACATCATTGGCGGAACCATTGCCGGCGGGCACGATGCTTCTGCAGCACCTGCTGCCCAGGACCTCCAGGCAACCGCGCGGCAAGAAGCGTTGATTCCCGAGACAACCAAGGCAAAAGCGGCCCCGGCCATCACGCCGGGCGAAGACGCGCTGCCTTTCGACGACGGTGGAGTAATCCTCTAATCCAGCAGCGCCAGAACTGAACGCGGCGTCGTTTCC
>NZ_JBLVOC010000016.1:48025-55844 GCF_053543575.1 Glutamicibacter sp. AGC84
GGGTGGAAGCGACGCCGCAGTCCTATGCGCTGACCCTGGGCTTCTGGCTTCCCAGTTCAATGCGGTGGGTGCACTGCCCGGCAAGCATCTGGTCATGGGTGATCAAGACGACGGTTCGTCCGGCAAGGGCGAGATGCAAGGTGGAAAGCAGGTCCTGGGCTTCATCCACCCCCAGATGGGCAGTCGGTTCATCAAGCAAGATGATCTGGTGGCCGCCCACCATGGCACGGGCCACGGCGAGCTTGCACCGCTGACCGCCGGAGAGCTGGTGCCCGCCGGAACCGATGCGTGCCTCGAGGCCTTCTGGCTGTGTTGCCAACCAGTCCGACAGCCCGACTTGATCCAGCACTTCTTCCAGCTGCGCATCGCTGCGCAGCTGGCCTTCAGTGACGCCCAGCATCAGGTTCCGGCGAATCGAGGAGTCGAAGAGGTGCGCCTCTTGCGGGCACCAGGCAACCGATGACAGGTCTGCCTGCTCTAGATCCAGCAGGTTCCCGCGGGCATCGATGCCCTTCAACGTGCCCGACTGCGCTGGCAACGCGCCCAGCAACGCGGTGAGCAACGTCGATTTGCCAGAACCCGATGGACCGGTAATGGCCGTCCATTGCCCTGCCGGGATGCGGGCGTTCAGATTCTGCAGAACTGGCGTTCCCTGCTCGTACCCGAGGCTCAGCGCTTGCGCATCGAAGCCGGCGATCCTGCTTTGCTTCACCGGCGGGTTGTGCTGCGCTGCTCGCGCGCCGTGGCTTTGCATGCCGCGTTCTTCCAGCTTCGATGACAGTACCTTCAGCGCCCGCCCCTGCTGCACCGCCAGCAGGGCATTGCCAGCGCTCTCCCCCAAGGCCAGGCCCAGGAGCACGGCCAGTGCCGTAAACGATGCGCTGCTGTGCGATAGCGCGGTGATGGCAATGGCAAGCAATACGCTGGTCAACGTGGCCAGGGCCGTGGCGCTGCCTTGGCCCAGGGCATGCCGGCGAGCGCGCTGCGTATTGCGTGCTTCGGCGTCCTGGAACCGGCCAATGGTCCGTTCCATGGCCTGATTGCTGCGCAGTGCGGACTTGTGCCGCAAGATGCCCAGCACGCTCTGGTTCATCTGCATCCGGTGGCTGAGCTGATGCACGAGGTGTTCGCCTTCAATGCGCTGCACAAGCCAACGCACCGGGAAGACCAGCACCAGCAGCGCACCGAGGGCCAGATATCCGAATTCGGGCTGGATGAAGTACAAGGCCGTTGCTGCTGCAACCCACACTACGATTGCCTGCAGCGGCGGGAACAGCACCCGGGCCAATAGGTCGCGCAGTTCATCGACCTCGGCCAGCAAGAATCGCAGGATGACCGAGGAACGGGTCAGCAAGCCCCACTGTGCGGGGTTGGCCACCATCGCGTTCCACATCTTCTCGCGCAAATCCGAGGCATAGGCCAGCACCGCGTCGTGGATCGCGAGCTGTTCCAGGTAGCGGAAGGCAGCCCGTCCGATGCCCAGGCCTCGGACCATCGCGAAGGCTACGGTCAGGTGCAAGATGGGAGGCTGGTAGCTGGCTTCAACGATCAGCCAACCGCTCAGGGCCGCGAGCGCCACGGCGCATAGCACGCTGGCTGTCCCCCAGAGCACGCCCTTGGGGGCAGCTTTGTACCCGGCAAGCAAGTCGCGCATCGGGGTGAACTTGGACTTCACCGGCCGTTGGCCAGTGGCGCCAGGCTGCGTTGCCGCGGTGGCTCGCGACCGGTTGCCTGCGGATTCTTCACGGTGGGCAGGGCCAGCACCATGCGCTATGCTGCCCGCACGTTCGTCCTGCCCGAAGGCGGGGTCGTGGCTGGCGACCAGCATCGCGCAGCGGGCTGGAAGTTCACTCAGCAGTTCGCGTACTTGCTGGGCGTTGCGCTCATCGAGGTGCGCGGTAGGCTCATCGGCCAGCAGCACGGTGCAGTGGTCGTCGCTGTGAACCCGCAGCAACGCGCGCAGCACTTCCAGGCGGCGCAGCTCGCCGGGTGAATATTCACCGATCGGGCGCTCGAGCATGGACTCCATCGATAGCCGGGAGCTGAGCTCTCGGCGCAGTTCAGCCGATGCCGCGGGGGCGTCCTGGTCCAGTTGCCCGTTGCCGGTTGCTGCGTTGAATTGCGGATGCTGGCTAATCACTGCAAGCCGGCCGGCTATGAAGACCCGCCCGGTGGCCAAGGCCGGATCGAAGGTGTTGTCGCTGCTGTGCGCCTCGGCGATCAGCTTGAGCAGCGTACTCTTGCCCGAACCGCTGGCAGTGGACAATACCAGGCGCTCCCCCGCGCGCAACTGAATATTCACGGCTTGGTGGATTGGATGCATGCCATCGTAGCTGATCCGCAGGTCCGCGACGTCCAGGACGCTATCTGCGTTCCTGGCCGTGCTGGCACGAAGCTGATGGACCGGGGTGGCAGCGGTGATGGCTGTGTACTTCTGGTAGGCAGCCAGCCCGTCATCGGCCGCATGGTAGGCAGAGCCCACTTCGCGCAGTGCCGAGAACAGCTCGGGTGCCAGAATGAGGATTATCAGCCCGGCGGCGAGATCCATATTCCCGCTGACCAGTCTCACGCCGATCATCACCGCGAGAACCGCCACCGAAAGGGTTGCGATCAGTTCCAGCCAGAAGCTGGACATGAATACGGTTTTCAGGTTGGCCATGGTGGCCGCCCGGTATTTGCTGCTGACGGCGGCGATGGCGCTGCCGTGCGCCCGTGCCCGGCCCAAGCCCAGCAGTGCGGGCAAGCCCTGGGCGAGTTCGTAGAGCTGGTGGGCAAGCCGATCCAAGGTGGCTTGGGATTCGTTGAGGGTGTCCTGGGTGTGCATGCCGATCAATGCCATGAACACCGGCACCAGCGGGATCGTCAGGAGCAGCACCACTGCGCTGATCCAGTCCAGCTGCAGAATGTAGAGGCCAAGCAGCAGCGGGACGGCCAGGGCGCCGATGAGCGCAGGAATGAATTTGGTGAAGTAGTCATCGAGCTTCTCAAGGCCATGGCTGGCCAAGGTGGCGGTGACCGGTATGGAATGCTGTTCCGCCGCGGGGACGATGGCTGGTTGCGCGGCTTGCCTGCGCACCAGGTTCAGCCGTAGCCGTTCCTTCGCGCCCAGGCCCATGCGGCGGGCGCTGGCGTTCAATCCCCATGCGCTGAGCGCTCGAAGCGCGGCGCCGGCCAGGGCCAGGATCAGCAGGTGCGATCCATTGGCGCCTCCAGCGGCCATGGTGGCGATCCATTGGCCCAGCGCGTAGGCGACGAATACCAGCCCGACGACTTTGAGCGCGGAGAACAGCGCCAAAACCAGGAATTGTCGTGGCGTGATCAGTTCACGCGGCAGGAATCGCGGGGCTGGCATTACTACTTCTTTCCCTCGGAAATGCGGTTACTTGATGATGGAGACGACTCGATGAGTTTCTGGAATGTGCTCTTCGCGCAAGCGCTTGCGGAAGACCCAGTAGCTCCAGGCCTGGTACGCCAGGACCATTGGCACGCCGAAGGCGGCCACGACGCTCATGAGCTTCAGGGTGTAGGCAGTGCTGGACGCGTTAGCCACGGTCAGGTCGAAGGCCGGGTCGATGGTCGATGGCAGCACTACCGGGTAAGCGGCGGTGAAGATCGCTGCGACCCCGGCGAGCAAGGTGGCGCCCAGGGCGATGAAGGAGAGTCCCTCGCGCCCAGCGCGGCCGCTGGCTATCGAAATGGCCAGGCAGACCGCTGCCAGGCCCAACACCGCCCAGGCGATGGTGGAATCGTTGTCCAGCAGCACCAGCAGGACCCACGCAACTAAGGGCAGGATTGCTAGCGGCAGCCAGCGGCCTACGAGCTTTCCTGCTTCATGGCGGACTTTTCCGTCGGTTTTCAACCGCAGGAATGCCAACGCATGGATCCAGCAGAACGCCACCACTGCTGCGCCGCCGAGGACGGCATGCCAGTTCAGCCACGCGAAGGCCCCTCCGATTCGGTCGCCGTTCTCGTTCAAAGGCAGACCCAAGGTGGTCAATGCCAGCATGGCACCGACACCGAAGGCGGCCACCAGCGATCCGATTCCCAAGGCCAGGTCCCAAGCTTTCCGGGTTGCTGCGGTGATCGCCTTGCCTCGGTACTCAATGGCAACGGCACGGAAAATCAACGCCAGCAGGACAAAGGTCAGCGGAATGTAGAGGGCCGAGAACAGCGAGGCGTACCAGTGCGGAAACGCTGCGAAGGTCGCACCGCCGGCGGTCAGCAGCCATACCTCATTGCCATCCCAGACCGGGCCGATGGTATTGAGCAAGAGCCGTTTGCGCTTCTCGGTGGAACGGCCGAGACCGATGAGCATGCCCACCCCGAGGTCAAAGCCTTCGAGGAAGAGATAGCCGCACCAGAGCAGCGCGATCACAATGAACCAAAGTGTTGGAAGCCAATCCATTGATGTTCTCCTTAGTCCGTGCCGCTAGTAGGCGAAGGCCAGTACGTCGTCGTCATCGTTGTCCGGGTCCGAGGGGCCGTCCGCTGGTGAATGATCTGACGGTTCAAGCTCCGGCATTGCCGATGCCACGCCGCCACGAATGTAGCGGCTGAGCAGCACCAGTTCCACGACCAGCAGCACACCGTAGATTGTCGTGAGCGCGATCAGCGAGAAGAGCAGTTCTCCTGCGCTCACTGTCGGAGAGACCGATGCTGCGGTGTACATGAACACCTGGTCCACGCCACCCATCTGCGGGTTGGGGACTACAGTGAATGGCTGCCGGCCCATTTCGGTGAAAATCCAGCCAGTGGCGTTTGCGCCGAAGGGTGCGGCAATGCCTAGCAGGGCAAGGCGCGAGAGCCATTTGTTTTCTGGGACGGTGCCCTTGCGGGTGATCCATAGCGCAATGCCTGCAGCCAATGCCGAGAGCCCGCCGAGGGTGATCATCAAGCGGAAGCCCCAGTAGGTCACTTCCATCACTGGCAGGTAGTTGATTTCCTGGCCTGCGTACTTGCCGAAGGATTCATCATTCGGATAGTACTTGCCGTATTTTTCTTGGTATTCCGGAATCAGCGTGTTCACGCCCTTGATTTCGGTGGTGAAATCCCCATTGGCCAGATACGAGAGAATGCCCGGGATTTCGAAGACCGCTACGACGTTGTCGCAGTTGGTTGAACCCTTGGCTGTGATATCTCCCAAGGACAGCACCGAGAAGCCTGTTCCATCATGGCAAGCTGCCTCCGCAGCAGCCATTTTCATCGGCTGCTGCTCGAACATGAGCTTTGCTTGTTCGTGCCCGCTCAGTGCCACACCGAGGAACGCGACCATTGCTACCGCTGCGCCGATGCGCAGGGACTTGATCCAGACTTGGTAGTCCACCTTGTCACGGCTTTTACCGCGGCTGGGATCTTCGCCCACGACAACATATCCGTTGGCATCCACCGAGTCGATGCCTTCTTTGCGTCGGCGGTAGAGATGGAACCATGAGATGCCCAGCAGGAAGCCGCCGGCAACGGCGAAGGCACCGAAAATAGTGTGCGGGAACGTCACTAGCGCCGTGTTGTTGGTGAACACCGCCCATGCGTCGGTCATCACGGCTCGGCCGTCAACTATTTTCGTTCCAACCGGGTGCTGCATCCATGAGTTCGCAACAAGGATGAAGTAGGCGGAAAAGATCGTTGCCAGGGATGCGCACCAGATGGTTGCCAGGTGCACGCGTTTGGGAAGCTTCTTCCAGCCGAAGATCCAGAGCCCCAGGAATGTAGATTCTACGAAAAAGGCCAGCAGTGCTTCCATGGCCAACGGCGCTCCGAATACGTCCCCTACATAGCGGCTGTATTCGCTCCAAGCCATGCCGAACTGGAACTCTTGTACAATGCCCGTGGCGATGCCCATGATGAAGTTGATCAGGAAAAGCTTGCCCCAGAATTTTGTCATTCGCAGCCAGTGCTCGTTACCGGTGCGATGCCACATGGTTTGCAGCGTGGCCACGGTCAGGCCTAGTCCAATGGTCAGGGGCACCATCAGGAAGTGGTAGACCGTCGTAATGCCGAATTGCCAGCGGGCAATCTCTAGAGCATCCATGGATTCCTCAACTATCGTGGGATCGAAGTTCAATCACTTTTCTACGTTCCGTAGAAAAGTTCTCCAAGGCCACCATAGACGATTTCGACAGCGTGTAGAAATCGAGACGATGAGCAATTTCAGAAACTGGAAACTTCGCCAGTGCGCACGTGGGCGCAAATACTAAGCCTATTGACAGGGTTGTGTCTACGGTTCTTAAAAAACCCAAGTCAACAAGTTTCACCCGCGACATTCTCGCACCTCATTGCGAAACGGGTAAAGCATGTACTCACCCCTCTCTTTTACATGCCGTAGAAATATTGTGGAAAGATGGCTACAATTAAGAACCCAAGCAGTGTGCTTGCACTCCATGAGTCAAGCAACCGCGTCAAAACTAATGCAAGTGAGGTACGACCTAGTGGCCAGCCTTGGCGATCTGGAACGCTCCGTCATGGATCTTCTGTGGGATTCTGCAGAACCACTCACCGCGAATGACCTTCGTGATGATTTGGCGGCGCTTGGCACCGACGCGAAAGAACTCGCAGTCACTACGGTGCTGACTGTGCTAGCCCGTCTCGAAAAGAAGGGTTTGGTAGAGCGCGAGCGCACTACCCGCCCTCACCGGTACGCAGCTTCATCCTCCCGTGAGGATCACACCGTTGGACTGCTCAACGACGCCCTGGGCACCGCCCAGGACCGTGAAGCAGTCCTGGCACGATTCATCGGAGGCATCTCCCCCGACGAGGCAGCATCCCTGCGTGCTATCTTGGACTCAGTAAAGTCCGCATAATTTAGAAGAACTTCGGGGACTGAGTGCTTCTCACCTCATATTTCCTAGCGGCGTTGGCTATCGCATTGGCGTGGCCGACGCCGTTGGCTTTATCCAAGGCTAAATGGACCGCCCGCTCACCAGTGCAAGCGGTACTCCTTTGGCAAGCCATCGCATTAGGCGGTGGACTTTCCATGATCGGCTCGATGCTTGTCTGGGGCTTGGCCCCATTGGGCGATGACCTCATCTCCGCGCTTCATGGCGGCTGGCTCCTGATAATGGGAGATCCCAGTGTGCCCGACCCCGGCGAAGTGCACCTGTTCGCCTTGAGCGCAGCACTGCTCTTCGGATTTCACCTGGTATTAACCCTCATACGAGCGGCTTGGCGCATCTCTCGCCAACGAACCAAGCACCGGCATCTGCTGCGCCTCTTGAGCAACCCGTCCCAGACGCGGCCAAATACCCTAGTGATTGATCACGACATGCCTGTTGCATATTGCGTGCCGGGGATTTCGCAATCGGTGACCGTGCTATCGCGCGGATTGCTCACCCAGCTCTCTGCCGAAGAGCAACAGGCGGTTATTGCCCATGAACGCTCCCATTTGGATCAACGGCATGATCTGCTGATCCTGGCATTCACGGCGTGGCACGAAGCGTTGCCTTGGCTACCGACTTCACGTCTTGCCCTCGACGCAGTGCGCCAACTGATAGAAATGCTCGCCGACGACAAAGCACTGGAAAAAGTCAATAGGCACACTTTGCTCAAAGCCATTGTCACTGTCGCCACCGCCGCAGCAATGGATGATTCGTCGTCAAAGAATCATTCGTCCAGTGCCGGCCTAGTTGGTATGCCAGATGGTGAAGTCTCCTCCCGCCGGCTGCAACGCTTGCTCTCCCCGCAGGATCCGCTGGGCCGCCCGCAGCGCGCACTAGTGCTCCTGAGCACCATCATGTTGCTGATCTGCCCGACAGTCCTGCTCATCGCACCGCGGTTGCTGGACTGGTAGCACTCTCTTGGCGCAAACAGCGAAGTCCCTGGACCC
>NZ_JBLVOC010000016.1:55875-73496 GCF_053543575.1 Glutamicibacter sp. AGC84
GGGCCAGGGACTTCGCCGTTTGCATTGCTCTAGACGTCGATACGATCTCGTTCAAGATCGTCGGCGCCGTCGATAATGAACTTCTTGCGAGGCGCTACGTCGGAGCCCATCAGCAGATCAAAGACCTCCTCGGCTGCCTGCGCATGCTCGATGCCGACACGGCGCAGCATACGATGACGCAGGTCCATGGTGGTTTCAGCCAGCTGGTCCGCGTCCATTTCGCCTAGGCCCTTATAGCGCTGGATCGGCTCCTTGTAGCGTCGGCCTTCCTTCTCCAAGTTGGCCAGCAGCTTGGTCATTTCCGCCTCAGAGTAGGTGTAGATAACCTCATTCTGCTTCGACCCCGGATTGATCACCTCAATGCGGTGCAGCGGCGGAACCGCTGCATAGACGCGACCGTGCTCGATCATGGGACGCATGTAGCGATAGAACAACGTCAACAGCAATGTCCGAATGTGCGCACCGTCAACATCAGCATCAGTCATCAAGATGATCTTGCCGTATCGGGCTTGCTCAATGTCGAAGCTGCGCCCCGAACCGGCCCCAATCACCTGGATCATCGCTGCGCACTCCGCGTTCGAGAGCATGTCCGAAATCGAGGCTTTTTGCACGTTGAGGATCTTGCCTCGAATTGGCAGCAGCGCCTGGTACTCGCTGGAGCGCGCGAGACGGGCAGTGCCCAATGCGCTGTCGCCCTCGACGATGAACAGTTCAGACTTTCCAACTTCCTTGCTGCGGCAATCGAGCAGTTTGGTTGGCAGCGAAGAAGACTCCAAAGCGGTCTTGCGACGCTGGGTTTCCTTGTGCATACGTGCCGACACGCGAGATTTCATCTCGTTGACGACCTTCTCCAGCAGCGTGGACGCTTCAGCCTTCTCGTTGCGCTTATTGGATCCCAGTCGGTCGTTGAGTGCCTTCTCCAGCACCTTGGAAACAATCTGGCGCACCTGCGGTGTACCCAAAATTTCCTTGGTCTGCCCTTCGAACTGCGGCTCTGCCAGTCGGACGGTCAGCACGGCAGTCATGCCCGCCAGCACGTCGTCCTTCTCCAGCTTGTCCTTCTGGCCGAACTTGAGCTTCCGCGCATTGGCCTCCACGTTCTTGCGGAAGGACTTGAGCATGGCCTGTTCGAAGCCGGCAGTATGCGTACCGCCCTTGGGGGTCGCAATGATATTCACGAAGCTGCGCAGCGAGGTTTCGTAGCCGATTCCCCAACGCACCGCGACGTCAACTTCGCAGACACGCTGCACATCTTCGATATGGCTGCGACCACTGCCATCGATGACCGGAACCTTTTCATGGAACGATCCGCTCCCATGGAAACGCCAGATGTCCGTGACCGGCGAGTCGCTGCTCAGATAGTCGACGAACTCGCTGATGCCGCCATCATGCTGGAACACTTCCTCATGAGGCCCGTCCGCACCCGGGGTATCCGGTAATCCACGTTCATCGCGCAGGGTGATGCGCAACCCAGGAACCAAGAAGGAGGTCTGGCGCGCTCGATCCTGCAAATCCTTATAGGAGAACTTCGCATCCGGGGTGAAGATATGGTTATCCGCCCAGTAGCGAATGCGCGTTCCAGTCACGCCCCGCTTGGCTTTGCCGATAACGCCCGGAGCCGTCGCCGTCTCATGAGCCTTGAAAGAAGCGTCCGCTTTCTTGCGGCCCTTATCGGTAAATTTGCCTGGCTCTCCACGACGGAACTGCAGGCCGTAGGTCTTGCCACCGCGGTCAACTTCGACGTCCAAACGGGCCGACAAGGCGTTGACGACCGAGGCGCCCACGCCGTGCAGACCGCCCGAAGCACTGTAGGAGCCACCACCGAACTTGCCGCCGGCGTGCAGCTTGGTGAAGACAACTTCCAAACCGCTCAAGCCTGTCTTGGGTTCAACATCGACAGGAATGCCGCGGCCGTCATCCTGGACTTCAACGGAGCCGTCAGAGTGCAAGATGACGTCAATTGCCTGGCCGAAACCGCCCAGCGCTTCGTCAACTGAGTTATCGATGATCTCCCAGAGGCAATGCATCAAGCCACGGGAGTCGGTGGAGCCGATGTACATGCCTGGGCGCTTACGAACCGCTTCCAGGCCTTCCAAGACCGAAAGGTGCCGGGCGCTGTAATTGTCGGATGAAGCCACTGAGCTGTTGTCTCCTACTTGCATGAGAAAGTACGTCTTATTCCATATTCTAATCGTTAATGTGTTCGAATACCCGCTATTTTCCGGTGCTGCCCAGCACGCCGGTCTCCTATGACCTTATCCACATGCGCTACGCGGTGAGCGAAAGAACAGGCAAATCGGGATAAAGTCGGAGCCCAAGCTGGTTGTATAGAGTAACCATCAACTTTAGGAGGCTGGCAATGACTACTACGACCGCTAGTCGTGAACTGAACGCCCTCGACCGGTGCGACCGCTGCGGCGCACAGGCCTACGTGCGAGCCGTGCTGGCTTCGACAGGCGGTGAGTTGCTCTTCTGCGCTCACCATGCCCGCGATGTAGAACCGAAACTGCGTCCGCAGACTTCGGTCTGGCAGGATGAGTCCTCGCGACTCTATGAAAAGCCCAAGGTGGACGCCAACGACTAAACTCGTTGCCAGCCACTAATTCGAGAAGGTGACCCAATTCTGGGTCACCTTCTTCTTGCATTAACGGCAAATAAAAATGTGGCCAGCAGTTCAATGAATGAACTACTGGCCACATCCTCAGATTCTTAGTCTAGGTAATCGCGCAGCACCTGGGAACGCGATGGGTGACGAAGCTTGGACATCGTCTTGGACTCGATCTGGCGAATGCGTTCACGAGTCACACCGTAGACCTTGCCGATTTCATCCAAGGTCTTAGGCTGGCCATCGGTCAGGCCGAAGCGCATGGCCACCACACCTGCTTCACGCTCTGAGAGCGTGTCGAGCACCGAGTGGAGCTGCTCCTGCAACAAGGTGAACGAAACTGCATCGGCTGGGACTACTGCTTCCGAGTCTTCAATGAGGTCACCGAATTCGGAGTCGCCGTCTTCACCCAATGGGGTGTGCAAGGAAATTGGTTCGCGACCATACTTCTGGACTTCGACAACCTTTTCAGGGGTCATGTCCAATTCCTTGGCCAGCTCTTCTGGGGTTGGTTCGCGGCCCAGGTCCTGGAGCATCTGGCGCTGGACACGTGCCAGCTTGTTGATGACTTCAACCATGTGCACTGGAATACGAATGGTACGTGCCTGGTCAGCCATGGCACGGGTAATTGCCTGGCGGATCCACCAGGTGGCGTAGGTCGAGAACTTGAAGCCCTTGGTGTAGTCGAATTTCTCCACTGCACGGATCAGGCCAAGGTTGCCTTCCTGGATCAGGTCCAGGAACAGCATGCCGCGGCCGGTGTAGCGCTTGGCCAGCGAAACTACGAGGCGAAGGTTGGCTTCCAGCAAGTGGTTCTTGGCGATCTTGCCGTCGTGGATGATCTGCTCATAGTCCCAGCGCAAGCGCTGGTCCATCGAGCCGTCGTCCTTTTCCAACTTGTCAGTTGCGAACAGGCCCGCTTCGATGCGCAGAGCCAAGTCAACTTCCTGCTCAGCGTTCAGCAGCGCGACCTTGCCGATCTGCTTCAGGTAATCCTTGACTGGGTCAGCGGTCGCTCCAGCGACCATGACCTGCTGCTGTGGAGCATCATCGTCACCGGTTGAAAGGGTGAAGCCCTTCGAATCATCCTCAGACTTCGAGTCCTTCGAATCGGTGCCTTGCTCAACATCGTCATCGGCGTCAGCCGACGCTCCGGTTGATTCGTCTTGCGCTGCAGTTTCAGCAGCGACCTTTTTAGTCCGAGGCTTGGCCTTGGTAGCGCGCTTCTTCGCTGCAGGGGCGGCTGCCTCGACCTCGGCCGCTTCAACCTCGGCCTCAGTTGCTTTGCGATTAGCGTTCGTCTCAGAAGATGACACGAATAACCTTTCTAACGATGCGTTCCGGATGCACCTGCCGGTAACACCACTATGACCCTGTCAAGTCCGATGGCGTTTAATCATTGACTAAACACCGAGGGCTGGCACATTGATATCAACGCATCAAGCCCGCCTAATGTTCCCGAAATCCGGAGATTTCAAGACATAGGCAATTCGAACCTAACCGGGTCTGTTGTCCCATTATCCATGAATTGCCACCAGGACACCACTTGAGACACTCCGGCTGTTGCTGCTCAGCTGAAACTAGCACGCCATGCCCGCAATTGGTCGGTCGCCCATTCTGGCATGATTCCATGGGACATCAGCTTTTGCAGCAGCCTGGCCAGCTCGTAATTCGGGTTTTCCTCGACCGCTCGCCCCAACAGGCACAACGCCATGGATCCCCTGCCTCGCGCCCACTCGATCCACGCAAGAATGCACAGCAGGGCCTGCCGCGCGTTGCCTTCAGCAACGCCGAGCAGGTCTCTGGCGACCAGCCACAACCGGTCAATCCGCTGCCAGTCCGGAGCATGCCAACCACGTCCCAGCAAATAGTTGGTCAACGGCGCGGCGGCAGCTTCGCGATCCCCGCGCATCACGCCGAACAGCACATCCAGTGACGCTTCAAGTCCTTGACCAGCCAGGTACGGAAGAAGGTCACGCACGATTTTCACTTCCAAGGAACCCAGTAGCAATGCGGCATGCTCATGCTCATCGTGAATCCAGGCCCGGGCTTCTGGCTCAGCTAGGTCCATGGTCTGCAGCCACGCTTCCAAGCAGTTGACGACGTTGTGCTGCTGATTCGAGATGATCTTCAGGATCTCAGCAGCCTGCGGCCATTGCGGGATTCCGCTACCGTCCCATGGAATATCCAACGGAGCCGACCCGGCGAAGACCAACGACAAATGCGTTTCGTTCGTTTCCACCGGGCGCACGGGCGTCGGCTCTGCGTAATCATCGGTCGCGTAGTTCCAGACCACACGATCCTGCCGGCACCAGCTGTGACGCAGCAAGACCTTTTTGCTTGTCAGCCCCTGCTCTAGCTGCGCGACCAGATCCGCGTAGGGAATACCGGAGCCGGCCGACGTTCCTTCGGGCGCATAGACCACCAGAACCACCCCTTGGATATGGGGCATTCGTTCTAGCAGGCTCAGCAGCTGCGCGGTCCACGTCCCAAGCTCTGCAGCCGTGTTTTCCTCGGGCAGATCAACTCGCAAGGTCGCTTCCAGATGGTCCTCGTCTATCAGCATCAGCACGGCCGAATTCTGAGGATAGAAACCTAGGGCATGGGGCACATACGCCAAGATGTCCTCGCAACTGGACAGCGAGAGAGGGTGGCGTTCCGGTGTAGTTGTCATGGCTCCACGGTGCAACGCTGCGCTTGGCGCATGAGGTCAGAGGCTGCGAGCTGTGGAGAACCTTTCGGATCGCCCCGGTGCGGGCTTACTGCTCGGCGAGGAAGCGGCGTGCCTTGCGGCGTTCAACGACCATGAACACCATACCGAGCAATGCCATGGCGAACTGGACTGACAGGGCCACGCGGAAGGCCTGAAGATTGTAGAGCTCGCCCACCGAGCCGTTGGCCTTATACAGCATGTCCATGATGAATCCGATGGCGTAGATCGTGACAAAGGCACCTATGAACCCGCCGGTGTTCACCAGGCCGGTGGCCGTTCCCAGCACCTGCGGCGGGTTGAACGTTCGGGCGAAGTCGAAGCCGATTACGGAGGCCGGGCCACCGGCGGCAATGGCGATCATCAATAGCACCAGAATCCATAGCGGGGCCTGCCCTGGCCAGAATAGGACGACTGCCCACATCACCAGGATTGAGCCGACAATGCCCAGGGCAAAGTTGGAACGCTGGCTGGCATGGCGCGAGGTCAGGGCGCCGAGGATCGGTCCCACCACGATGGAAACGACAACGAACACCGCCATCAAGCCCGATGCCAGCGCACCGTCTATGCCTTGGCCTTCGACAAGGAAAGGATAGCCCCAGGTCATCATGAAGGTGTTGATCATGAATGCCGTGGAGAAGTGGGTCCAGAACCCCAAACGGGTTCCTGGCTGTTTCCAGGCCCGGGCGATCCGCGAGCCGGTCTCCTGCTCCCCCTGGCCGGACCCTTCCCAGGTCCTGCCATTGCGCACGAAAGCGATCGTGGTGATGAAGGTGGCAAAAGCGAAACCGGACATGACCGAGAACGCCGCGGACCAGCCGACGCCCAGCAAGATCATATGGAAAGGAAAGAGGCTGATGAGCTGGCCGAGCTGGCCGAAGGTACCGGTGAGCTGGGTCAGCACCGGGATTCGCGAGCCGGAGAACCATAGGGGCAACAGCTTGAGCACCGATACGAAGACCATCGCATCGCCCATGCCAACCATGACGCGCCCGGCCAACCCCATGGGGACGTTGACTGAAATCGCAAGGAACGCTTGACCTGCGGCCATCAGCAGGGCGCCGCAGGTAATCAGGATGCGCGGACCGAATTTATCCAGCAGCAGCCCTACGGGCACCTGCGCGCCGGCATAGACAACCAGCTGCACGACGGAGAAGGTCGCCAAAATCTGCGCGCTGGCATCAAATCGTTCGGTGGCTTGGATGCCAGCGACGCCGAAGCTGGTGCGCTGCGAAATTGCAGAAATGTAGGCAAGAATTGCGAAGCCGAAGACAACCCACGACTTTGGTGAATTCAGATGGGCCTGGCTCACTGGTCGTGATCACCTGGCAACGGTTCGATGTGACCGTTTTTCAACCAATCTTCAGTGTTCTCAATGGCCGCAAGGAAATGCTCGGCGCTGGCGCCCAATTCCTCGGCATCCGCCATCTGCTCGTCTTCATCCAGCAACAGCGAGCGCGGTTCATGCTCTTTGGCATGCGCATCGAACCGTTCTTCGAATCCGTCGACCATTTGGCGAACATCGCTATTGGTTTCAAGCTGTTCGGCTAGCTGCTGGTCGACCAGTCGACCTGCCTCACGCAGCTTGTCCGTTGGCAAAGCCAGCTTCAGTGCCGCTCCTACGTATTCCAGCGTCGCAACGGCAACGGCCGGGTACTCGGATTCGGCGAGGTAGTGCGGGGTGTGCAGGGAGTATCCCACGACATCACGGCCAGCTTCGCTCAGGCGAATTTCGAGCAGCGAGGCCAGACCTGCTGGCGATTCCACCGTAGGGCTCCACGTCGAGATGTTCTCGATCAGATCCTTGCGGTTTCCATGTGCGGTAACGCCTACCGGGCGGGTATGCGGCACCGGCATCGGCAACGATGCGGTCCCCACAACCAGCGATACGTTGAAGGCTTCAATGAAGGAATGCAGTTCCGCGATCACGCGTTCCCACTTCAAGTCGGGTTCTACACCGGTGAGGAACCAGAACTTGCGGTCCATCTCATCGGTCATCAGGTAGATCTCCATGCGTGGAGCCTGGTATCCAGCGAAGTGGTCACCCAGGAAAGAGACCCGCGGGCGCTGGGAGGTGTAGGCGATCAGCTCATCGGCGTCGAAAGTGGCGAAGAGCTCCGAGTCGAGGCGTCCGAAAAGCTCGTTGGAGACCTGCGAATGGTTATGCCCGGCATCGCTGATGCTCTTCAGCGAGACGAACATGCCAAGACCTTGAAGGCGCGAGTCATCCAAGTCGTCTGCGACCAGCGTCATCAACGATTCCTTGGACATTTTCTCCTCATTCAGGGTCGGCATCCGGCAAAGCGGGAGCGGCAACCATCGGCTGGGACTGCACTTCAAGTACAGATCAATGGTCCATCTTATCGCTACTTGGCTTTCGCTCGCTGTGAAGTAACGCACGATGACGCGGAACCTCGGATAACCTTGGGGTAGGAGACGCACAGCCCGCCGGCATGACCTGTTCCGGAAAACCACAGGGGCTGTCGCGACCTTAGACCCTACAAAGGCATAGAAGGAATGATTTTGTGATCAACTCCAGTGATCTCACTTTGAGCGCCATTGGCGCCGACATCAAGCGCAAGAGCGCTGACACCCTCATCCTGGGTGTACTCAAGAACGGCGAAAAGGTGTCCATCGCGGCATCCCCATTCACCGCCGAAACCACCACTTCCCTGGAGCAGTCGCTTTCAGCTTTGGGCGTTGCCGGGAAGGCCGACGAAATCACCGCGCTGCCAGGGGTAGACGGTGCCAAGACCAAGACCTTGCAGTTCATCGGCCTGGGCGTTGACGAGCTAGCTGATCTGACCGAGGAGAAGCTGCGCCGTGCCGCCGGTTCGGCTGCCCGCCAGCTGAGCAACGCCAAGAGCGCCATTTTCGCCCTGCCTGCTGACAGCGTGGAGCGCGTGGCCGCCATCGCAGAAGGCATCGCGCTGGGCAGCTACCGCTACGAGAACCACCGTTCGAAGAAGAGCGAGAAGCCGGTACTGGCCGAAGCCCAGATCGTCACCTCGGTAGCGACGTCCAAGGACCTGCCAGCAGTACTCAAGCGCGCTGCCATCCTGGGCCGCGCAGTACGCGGCACCCGCGATCTGATCAACGCCCCAGCCAACGTGCTGTACCCGGAGTCCTTCGCCGCAGCAGTGAAGGACCACTCCAAGCCCCTGCCGCTGAAGGTCACCATTTTCGACGAGAAGCGCCTTGCCAAGGACGGCTTCGGCGGCCTGATCGGTGTTGGCGGCGGTTCGGTTCGCCAGCCGCGCATGGTCAAGATCGAATACGCGCCGTCGAAGGCCGCCAAGCACATCGCCTTGATCGGCAAGGGCATTACCTTCGACACCGGTGGCACCTCGCTGAAGCCTGCTGCCGGCATGCACGCCATGAAGTCCGACATGTCCGGTGCCGCCGCGGTTTTCCAGACCGTTGCCGCAGTCGCCGAGCTTGGCCTGAATGTCAAGGTCACTGCCTGGCTGTGCCTGGCAGAAAACATGCCTGGCGGCGCCTCGACCCGTCCGGGCGATGTGCTGACCATGTTCGGCGGCAAGACCGTTGAAGTGCTCAATACCGACGCCGAAGGCCGCTTGGTCATGGCCGATGGCCTGGCAGCTGCCAGCTTGGAGAAGCCGGATGTCATGATCGACATCGCTACGCTGACCGGCGCCCAGATGCTGGCCCTGGGCCTGCGCACCGCAGGTGTCATGGGCGACAAGCAGGTCGCCAGCGACTTGGTTGCCGTCTCGGACAAGGTGGGCGAATTGGCTTGGGCCATGCCGCTTCCGGAGGAGCTGCGCCCGTCCATCGAGTCGCAGGTTGCCGATCTGGCGAACATCGGTGAGCGCATGGGCGGCATGATGACTGCCGCCGTGTTCCTCGAAGAGTTCGTCGGTGAAGTGGACGGCAAGAAGATCCCTTGGGCCCACATCGACTTCGCTGGTCCTGCGTTCAACGAAGGCAGCGCCTGGGGCTACACTCCGAAGAACGGCACCGGCTCCCAGGTACGCACCCTGGTTGCCTACGCAGAGCAGCTCGCTGCAGCAAACTAGCCGCAGCAACGCAGGACTAATGGCAGTTCCTGTGTCCTGGAACTCATCCCGGTATCGCCAGAACTATCTGCACGATGCCGGGATGAGTTTAAAAATAAGAGACATACCTGACTTTTAATGCCCCGAAGGTGACTGCAACCATTGGACGGTACTAAGGTAAGTTTTGAAACATCACCGTGGATTAATGGTGCGCGCCCGCATGTGTCACGCTCCAGGAAGTCCACACCCGATCCCCTGGTCGGCCTAAGCCGGCCTCACTAAGCGAATACGAGGGAGCGTTCACGTGGCCGATTCGGCAGCAACGCAAGAATTTGATGTCCTCATCCTCGGCGGCGGATCCGCTGGATACTCGGCAGCATTGCGCGCCATCCAGCTGGGCTACACCGTTGGATTGATCGAGAAGGAAAAGCTGGGCGGCACCTGCCTGCACACCGGCTGCATCCCAACCAAGGCTTACCTGCACGCAGCAGAGCTGGCCGAGAACGCTCGCGAGGGTGCCAAGTTCGGCATCAACTCCTCGCTGGAGTCGATCGACCTGGCTGGCGTGCGCAAGTACAAGGAAGACATTGTTGCTGGAAAGCACAAGGGTCTCCAGGGCTTGCTGAAGATGAAGAAGGTCAACGTTATCACCGGTAACGGCCGACTGGTCTCCCAGGATTCCATCGATGTTGATGGCACCGTCTACAAGGGCAAGTACATCATCCTGGCTACCGGCTCCACCTCCAAGACCATGGGTCTGGAAATCGGCGGCCGCGTACTGACCAGCACCGAAGCACTGAACATGGAAGACCTGCCAAAGAGCGCCATCGTGCTCGGCGGCGGCGTCATCGGTGTCGAGTTCGCTTCCGTATGGAAGTCCTTCGGCGTCGACGTCACCATCGTCGAGGGCCTGCCTTCGCTGGTTCCGAACGAGGACCCAGCCATCATCAAGAACCTGGAGCGCGCTTTCAAGAAGCGCGGCATCAAGTTCAACACCGGCGTCTTCTTCGAGAAGGTCGAGCAGGATGCTAACGGCGCCAAGGTCTCCCTGGCTGACGGCAAGGTCCTGGAAGCAGAGATCGTTCTGGTTGCAGTGGGTCGCGGTCCGGTAACCGAGGGCCTCGGCTTCGAAGAGCAGGGCATCACCATTGACCGCGGCTTCGTGATCACCGATGAGCGCCTGCACACCGGCGTTGGCAACATCTACGCAATCGGCGACATCGTTCCAGGCGTACAGCTTGCACACCGCGGTTACCAGCATGGCCGCTTCGTAGCCGAGGAAATCCACGGCATGAAGCCAACCATCGTCGAGGACATCAACATCCCGAAGGTGACTTTCTGCGAGCCAGAGATCGCTTCCGTGGGCTACTCCGAGCCGAAGGCCAAGGAGAAGTTCGGTGCCGACCAGATTGAAACCACCGAGTACAACTTGGCTGGCAATGGCAAGTCCTCGATCCTGGGCACCAGCGGCATCATCAAGATGGTTCGCGTCAAGAACGGCCCAATCGTTGGCGTTCACGGCATCGGCGGCCGCATTGGCGAGCAGATCGGTGAAGCCCAGCTGATCGTGAACTGGGAAGCTTACCCAGAGGACGTATCGCAGCTGATCCACGCACACCCAACCCAGAACGAGTCCCTGGGCGAAGCCGCAATGGCTTTGGCCGGCGCCCCGCTGCACGGTTAATCACGCTTTGGTCATACAGGCAGCGCGTTAGTTCAACGCGCTGCCTGTATGCACTAGGCTCGGAGGCAACGCCTCCCACCACTTTTCAAGCTTTATAAAACAAGGAGATACGGGACGATGTCTGAAACCGTAAACCTACCCGCACTGGGTGAAAGCGTTACCGAAGGTACGGTAACCCGCTGGCTGAAGCAGGTCGGCGACCGTGTAGAGGTAGACGAGCCGTTGGTGGAAGTTTCCACCGACAAGGTTGACACTGAAGTTCCTTCGCCGGTTGCCGGCATCATCGAGGAAATCTTCGTAGCCGAAGACGAGGACGCTGAAGTTGGCGCCCCACTGGTTCGCATTGGCGATGGCTCCGGCGCTGGCGAAGCTGCACCAGCAGCTCCGGCTGCTGAAGAAGCACCTGCCGAACCAGCCGCTGAAGAAGCACCAGCAGCACCTGCAGCCGAAGAAGCTCCAGCAGCTGCACCAGCCGCCGGCGCTGCTTCAGGCACCGACGTGACCCTTCCAGCTCTGGGCGAGTCGGTTACCGAAGGTACCGTCACCCGCTGGCTGAAGGAAGTTGGCGAGGAAGTCTCCGTCGACGAGCCACTGCTTGAGGTTTCCACCGACAAGGTTGACACCGAAGTTCCTTCCCCCGTTGCAGGTACCCTGCTGGAAATTCGCGTTCCAGAAGATGAGACCGCTGAAGTTGGCGCTGTTCTGGCTGTTATCGGTGCAGCTGGCGCTGCTCCAGCTGCCGCCCCAGCCAAGGAAGAAGCACCTGCCGCTGCTCCGGCTCCTGCAAAGGAAGAGGCTCCGGCCGCTCCGGCTCCCGCTAAGGAAGAGGCACCTGCCGCTCCGGCCGCTCCCGCTCCTGCAAAGGAAGAGGCACCTGCCGCTGAGGCAACCAATGAGTCCGGCTACGTCACCCCACTGGTCCGCCGCTTGGCTAACCAGCACAGCATCGACATTGCTGCGGTGAAGGGTACCGGCGTTGGCGGTCGCATCCGCAAGCAGGATGTCTTGGACGCTGTTGCCGCCCAGGAAGCCGCTGCACCAGCTGCCGCCCCTGCCCCTGCCGCCGCGAAGCCAGCTGCTCCTGCAGTTGAGGTTTCCTCGCTGCGCGGCACCGAGGAGAAGGCTCCACGTATCCGCCAGGTCATCGCTCGCCGCATGCGCGAATCCCTGGACGTATCGACTCAGCTGACCCAGGTCCACGAGATCGATATGACCCGCATCGTGAAGCTGCGTGCTTCGGCAAAGGCCAACTTCAAGGCCACCAACGGCGTGAACCTCACTTACTTGCCATTCATCGCCAAGGCTGTTGCCGAGGGCCTGAAGGCACACCCTAAGTTGAACGCCGAGTACAACGAAGAGACCCAGAAGATCACTTACCACAATGCCGAGCACTTGGCATTCGCAGTCGACACCGACAAGGGCCTGCTGGTTCCTGTTGTATCGAACGCTGGCGATCTGAACCTGGCTGGCATGGCTTCGCGTATCGCTGATGTAGCTGCACGCACCCGCAGCAACAAGATCGGTCCGGATGAGCTCTCCGGTGGCACCTTCTCGATCACCAACATCGGTTCGGTTGGCGCACTGTTCGACACCCCGATCATCAACCAGCCACAGGTAGCCATCCTGGGCACCGGTGCGATCGTGAAGCGTCCAATGGTCGTTACCGACGCAGAGGGCAACGATTCGATTGCCATCCGCCACATGATGTACCTGTGCCTGACCTACGATCACCGTCTGGTAGACGGTGCCGATGCAGGCCGCTTCCTGCAGACCGTCAAGGCTCGCCTTGAAGGCGGCGCTTTCGAAGGCGAACTGGGACTGTAAAGATCCAGCTTTCGCTTTCGCAGCCTAGGTAGATAATCGCCCCTGTCGTTGGTTCGACAGGGGCGATTCTGCGTTTTCTACGATCAGTCGAAAATAGATTAGGCTAGTATCATGACTATTCTTCTTTCAATCCTGATTTTCGTGCATATCTTGGGTGCAGCAGCTATCTTCGGCGGCTGGCTTGCTAATTTCAAGACTCCAACCGTCTCCGTATGGCAGTGGTATGGCGCTATCGTTCAGGTCGTAACGGGTCTGGCCATGGTCGGTATTCTCGAGGCTGGCGACGGTTCGCCAAACCACATGAAGATTGGAATCAAGTCGCTGATTGCAATCATTATCTTGGTGGCAGCGTTCCTTGGCCGGAAGAAGATGAAGAACGGCGAGGAAGTTCCTACGGGGATCGCTCACGCCGTGGGTGGCATGGCCTTGATCAACATCGCCATCGCGGTACTCTGGAACTAATCAGCATTAGCATTGACGGCGGGAGCCGCAACCATCAGCTTGGAGCAAGCTGTGGTTGCACCTCCCGCCGTTTCGCTTTTAACGGCGCAATACCTTGCCAATTTTCCAGCGCTCGTCTTCCAGCACTAGTTCCACTTCGATGCGTTGCGGCTGCGCGGTCTGGACGGCGTGAACCGTGGCTCCGCGGGCATCCACGTAGCGGTATTCCTCTTGGGTAGAAGTGGCAGCAAGAATGACAGAGTCCCCCTGCCCACGCGCCGATACCGTGACGTCCGTGAGTCTCGTGCGCAATCCCGCAAATTCCAAACCCATTTTCCGAAGCTGATCGATTGTTTCGAGATCTCGTTGCAGCTGCTCCGCTCCTGAAGTGTAGAGCCCCTTGAGCTTCTCCCCCGCCAGCTGCCCCATCGCTTCATCGCGCTCTCTTGAAAGCGCGAGGAATGCAGAGATCACGGTGTCCCGATTCAAGGCACAAGCTGGAACGTGCGCCCCGTCTTCAATTCTGCAGCTTTGCTCTGCTGACGGTACTGCCGTAGCCGCAGTCGTTTCGGTGGCCACAGCCGCACGGAAATGATTGACGCCCACGAGGCTCCCGATAATAACCAAGGAGCCCAGTGCTGCGGCACCGGCCAATTTCACGGCCCCGGGGGTCCGGCGCAATCGATGGCTATGCCAGGAGTCATCGCGGCTGGGGCTTCGCTGCCTGCTTGCGGTATCGGCCTGGCGCTTGAAGCGCTTGTGCGCAGCATTCTGTTCCGCGGATGGATGGATGGTCTCCATCAGATGAGTAGCTTCTGGAGCTACATGCCCTTCCCAGCTGATGGGCTCTGCCGGACAGCTTGCGAACAACGTTCGAACAAACTGATCTGCGGTCGGTCGTGCTTGCGGATCTGGATTCAGCGAATCGATCAACAGTTCATGAATGATCGAAGGGATTCCGGGGAACATCACGCTTGCCGGTGGACGCATCAGTTCCTCTTCGGGAATCCGTCCGGATAGGAGAAACCACAAGCAGGCGCCCAGCGAAAACACGTCCTGCTCTCCAACTTGGCTTTCCCGTACCCCGGCCTGCATTTCAGGGGCCATGAATCCTGGCGTACCGGAGCCGGTGAGCGCCTGCCGTGCTGAAGCTGATTCCTGGAAGTCAATGATCTTCGGCATTCCCTTGGCAGTGAGCAATATATTGGCCGGCGATAAGTCTCCATGGCGTTGGCCCTGCGCATGCATCACCGAAAGCGTCTGGGCGATGGGTGCCAGCGCGGTCACGCACTCCCCCAGGCCAAAGGCGCTTCGACTTGCCACAAGATCAGCCACGCTGCCACCGGGGCAATATTCCATAACCAGCCCCTCGCCCAATTGTGTCGACAGGGTTCCGTAGAAATCAACGACATATTTCCTTGACTGCGTTACCTGCTCTTGGCGAAGCGAAGTGATGTTTTCCATAGTCAGGCTAAGTTTTAGCGTGAGGTACAACTGGTCGCTTTCCCTCCGGATCAGCCAAACTTTACACGGTGACTTGGAACTTAGCGGCCTTACCGTGACATGCCCGGGGCTTGTCGGCCACGCTAGAACATTCGTAGAATCATCCATGACTCCGTTGTAACCCAGAATCGTAAATTGCAAGCTGGATATCCACAGATGGGTTCGACGGCTCTGAATTAGCGACCGATCGTTCAAGAGCGTAGGCTAGCCGTCATGGCGATCGAATTCGAACGAGTCGGACTAGGCTCAAAATTTGTGCCCTACATGGAAGCTTGGGATTACCAAATCCAACTGCATGATGCGGTAGCCGCGGACACGCAAACCCCAAAAGTCCTGTTCCTGGAGCACGAAGCGGTTTACACCGCAGGCAAGCGAACTGAACCTGAAGATCTCCCGATGGACGGGACCCCCGTGGTGGATGTGGACCGCGGTGGAAAGTTGACCTGGCATGGCCCGGGACAGCTCATTGGCTACCCCATCGTCAAGCTACGCAAGATCAGCGCAATCCGACTTTACGTGGAGACCTTGGAAGAAGCCCTGATTAACGTGGTCAGCGAGCTAGGCATTCCAACGGCCCAGATCAAGGGCCGCTCCGGGGTCTGGGTACCGGGCAAAGACGGCGCTCAGGACCGTAAAATCGCAGCCATCGGCATCCGCATCAACCACGGTGTCACCATGCACGGTTTCGCATTGAACTGCTCGAACGCGCTTTCCGCCTACGAACAGATCATCCCCTGCGGCATCTCCGATGCAGGTGTCACCACCATTTCCGAAGAACTCGGCCGTACCGTCACCCCCGAAGACGTCGTTGACCGCGTACAAACCGAAATAGAGCGTCTGCTCACCCCTCAAGTCGTCTAGACAGTCACGCCCTCACCAAAGAAAGAGCTGTTTAATGAGCGTCGAACCAGAAGGCCGCCGTATGCTGCGCGTAGAAAAGCGCAACGCTGCCGTACCTGTGGAGCGTAAGCCAGAATGGATCAAGGCCAAGTTGAGCATTGGCCCTGAATACGTTGGCCTGAAAAATCTCGTACAGAGCGAAGGCCTGCATACGGTCTGCGAAGAAGCAGGCTGCCCGAACATCTTCGAGTGCTGGGAAGACCGCGAGGCTTCCTTCCTGATCGGCGGCTCAGAGTGCACCCGCCGTTGCGACTTCTGCCAGATCGCCACCGGCAAGCCCTTGGCAATTGACCGCTCAGAGCCATTCAAGGTGGCCATGAGCGTGAAGAAGATGGATCTGCGCTACGCCACCGTAACCGGCGTTGCCCGTGATGACCTCGAAGACGAGGGCACCTGGCTGTATGCCGAGACTGTGCGGCAGATCCACAAGATGAATCCAAGCACCGGCGTAGAGCTGCTGATCCCCGATTTCAGCGGCAAGCCGGAGAACCTGGATACCATCTGCGATTCGGAGCCAGAAGTCTACGCCCACAACGTAGAGACTGTGCCTCGCCTGTTCAAGCGTATCCGCCCGGCTTTCCGTTACGAGCGTTCCATGGATGTGATCACCCATGGCCGCAAGCGTGGCTTGATCACCAAGTCCAACCTGATTCTGGGTATGGGTGAAACTCGAGAAGAAATTTCCGAGGCCATGCGTGATCTCCATGAGGCAGGCTGCGATCTGCTGACTTTGACCCAGTACCTGCGCCCAACCGACCTGCATCTGCCAGTCGACCGCTGGGTCACCCCGCAGGAGTTCCTGGAGCTTCAGCAGGAAGCCGAAGAACTCGGCTTTGCCGGAGTCATGGCTGGGCCGCTGGTCCGTTCTTCCTACCGCGCTGGCCGCCTGTGGGCCGGCGCCATGCGCAAGAAGGGCCGCGAAATCCCAGAGGCATTGGCACATATCGAGTCCTCCGGCAACACGCGCCAGGAAGCAGCTTCGCTGATCAAGTAGCTCGGTCCAGTGGACCCCACGGCTAAGGCCCCGGAACTCCTGATGGAATCCATCGAGGGTTCCGGGGCTTTCCCACTGCCCGTCCATGGGCAATTCAGCTGAAAATGCCGTGTTCGATCCGGCTCGGCTTAGAACTATCAACTTCATCGCGTAGAATTAAGGCACTATGGCCAAAAACTCCGACAACGACGCAGCCGCGCCTAAGCGTGGCTTGTTTTCGCGTAAACCAAAAGCTGAGAAGAAGAACAAAGAACCGGGCCGCCTGAAGCAAATTGGCCAGGTGTTCCAGATGACTCGCCGCAATGACCCGATGGTCGTGTGGTGGATGGCATTGGCAGCCTTGGCCGTCATTGCTGTCTGCTTGGTCATTGGCTTCTTGATCAAAAACTGGATCACGATGTTGATCATCGCAATCCCGCTGGCGCTCCTTGCTGCAATGTTCGTGATGTCCCGCCGCGCAGAGAAAGCTGCGTTCTCGCAGCTTGAGGGCCGCCCCGGCGCTGCCGGCGCCGCCATGAGCGTGCTGCGTCGCGGCTGGATCCTGAAGCAGGAACCAGTTGCCTACAACCGCCACCAGGATCTGGTGTTCCTCGGTATCGGTCGCCCGGGCATCGTCCTGGTCACCGAGGGTCCAAAGAGCCGGGTTCGTGAGCTTGCCTCGTCCGAGCGCAAGCGCATCGCCCGCGTTCTGCCGAACGTTCCCGTGCACATCATCAACGCTGGTTCCGAAGAAGGCCAGACTCCGTTGGCTGAAGTCGGCAAGGCAATGAAGAAGCTTCCAAAGTCGATTACGAAGCTGGAAGTCAGCGCAATCGACAAGCGCTTGAGCACGTTGACCGCGAATCGTCTGCCCATCCCCAAGGGTGTAGACCCGAACCGCGTCCGTCCAAACCGCCGCGCTACGCGCGGACGCTAAAGACAACTACTAAAGAAGCCGCAAC
>NZ_JBLVOC010000016.1:73516-82373 GCF_053543575.1 Glutamicibacter sp. AGC84
AAGCCGCAACTGGAATTTCCAGTTGCGGCTTCTTTCTTGCTGTCCGGATCTATTGCTAGGAGATATTCACCAGGATGGTCTTGGGCAAACGATCATGCAGTCCACGCTGGTCCTTGTCGGTGACGAAGGCCGGAATAGCCAGGCAAAGCAGCAAGGAACGAATCAGGCCTTGCAACGGCTTGATTGCGGTTCCATCCAGCGACTGCACCTGCATGCCAAAGGTACGGTGCCCGATCGTGTGCCCGGTGAACCCGACACCGATGATCTGCCCGGCGCAGAACAGGCTCAATGTTGCCAGATCGTGGCTGTCAAACAGCCACCAGCTCAGCAGCATCGAGAGCCCCCAGTCCAAGAGCAGTGCACCGACCCGTCGCGGGAATCTGGCAATGGAGCCGGGGCCCTTTTCGGGGCGCCCCATATCCTGCCCGGGCCATTGTTGCGTATTATGCTGCGGCGGCCCTTCAAGCCACGAGCTGAAGTCTTTTCTTTCCACCAATACAGTCTATCCAGCGATTCTGTGCGCCAGTTAGAACGCGATAACCAGGTAGCAAGTATCCAAGTCAGATTGTTACAGCAGGCAATCAGCGCAGATCAGCGCGATACGACACGCCCGGATTCTCCGCTTGTAACAGGTTGGAAACAATAGAGACACCATTCAGAAATGGATTATAGGTAAGCTTGATACGTAAGCAAGAGGACCAGCCGGATCATTCCGGCTACCGGTTCCGTTTACCAAACCTTATATCTCACCAGGGAGTCACCTGCACATGTTTACCAGTCCAGAAGAAGTCTTGGCATATATTGCCGAAGAGGACATCAAGTTCGTCGATATCCGTTTCACCGACCTACCAGGTGTACAGCAGCACTTCAACGTGCCTGCCAAGTCCGTGGATGCCGACTTCTTCGTCAACGGCCAGCTCTTCGATGGTTCTTCCATCCGCGGCTTCGCCGGCATCTCTGATTCCGACATGCAGCTGATCCCGGACGTCACCACCGGCTTCATCGATCCCTTCCGCCTGGAAAAGACCCTGGCCTTCAACTTCTCGATCATCAACCCACGCACCGGTGAGCCTTACCACCGCGACCCACGTGGCGTTGCCGAACGCGCCGAGGCTTACCTGGAATCGACCGGTATCGCTGACACCGCGTTCTTCGCCCCAGAAGCAGAATTCTTCATCTTCGAAGACGTTCGCTACGAATCCAAGCCACAGGGCGCGTTCTACTCGATCGATTCCGACGAGGCACCTTGGAACACCGGCCGCAAGGAAGAAGGCGGCAACCAGGGTTACAAGACCCCGTACAAGGGCGGCTACTTCCCAGTTGCACCGACTGACAAGCAGGCTGACCTGCGCGACGCGATCTGCGTCGAGCTGGACAAGGCTGGCCTTGAGGTTGAGCGCAGCCACCACGAGGTGGGCGCTGCCGGCCAGGCAGAAATCAACTACAAGTTCAACACCATGGTTCACTCCGCTGATGAACTGATGCTCTTCAAGTACATTGTGAAGAACGTCGCTGACGCGTGGGGCAAGTCCGCAACCTTCATGCCAAAGCCAGTCTTCGGCGACAACGGCTCGGGCATGCACGTGCACCAGTCGCTGTGGTCCAACGGCGAACCGCTGTTCTACGACGAAAAGGGCTACGCTGGCCTGTCCGATACCGCTCGCTGGTACATCGGCGGCCTGCTGAAGCACGCAGACGCCGTGCTCGCGTTCACCAACCCAACCGTGAACTCCTACCGCCGCCTGGTCAAGGGCTACGAAGCTCCAGTGAACATGGTTTACTCGCAGGGCAACCGCTCTGCCGGTATCCGTATCCCGATCACCGGTTCGAACCCTAAGGCGAAGCGCATCGAGTTCCGCGCTCCGGATGCTTCCTCGAACCCATACCTGGCGTTCGCAGCCCAGCTGATGGCTGGACTGGACGGCATCAAGAACCGCATTGAACCTGCAGAGCCAATCGACAAGGACCTCTACGAGCTTCCTGCCGAAGAGGCCAAGGAAATCCAGCGCGCACCTGAAAGCCTCGAAGAGGCGCTCAAGGCCCTGGAAGCTGATCACGAGTTCCTGCTCGAAGGCGGCGTCTTCACCGAGGACCTGATCCAGACTTGGGTCGAGTACAAGCGTGAAAACGAAATCAAGCCATTGAGCCTGCGCCCGAACCCATACGAGTTCGAGCTCTACTACGGTTGCTAATCAGCTGACGGGGCATCGCCCCGTGTAGTTTGCAGAGGAGTCCGCACAAAGCGCAAGAACAATGTTCCGGCACTTGTGCGGACTCCTCTGTTTAAGCATCAGTGCGGGCCCGCACATGGGCGGCCATCGCGCTCAGGGCAAGTGCCGCCCCGATAACAAGTACTAGTATTCCTGCTTGTCGCTCTTTGCTTCCCAAAGCTCAAACGCCCTGAGCGCACCGGAATCTTCAACCTTGGTAAAGGGAATTTTCCGCCCGCTCATGGGAAGCTCAAGCTCCTTGTAGATGAAATCGTCATCGAAGCCGATCTTCGCGGCTTCCTCGCGCGTATTCGCGTAGTAGACATGCTTGAAGCGGGACCAATAGATGGCCCCCAGGCACATGGGACATGGCTCGCAGCTGGTGTAGAGCTCGCATTGCGACAGATCGAAGGTTCCCAGTGCTTGGCCCGCTGCGCGGATGGCATTGATTTCGGCGTGCGCCGTTGGATCCTGGCTACCCACCACCGAGTTATAGCCAGCGGAAACGACGTTTCCGTCAAGGACTACCACCGCGCCAAATGGTCCGCTGTCATTGGATTCCAGGGCCAGCAAGGACTGATCAATGGCAGCCTGCAGCATCTTTGGGTCCAGCATTTTCAAAGCTCCCCTGCACTCATTATTCGCGTAGAGATTACAATCCCCACCCTAGTCCCCCGCGTCCTGTTCCGGCGGGAAGTGCAGGAAATTGCCGGTTGCGGACTAAGGTTTCAGCGCACGAAGGTAACGCTGGCGTGTCACCCACTGCGCCAGGAGCAGCACCCTGAAGACTCGACGCCAAGCAGGCACATCTGAAGGTTCCGTGACCGACCTGATCAGCAGGAAAACTTGCTCGTCCGCGCGTTCAAGAATGAAAGCTTCCACATCCTGAACCGGATGCCCCGGCAGCGTCCGGTAGGAAAACCCTACCCAATCACTTTCCGCAACGACGTCAACGACCTCCACAGGTTCATGGATGCGCAACGGTCCGACACCGATGGTGATCAAGGGTTGCTGGCCCACGGCGACCGGCAACTGCGGCTGGAGCCTGAACCCGCTGCGTGTCTTGACTTCCCAACGGAGCAAGGCAGCGCACGCAACGTTCCACAGGGCTGCTCCCCTACCTAGCAGCACGCGGCGTTGCCACGGCCTGGATGAAGCAGCCAGCGGGCTCCAGGTACGTTCCAGCAGCGTTTCAACGGCCACCGCGGTTCCTAGTTCTCAAAGCCGTAGAACAGCAGTTCAAAGATGCCACGCGCGTGCCGGGTTGCACGCAAGTAGTCCTCTTCGAGTTCCACGCCAAAGTGCGGCTCATAGCCGCACCACCGAGCCACGGCTTCCATATCGCGCGCCGAACTCGGCAAGACATCGCTGGAACGTCCGGACGTGATGATTTCAGCACTGCGAATCTGCGTAGCCAGCCGCCAAGCAATCGCCAGCAGTTCGCTATCGTCTTGCGCAATGAGCTCCAATTTCGCCAGCTCTTCCAACGCCCGGAGCGTCGAGGTGGTGCGCAGGGATTCGTGCTTCCAGGCGTATTGCAACTGGTAGAACTGCACCAGCCATTCAATGTCCGAGAGCGAGCCTCGTCCCAGTTTCAGGTGGCGGTTGGGGTCGGCACCTCGTGGGAGCCGTTCGGACTCAACGCGGGCCTTGATCTTGCGGATATCCCGGATCTCCGACTCGTCCAGTCCCTTGCCGTAGCGCACCGGCCTAATCAATTCCATGAAATCTTCAGCCAACTGGTCATCGCCGGCAAACGGGCGTGCACGCTGCAACGCCTGGCGTTCCCAGATTTCCACCCATCGCTGGTAATAGGTGGCGTAGGCGTCGAGAGAACGGACCAGCATTCCCTGGCGGCCCTCGGGGCGCAGATCCGAGTCCACTTTCAATTTCACTTCAGCTGGAATGGCTGGTTTCAACGGTTTGGCGGTCCACGACACCAGGTCGGTAACTACCCGAAGCGCTTGTTCTTGAGCAGCTTGGGCCGTGGCGCCAGGAACCGGGCGCTGCACGAACAGGACGTCCGCATCAGAGCCGTAGCCGATTTCCCGACCGCCTTGGCGGCCCATGGCAATGACCGAAACGACAGCATGTTCCCCGTGCTTGGCCTGGTCAGCAGCCAAGAGGACCTTCAGCACCCCGTCAACCATGGCGGCGTCGATGTTAGAGAGTGCTACGCCAACTTCGTCAACGGTCAGCAGGCCGGCGCCGTCGGCAAGCGCGACACGCAAGAACTCGCGGCGGCGCACCATGCGGATCATGCGGATGGCAGCTTCTGGCTGCTTCGTGCGATGGATGATCGAGGTGTTCTGCTGCAGCAGGTTCTCGAATGTCTGCGGCGTCAAGGACGCGTCGGAGCCCAGCCAAGCGGCCGCCGCCGGCTCATTGGCCAGCAGGTCGGTCAGGAAGCGCGTATTGGAGAGCAAGTGGCTCAGCCGTTCGGCGGCAGCGTTGGTATCGCGCAGCATGCCGAGGAACCAATGGGACTTGCCCAGCGCTTCGCTGAGCCGGCGGAAGCCCAGCAATCCAGCATCCGGGTCCACCCCGCGGGCAAACCAGTCCAGGAGTACCGGCAGCAATTGCCGTTGCAATGACGCACTGCGCGAGACCCCACCGGTCAGGGCTTCAATGTGCCGCATCGCCGCCTTCGGGTCGAGATAGCCCAGGGCGCGCAGGCGGGCTTGCGCCGATTCGGCGGTGAGCTTGACATCATCGGCCGAGAGGTTGGAACTACTGACCAGGAGCGGACGGTAGAAAATACGCTCGTGCAGCGAACGCACCATGCGCTTGGTTTCATTCCAGCGGCGCATCAGCTTCTCCGGGCTGCTGAGCTGCAGGTCTCCGGCACCACGGATCGATCGTGCAAGCACGCGCTGGGCGCTTTCTGCCCGGGGCATCAAGTGGGTACGGCGCAATTGGCTGAGCTGTATCCGGTGCTCCAGCAAGCGCAGGAAACGGTATGAGTCATCGAAATTCGTCGCATCATCACGGCCGATGTAGCCGATATCGCTCATCGCTTGGATGGCCAGGGTGGTGGTTGGCACCTGGATGGCGGGGTCGACTCGACCATGGACGAGTTGGAGCAGCTGGACGGTGAATTCGACGTCGCGCAGCCCACCGGGGCCCAGCTTGATTTGCCACGCAACATCTTGCTTGTCGATGTTGTCGCTGACGCGTCGGCGCATGGCCTGGACGGATTCAACGAAGCCTTCGCGTTCGGAACTGGACCACACCATTGGCGAAACCATCCGCTCATAAGAGCGTCCCAGTTCCTTGTCGCCGGCAATCGCGCGGGCCTTGAGCAGGGCTTGGAATTCCCATGAATGGGCCCACCGGCGGTAGTACGCTTCATGGGATGAGAGCGTACGGGTCAAGGCCCCGTCCTTGCCCTCGGGGCGAAGATTCGCATCCACTTCCCAGAGCATCGGCTCAGGGCCAGGCACCATCAGGGCACGTGCCGTGTTCCCGCAGATCACCGTCGCGATCGCGGCCGCCAGGTCGTCATCGATTCCCAGCGTGGAATCGTGGACGTAAATGACATCGACGTCCGAAATATAGTTCAGTTCACGTGCACCGCACTTGCCCATGCCAATGATGGTGATCTTAACCCGATCAACGTCGCCAGCATCATATTGTTCGGCGGCTTCGGCCCGGGCAATGGCCAATGCCCCCTCCAACGCGGCACCAGCCATGTCGGCCAGTTCGGCGGCGACCAGGGGCAGAATGCGCTGAGGCTGAGTGGAACCCAAGTCCCGGTGGGCCAGCGAGAGCAAGGCCTTGCGGTAGGCGGTGCGCAAGCGCTGACGCGCTTCAGCCCCGGTATGGGAAGAGACCCAGTGCCCGCCGTCTGATTGCTTGGCCTCGATCGATGCCAGCAAGTCCTCGACCAGCTGTTCCGCGGGCACGGGGACGAATTCACCGGACGGGGCGTGGCGGACAATCTCCAGCGCCTCGGGACAACGCATGAGGAACTCCCCGAGCGCAGAAGAGCTGCCCAGAAGCCTGACGAGCCCTTGGCAGCTATCGGGCTCCATGAAGATATCGATGACTTCCGGGTGCCGATCCACCAACCGCAGGGCCAGCAGCAGTGCCTGGTCCGGATCTGGCGCATGCGCCATCTTGCTCACGATCAGGCTGGGATCAATCCGGGACAGTTCCTCGGCCTGAAGGAAATTCTTGGCCCTTTCGATGTCGCTGAAGCCAGCGTTGAGCAATGCTCGCGAGGGTACTTCCGGCATGGTGTCTCGTGTTCTCCCGCATTTCGCCACGCAGCTTCACGCGGCGAAGTCTCTAGAGGATTCCCAAATACTTGTTCAGTTCGTATGGGGTGATGACCTGGCGGTACTCTTCCCATTCGGTGCGCTTGTTCGACAGGAACGAGTTGAATACCTGCTCGCCGAGGATCTCGGCCATCAGTTCCGACTCTTCCATGGCGCGCAATGCGTCGTGCAGGCTGCCAGGCAGCGGAACGTGGCCCGAGGCGCGGCGTTCTGCCGTGGACAGGCTCCAGACATCATCCTCGGTTGGCTCTTCCAGCTCGTAGCCTTCGCGGATGCCCTTCAGCCCAGCGCCCAGCAAGACCGCGTAGGCCAGGTACGGATTGGCTGCCGAGTCGATACCGCGGTATTCCACGCGGGCGGACTGTCCCTTGCCTGGCTTGTACAGCGGCACGCGGACCAGTGCCGAGCGGTTGTTGTGCCCCCACGAACGGTGGCTCGGCGCCTCGCCTCCACCCCACAACCGCTTGTACGAGTTCACGTACTGGTTGGTGATGGCGGTCATTTCCGGCGCATGGTGCAAGATGCCGGCGATGAAGGACCGGGCCACATCGGAGAGCTGGTATTCGCGGCCAGCTTCGAAGAACGCGTTAGCGTCGCCTTCGAACAAGGAGAAGTGGGTATGCATGCCGCTGCCCGGATGGTCGGCAAATGGCTTGGGCATGAAGGTTGCGTGGATGCCTTTCTGCATCGCCATCTCCTTGATGACGGTACGGAAGGTCATGATGTTATCGGCGGTCTGCAAGGCATCTGCGTAGCGCAGATCGATTTCGTTCTGGCCTGGACCTGTTTCGTGGTGGGAGAACTCCACCGAAATGCCCAGCGCTTCCAGCGTGGTCACGGAAGCACGGCGGAAGTCCTGCCCCACGCCATCTGGCACGTGGTCGAAGTAGCCACCGTTGTCGATCGGCTGGGGACGGCCATTGGCATCCAGTTGATCGTTCTCCAGCAAATAGAATTCGATCTCCGGGTGGGTGTAGCAAGTGAAACCCATATTCGATGCTTCGGCCAGCTGGCGCTTGAGCACCTGGCGCGGATCTGCATTGGACGGCTGGCCCTCAGGGGTCAGGATGTCGCAGAACATGCGGGAGGTCGGTTCGACTTCGCCGCGCCACGGCAGGATCTGGAAGGTGGCAGGATCTGGCTGAAGCAACATGTCAGACTCGGAGATCCGGGACAGTCCATCAATGGAGGAACCATCGAATCCCAGACCTTCTTCGAAAGCATCTTCAACTTCAGCAGGAGCCAACGCCACCGACTTGAGCGAACCAACGACGTCAGTAAACCACATTCGCACAAATCGAACGTCGCGTTCTTCAATGGTGCGCAGTACAAATTCCTGCTGACGATCCATTTTCCACCACCTTTGGGATTCTGATATCCGGCGCTGATCACAACCGGTAAGAAAATTGACCTGTGGCAACACTATATCGGTTCAGAACCGTCCCAACGATCAGCATCGCCCTGTCCAAGTGCGATAAAGTCGATTCATGCCACAACCATACCTAGGGAACCCTGAAAAAGGCCCGTCCCGTATCCGACTTCATCATTTGCAGCAGGCCAAGGACAATGGCGAAAAATTCGCGATGTTAACTGCTTATGACGTAATGATGGCAGAGATTTTCGATTCGGCCGGGATCGAGATGCTGCTGGTTGGCGACTCCGCTGCCAATACCGTACTCGGCTACGAGTCCACGCTGCCGATTACCCTCGACGAAATGATCATGTTCACCAAAGCTGTCGCCAACGGGGCCAAACGCGCCATGGTCGTTGCCGACCTCCCGTTTGGCAGCTACGAGCAGTCCCCTGCCCAGGCCGTTGCCACTGCGGTGCGCCTGATGAAGGAGGGCCATGCCCACGCGGTCAAGATGGAGGGCACCGCGCAATACGCCGAGCATGTCCGCGCCATGGTCCTTGCCGGAGTTCCCGTTATCGGGCACATCGGATTCACTCCGCAGTCCGAGCATGCATTGGGCGGGTACCGTGTGCAGGGCCGTGGCGACGCAGTAGAGCAGATGAAGCACGACGCTGTGCAATTGCAGGATGCAGGCGCCTTCTGCATCCTGATGGAAATGGTGCCAAGCCCGGTCGCTGCCAAAATCGATGCCGCGCTGAAGGTGCCGACCATCGGCATCGGCGCTGGCAATTCCACCACCGGACAGGTCCTGGTTTGGCAGGACATGCTGGGTCTTGGCGGGGGCCGCACCCCGCGCTTCGTGAAGAAGTACGCTGATCTGCGTGAGGTTGTCGGCAACGCGGTGCGCGAGTACCACCAGGACGTGGTTTCCGGCACCTTCCCCTCGGCAGAGTACGAGTTCAAGGAATAGAAGCCGGCTCACGCCATATCGCAAAGCGGTGCGCTGCCACGAT
>NZ_JBLVOC010000016.1:82399-130143 GCF_053543575.1 Glutamicibacter sp. AGC84
ATCGTGGCCCCCCACCGCTTTGCCATTCGCCGCACCGGCCTGGCTCGGTGCCCTTGACTTCTACTCGTCGTCTTCCTCTGCGTCGTCCCACGCCTCATTGCGTGCCTGGACCTTCGCCATTGCCGCTTCGGCTTCAGCAACCGTGTCATATGGGCCAAGCAACTGCGACCAATCAGACTGCGGGCCATTCTCCACGGTCTTGGTCGAGACGTTGTACCAGTACTGCCCCTCGCCCGGGGTGCCAACTGAGCTCATGGAAAACTCCTCTATTCTCGATTCTTGCTGCTTCTTCCACGGTATCCCAACCGGCGGAAAATAGGTGCAACACCACCTGTTCTATCGGCTATCTCCTAGCGAAGCGGCAGATACGTGAAGCTAGAATAAAAGCATGGCTATTGCTTCAACTGCACCCCTTGGAAATCTCACCGCCGGCACGGTCTCCCCGGAACTTCCGGTACCGAAACACATTGAACGCCCCGAATACGTTGGCAAGAAGGAACCTGCCAGCAACACGGCTTCGGAAATCAAAAGCCCAGAAGTCATCGAACGCATTCGCATAGCTTCAAGGATTGCCGCTCAGGCACTGCAGGAAGTTGGCAAGGCTTGCCAGCCGGGAGCCACCACCGACCAGCTCGATCGGCTTGGCCACGAATTCCTCATGGATCACAACGCCTACCCGTCAACCTTGGGCTACCGCGGATTCCCCAAGTCGCTGTGCTCCTCGTTGAACGAGGTCATCTGCCACGGCATCCCGGACACCACCGTGTTGCAAGATGGCGACATCATCAATATCGATATCACCGCCTTCATCGGTGGCGTTCACGGAGATAACAACGCCACCTTCCTGGTCGGTGACGTGGATGAAGAATCGCGCCTGCTGGTCGAGCGCACCGAAAACTCGCTGAAGCGCGCCATCAAGGCCGTGATGCCAGGGCGTGAGATCAATGTGATCGGCCGAAGCATTGAAACCTACGCCAAGCGGTTCGGCTACGGCGTGGTCCGCGACTTCACCGGCCACGGCGTCGGCGAGGCCTTCCATTCCGGCTTGATCATCCCGCATTACGATGCGGCGCCGGCCTACAACACTCCCATCGAGCCGGGCATGGTTTTCACCATCGAGCCGATGCTCACCTTGGGCACCGTCGAATGGGACATGTGGGAAGACGACTGGACCGTGACCACCAAGGACAAGAAGCGCACCGCGCAGTTCGAGCACACCCTGCTGGTCACCGACGATGGCGCGGAAATTCTCACCCTGCCATAGCCGCTGCGACGCCTACGCCAAACGCCAGTGCCCGCGACCTCGAAAGGTCTGGGGCACTGGCGTTTGCTCTATGCGAAAACTGCTAGTCGGCCGAGAGCGGACGCTGGTTTCCCTGCGGAACCTTGCCACGGCGATCGCGCAGCCGGGCAATGGCGGTCTCGAAATCAGTCAGCGACTGGAAGTTGTGGTACACACTGGCAAAGCGCAAGTAAGCGACCTCGTCGAGGCGCGACAATGGCTCCAAGATGGCCAAGCCCACCTGGTGGGCCGGGATTTCAGCAGCCCCGGAGGTCCGGACTGCCTCTTCGACTTCCTGGGCCAGGACGGCAAGGTCGTGATCGGTGACCGGGCGGCCCTGGCAGGCCTTGCGAACACCGTTAATGACCTTGTTGCGCGAGAACGGTTCTACGGCACCGGACTGCTTGAGCACGTTGAGGCTGGCAGTTTCGGTGGTGGTGAAACGGCGCGAACAAGCCGTGCACTGGCGTCGGCGGCGGATCGAGACGCCGTCGTCGGCAACTCGACTATCGACCACTCGGGAATCCGCATTGCGGCAATACGGGCAGTTCACGGCACCTCCATCTGTAGCCTAAGAAGCATTCTCGGTTCACCCATGGTGGCAAGAATCAACTCATGTCACCTAACAGTTTAGCGTCTATTGCGCGTTTCGCACCGCGACCGCGTCTCCATGGGCTGGCAGGTCCTCGGCATTGGCAAGATTAATCACGTGAGCGGCCACTTCGCCCAGCGCGGCCTTGTCGTAGTTGATCACCTGGATGGCTTTCAAGAAGGTATTCACGTTCAGCCCCGAGGCGTGCAGCGCGGTGCCACTGGTCGGCAGCACGTGGTTGGATCCTGCGCAGTAGTCGCCCAGCGAAACCGGGGCATAGGCGCCGACAAACACGGCGCCAGCAGCGGTGATGCGGGCCGCGGTGGATTCCGCCTCGGCCACCATGATTTCCAGGTGCTCGGCGGCGTAGGCGTTGCACACCTCGATCCCCTGCTCCAGGTCCTTGACCAAGATGACGGCCGATTGGGATCCTGACAGTGCCTCTGTCACACGGGCGGAGTGCTTGGTGGCGGCAACCTGCACCATGAGTTCCTTGCGCACGCCAGCAGCTAGTTCAGGTGAATCGGTAATCAGCACGGCCGCGGCGTTGGCATCGTGTTCTGCCTGCGAAATCATATCGGCAGCGACGAAGCCCGGGTTAGCTCCCTTGTCGGCAAGAATCGCGATTTCCGTAGGACCAGCTTCAGCGTCAATGCCTACCACGCCCTTGACCAAGCGCTTGGCGGTTGCCACGAACACGTTGCCTGGACCGGAGATCACGTCAACCGGTTCGATCCCGCCACGCTCATCGTTCGGCATGTCCACCCCGTAGGCGAACGCGGCAACAGCCTGGGCACCGCCCATGGCGTGCACCTCGTCGATGCCCAGCAGCTTGGCGGCAGCCAAGATGGTGGGGTGCGGCAGTCCGGCGAATTCCTTCTGCGGCGGGCTGGCCAGGGCTAGCGAGCTGACGCCGGCTGCCTGGGCAGGTACGGCGTTCATGATGACCGAGGACGGGTAGACGGCCAGGCCACCTGGCACGTACAGGCCGACGCGGCGCACCGGGACCCAGCGCTGGGTGACAGTTGCCCCGGTAGCGTAGCGGACTTCGGCGTCGTCCGGGCGCTGGGCCTTGGCGAATACGCGGGCGCGGTCAATGGATTCTTCCAGCGCCAGGCGAACCTGCGGGTCCAGTTCTTCCAGGGCGCGGTCCAGCTCATGCTGCGGCACACGGGTATGCTCCAGCTCAACGTGGTCAAAGCGCTGGGCCAGGTCCTTGAGTGTTTCCATGCCATGGGCGCGGACATCATCGATGATCTGCTGCACGGTTTCGGCAGCGGTCTGGGAGTTCATCTCCGGGCGCGGCAGCTTGGCTTTCAGCTGTGCGTAGCCCAGGGATTCGTTGCGCCAATCAAGGGTGGCGAGTGCTGAGAATTCGGTTTCTGGAATAGTGCTCACCTACCTAGTTTAACGCCGATGACCGGGGAAGGTTCATTAGTTACCTTCCCCGGTCATCCAAGCCGTGATCCGATTACCTATACGTCCAGGCAGTGCGGGCCCAGCAGCACCTTCAAATCGCCGAACAAGGCAGGATTGGGGTTTACCCTGAAGTTCATGCCCAGGCGCAGCAGCGAGGTGCCGCGGCTGCCGGTGAGCTTCACCCGCACCTCGGTGTTGCCACTGTGCGTGCGCAGCACATCACCCAGCTTCTGCACCAGGGTCTCGGTGGCCTTGTGTGTCGGAATGCCGATGACTACCGGTCCCCCGTTGGCATCCTCGGAAATTTCCGGGATCATCATTTCCTGCGCGTTCAGGGTGATGGAGCCGTCATCGCGGCGCTGCACGCGCCCCTTGATGACCACGATCAGGTCATCGGCCAGGATCTCGGCGATCGGCTGGTAGGCCTGGCCGAAGAACATGACCTCCATCGAACCGGAGAGGTCTTCGATCTCGCAGCGCGCATACGGGTTGCCGCTCTTCTTGGCGATGCGCCGCTGCAGACCGGAAATCATGCCGGCGATGGAAATGATGTGGCCATCCTGCGGGCCGTCATCCGAGAGCACGTGCGTGACCGGCATGTCAGCGTACTGGTCCAGGGCCGAGCCCAGTCCCTGCAGCGGGTGGTCGGAAACGTACAGGCCGAGCATGTCGCGCTCGTAGGCCAGTTTTTCCTTTTTGTCCCAATCGGGCATGTCGGGGATCGCCACGTGCATCGACTCCGAGGACTCATCCGCGCCCAGGGCGCTGAACAGGTCGAACTGGTTGGCCGCCTCGTTGCGCTTGACCTGGATCACCGAATCCACGGCTTCTTCGTGGATGGCCACCAGCGCCCGGCGTGGATGCTTCATGGAGTCGAAGGCACCGGCCTTGATCAGCGATTCAATGGTTCGCTTGTTGCAGACCACGGCCGGGACCTTGCCCAGGAAATCGTTGAAGTCGTTGTAGTTGCCCTTCTCCGTGCGGGCCTCGACCATGCCGGCCACCGCATTGGTGCCGACGTTGCGGATGGCGCCCATGCCGAAGCGGATATCCTTGCCCACTGGGGTGAAGTTCAACGCCGATTCGTTGACATCCGGCGGCAGCACGGTGATGCCGATGTGGCGGCATTCGTTCAGGTACAGTGCCAGCTTGTCCTTGTCATCGCCCACCGAGGTCAGCAGCGCGGCCATGTATTCGGCCGGGTAGTGCGCCTTGAGGTAGGCGGTCCAGTAGGAGACCACGCCGTACGCGGCCGAGTGGGCCTTGTTGAACGCGTAGTCGGAGAATGGCAGCAAGATGTCCCACAGGGTCTGCACGGCGGCGTCCGAGTAGCCGTTGTCGTTCATGCCCTGCTTGAAGCCGGCGAACTGCTTATCCAGTTCCGACTTCTTCTTCTTGCCCATGGCACGGCGCAAGATATCGGCCTGGCCCAGCGAGTAGCCGGCCAGCTTCTGCGCAATAGCCATAACCTGCTCCTGATACACGATCAGGCCGTAGGTGCCGCCGAGGATCTCTGCCAGCGGTTCAGCGAGCTCCGGGTGGATTGGGGTGACTTCCTGCAACCCGGTCTTGCGCAGGGCGTAGTTGGTGTGGGAGTTGGCGCCCATCGGGCCCGGACGGTACAGCGCGATCACTGCGGAGATGTCTTCGAAGTTATCGGGGCGCATCATCTTCAGCAGCGAGCGCATGGGACCGCCATCGAGCTGGAACACGCCCAGGGTGTCGCCGCGGGCCAGCAGGTTGTAGGCCTCGGGGTCCTCGATACTCAGGGTCTCGAGGTCGATTTTGGTGCCGGTGTTGTACTCGATGTTCTCCAGGGCATCGGAAATGATGGTGAGGTTGCGCAACCCCAGGAAGTCCATCTTGATCAGCCCCAGGCCTTCACAGGTCGGGTAGTCGAACTGGGTAATGACCTGTCCATCCTGGATGCGCCGCATGATGGGGATGACGTCGATGATCGGGTCCGAGCTCATGATCACGCCGGCGGCGTGCACGCCCCACTGGCGCTTCAGGCCTTCCAGGCCCTTGGCCGTCTCGAAGACGCGGGCCGCCTCCGGGTCATTGGCCACCAGGTTGCGGAAGTCCCCCGCCTCCGAATAGCGCTTGGATTGCGGGTTCTCGATGTCGTTCAGCGGGATGTCCTTGGCCATCACCGCCGGCGGCAGCGCCTTGGTCAGGGTCTCGCCCATGCTGAACGGGTAGCCGAGCACGCGCGATGAGTCCTTCAGCGCCTGCTTGGTCTTGATTGAACCGTAGGTCACGATCATCGATACGCGCTCATCACCGTACTTCTCAGTCACGTACTTGATGACCTCGGAACGGCGGCGATCATCGAAGTCGACATCGAAGTCGGGCATGGAAACACGTTCCGGGTTCAGGAAACGCTCGAAGATCAGGCCGTGCACCAGCGGATCGAGGTCGGTGATGCGCATGGCGTAGGCGACCATGGAGCCTGCACCCGAACCACGCCCCGGGCCAACACGGATGCCGTGGTCCTTGGACCAGTTGATGAAGTCGGCCACCACCAGGAAGTATCCCGGGAAGCCCATCTTGATGATGACGTCCAGCTCGTAGTCTGCCTGCTTGCGCGAAGCTTCTGGGATGCCGTTCGGGTAGCGGTAGTGCAGTCCCTTGTCGACTTCCTTGATCAGCCAGCTGGTTTCGTCCTCCCCCGGCGGGCAAGGGAATTTCGGCATGTAGTTGGCGTTCGTGTCGAAGGTGACCTCGACCCGGTCGGCGATCGCCAGGGTGTTGTCGCAGGCTTCGGGAAATTCCTTGAACAAATCGCGCATTTCGCGCGCCGATTTCAGGTAGTAGCCGGTGCCGGAAAAAGCGAAGCGGCTGCCGCCCTGGTCATAGGTGGGCTCGTCGAGCGTGGAGCCGGAGTTGATGGCCAGCAGCGCCTCGTGGGCCTTGGCATCGGATTCATGGGTGTAGTGCAGGTCGTTGGTAGCCACCAGCGGAATGCCCAGTTCCTTGGCCAGGCGCAGCAGGTCCTTGGTGATGCGGCGTTCGATCTCCAGACCGTGGTCCATGATCTCGCAGAAGTAGTTTTCCTTGCCGAATAAATCCTGCAGTTCAGCCGCGGCCGCCTTCGCCGCATCGTACTGGCCCAGGCGAAGCTTGGTCTGGACTTCACCCGAAGGGCAGCCGGTCGTGGCAATGAGGCCTTCGTGGTGCTCGTTGAGCAGCTCGCGGTCCCAGCGCGGGTATTTGCCGAACACGGAGTCCAGCGAGGCGCGGGACGAACCCTTGAAAAGGTTGTCCATGCCCTTGTTGTTGTACGAGAGCAGGGTCATGTGGTTGTAGAGGCCGCCACCGGAAACGTCATCGCCCTTTTGCGATTCGTCGGTACGCCATTTCACGCGGGTCTTGTCGTCGCGCGCGGTGCCCGGGGTGACATAGGCTTCTACGCCGATGATCGGCTTAACGCCAGCTCCGGTGGCTTGGCGCCAGAAATCGAAGGCACCGAACAGGTAGCCATGGTCGGTAATCGCCATGGCTTCCATGCCCTGCCGGTTAGCTTCGGCGAAGAGTTCGCCTAGGCGCGCCGCACCGTCCAGCATGGAGTATTCGGTGTGGGTATGAAGATGGACAAATCCGTCACGTGTAGCACTCACCCAACCAGTCTAGCGATCAAACCCGGACTTGGGCCCACCCCGGCGCGGTGCTGTGGCTAGCACGACACAAGGTGCTGCCGGCCAGTGGCCAACAGCACCTTGGAACTCAGTATCCGCCTTCGCGCAGCAGCTCGACGGCGCCTGCCAGATCCGCAGGATATTCGCTTTCGTATTCCATCCACTGGCCGGAGACCGGATGGGAGAATCCAAGACGTTTTGCATGCAGCCACTGCCGGGTCAGGCCCAGAGCGGCACCCAGCTTGGGATCCGCTCCGTAGGTCTGGTCTCCGGCACAAGGGTGCCCGAAGGCTGAGAAGTGGACGCGGATCTGGTGGGTGCGCCCGGTTTCCAGTTGCACCTCGACCAGCGAGGCGGGGCCGAAGGCCTCGATCACCTTGTAGTGGGTGACCGAGTCCCGCCCGCCATCCAGGACAGCGAACTTCCAGTCGTGGCCCGGGTGGCGCCCGATCGGCGCGTCGATGGTGCCTTCCAGCGGGTCAGGCAGGCCCTGCACCACCGCATGGTAGATCTTCTTGGGGGTGCGTTCCTTGAAGGCGCGCTTCAATTCCGTGTAGGCGCGTTCGGTTTTCGCCACGACCATCAGGCCGCTGGTGCCCACGTCCAAGCGGTGCACTATGCCTTGGCGTTCGGCGGCACCGGAAGTGGTGATGTTGTAGCCCTCGGCCATGAGTGCGCCGACAACTGTCGGGCCCCCCCACCCCGGGGATGGATGGGCTGCGACACCCACGGGCTTGTCGATGACCACATAGTCATCGTCGTCCGCGATAATCTTCAGCTCTTCCACTTTCTCAACCTTAATTTCTAATGGGTCTGCCTGCGGCGGGATGGTGACTACCAGCTGGTCCCCCGCCTTGATCTTCAGAGATTTGGCAATGGTTCGTCCGTTGACCTGGATCTGCGAATCCTTGCAAAGGCTCGAAGCCAAGGTGCGCGGAATCTGCAGGGACCGGGAGATATAGGCGTCAAGGCGTGCACCGGCATCGGCTGGGTCAACCAGCAGTTCGTGAATGGTGGTTTCGTTCGAGATCATGCGTTTGGTTCTGCTTCGTCCTTGTTGGACTTGTCTTTCTTTGGAGGATCGCCAATGCTGCCATCGAGGTTGCGCCCGCGGATGAGCATGTACGCCACCGCGATCATGGAACAGACGATGAACGAGTCGGCGACGTTGAAGATAGCGAAGTGGGTGACGGAAAACATGTCTACCACATGGCCGAATCCGAAGCCCGGTTCACGAAACAGCCGGTCCACGACATTGCCCAGGACACCGCCGAGCAGGCAGCCCAGGGCTATGGCCCAGCTTCTGGACAGCACCTTGCGGAAAAACAGGTAAATGACGTAGACCGCGACTGCCGATTGCAGGATCGCGAAGACTATGGTGAAGTCTTCGCCGATGGAGAAGGCGGCACCAGGGTTCAGGATGTAGTGGATGTTGAAGAATCCGGGAATCACTTCAATCGATTGGCCAAGCCGCATGTTCTGTTCAACGGCAATTTTGACGGTTTGGTCCAGTACCAGCGCGATCAGAGCGATCACGAGGCCAAGGCCAACGTATTTCTTCGCCTTCGCGCCCGCGTTTCCGGATTGAACTGCGTCCACAGTGGTACCCATTATTTCCTCTTAAACGTCAACGGTGGTGATCGGAATGTATCCGTTCACCACCGTTGATCTTACTTGATAGCTAGATCAAGTTATGAACTGTCAGCGACTAGCTGGTCTTGCCTGCCGCACCAGCATCGATCGAACCCTGGGACTCAAGGTCACGCAGCTGTCCTTCGATGTATGTCTTCAGGCGAGCACGGTAATCGCGTTCGAAGCCACGCAACTGCTCGAGCTTGCGCTCAAGAACCGACTTCTGCTGCTCCAAGGCCGACAAGGTCTTGCGGCTCTTCTCTTCAGCGGTGGTGACCAAGGTGTTAGCTTCGGTCTTCGCTTCGGAGATGATCTTGTCGCGCTGCTCGACACCGGCAGCGACGTACTCGTCGTGCAGACGCTGAGCCATGGACAGCACGTTGGCTGCCGACTCTGCGGATTCGGAGCGAGGAGTTGCAGCTGGCGCTGCTGCTGCGGCCGGAGCTGCAGGTGCCTTCTCAGCGGCAGCTGGCTTAGCTTCTGCCTTCTTTTCCTCAGCTGGCTTTGCAGCTGGGGTTTCTGCCTTCGCTGGCTCTGCAGGCTTAGCTTCTGCCTTCTTCTCTTCAGCTGGCTTAGCAGCTGGAGCAGCAGGAGTAACTGGAGCGGCCGAAACAGGTGCAGGAACAGCCTGCTCCTTCGATACCGAACCCGCATCTTCGCCAAGTTCGGCAAGGCGGCTGCGTAGAGCCTCGTTCTCACCGGTTAGGCGACGCAGCTCCACAACGATTTCGTCGAGGAAGTCATCTACCTCGTCTTGGTCGTAGCCTTCACGGAACTTGGTCGGCTGAAACCGCTTATTGACTACGTCTTCTGGCGTCAGAGCCATTGGGTCACCTCAATACTGGGATCATTTCCGCACGACCATTGTCTTGCCTTGCGAAACACTTACCGTTTTTGTCAGTGTCGCGACCGGTGAAGTCGGAGCACCATTTCCTAAAGGATATAACGATTTGGACAATTATTACGAAATCGAGCTTACGCGCGAGTCTCTTATTCTTTGAATCTACAGCTTTTGACTGCTCAGGACAATCCCCGTGAAGCACGGAAATGCCCTAATCAGATCCCTGTCCTGAGGCCCAGGTTGGCTACCACCGCTTTAAGAATGATTACGACGATGAACAACACAAGAAAGGACAGGTCAAGACGGATTCCGCCGAGATCCAGGGGTTTGATCTTCCGGCGCAACCAGCGCAGCGGAGGATCGGTAATCGACACGATTGCACTTGCGACAATCAATGCGATGCCTTTGGGTCGCCAGTGGCGAGCAAAGCTTTCCGTTACATCCAACACAATTCTCATTAAGAGCAGAATCTGGAGGATGGCTAAGGCGAGATAGATGATCCCGAACACCATTTTGTGCTTGTGCTCCTGGTGTCTTAGCTCTGATTAAAGAAGGTTGCTTGCGCTTCGGACTGCTTGCGATCTTCACCGAGGACCTCAACGGTCGCTGGTGAGAGCAAGAAGACCTTGTTCGTGACTCGCTCAATGGAGCCGTGCAGGGCGAAAACAAGACCGGCCGAGAAGTCGACGAGGCGCTTGGCATCGGTTTCACCCATGTCGGTGACATTCATAATCACCGGGATGCCGTCACGGAAGTTCTCACCGATGATCTTGGCATCGTTATAAGAACGAGGGTGGACGGTAGTAATCTGACGCAATTCGGAATCCTCATCCCGTACTGAAGGGGCACGCTTAATAGGGGTGACCGGAGCACGGTATTCCGTCTCTGGTTCTCTAGCTTGAGTTTGCGGCGCAGCCTGCCTTGCAACAGGCTGTGGGCGTGGGGCTTCGGCAGGTCGCTTTGGAGCTGTGTCCTCAACTACCCGAACCTGGGTTTTGGGCTCAGCGTGTTGTGTCTGGGTCTCTTCCTGCTCGACGGCGTCCGCCAAGCCGAGATATACCATTGCCTTACGCAGTCCGTCAGCCACGATGTTTCTCCTCGTTTATCCCATGCATGCAACCCCATTGCACGCTTCCGCTACTCCGACGCTACCGCACAAAATAATGCAGGCATCGTTCATTCGATCAATTCTTGGCGGTGTGTCGCGCACGCCTACGCGGCGGTCCAGATGAGTCCGGCAAGTCGTCCTGCACGGCTTGAACGCCGGTAGGAATAGTAGCTTTCCTCTTCCAAGGTGCAGACACCGGATTGCCGCACGTCCACCCCGAGGCCGCGCAGTTCTTGTTCGGCTGAGGCCGGAAGGTCCAGCCCATGGGTCCCCCAGCGAGTCGTGGTGCGAATCCCGGTGCGCAACTCTTCGGATTCCTGGGCCATGCTTTCTGGAACTTCATAGCATCGGCCGCAGATCGAAGGGCCGATCACGGCTTCCACTGTGTCGGCACCATGAGCCTTCAGGCCCTCGACCGTTTTTGCCAGGATCCCGTCGAGCAGCCCGCGCCTGCCGGCGTGGGTTGCGGCACTCAGGGTTTGCCCATTGCGCGTGTTTCTTCCGACAAAGAGCACCGGAAGGCAGTCGGCGACCATCACTGCCAGGGGCTGGGTGCCAGTTGGGTCCAGCAATCCATCGCAGGTTGGCGCTGCCGGCTCTAGCCACGAGGTGCGCCGCACCGGCGTGACCTCATATACATCGGCGGAGTGCACCTGGTTCATGAAGTTAAGCGAGAAGCGTCGAACCCCGATCAAGTCCTCCAATTTGGCTCGATTCTCCGCCACAAGGCGGGGATCGTCATTCACGTGCAGGGCGAGGTTTCCCTCAGCCTGCGATGTGAATGCCAGTTGGATGCTCGGATCGAGGTTCGACGCGAAATGTAGCACTGCTCAGCTTCTTGCTGTTTTTACTTCAGGAAGTCCGGGACATCCAGGTCGTCGTTCGAACCGTTCAGGTCCGAGTCGACAACATCTGGAAGGTCCTGGAAGGAGCTAGCCTGCTCTGCGGCAGCTGGCTTCTCATGAGCAACCTGGGCTGGCTTCGCAGCTTCGGTTGCAGCAGGTGCTGGTGTCTCTGGAATGCTCGCTGGCACTTGCTCAGCCGGGCGCGCGGAGACAGCTGGCTTTGCTGCGACCGGTGCCATTGGCTTGCTGGTGACATCTGGCTCGTCGAAGCCGGCTGCAATCACGGTGACACGTGCTTCGTCGCCCAAGGCGTCGTCAATGACGGCACCGAAGATGATGTTGGCTTCCGGGTGGGCAACTTCCTGCACGAGGCGTGCAGCTTCGTTGATTTCGAACAAGCCGAGGTCGGAGCCGCCCTGGATGGAGAGCAGGACGCCGTGGGCGCCATCGATAGAAGCTTCGAGCAGTGGCGAGGCAATAGCCAGCTCCGCTGCCTTCACTGCACGGTCTTCGCCCCGCGCCGAACCGATGCCCATCAATGCCGAGCCTGCGCCCTGCATAACGGACTTCACGTCGGCGAAGTCGAGGTTGATCAGGCCCGAGGTGGTGATCAGGTCGGTAATGCCCTGCACGCCGGAGAGCAGAACCTGGTCTGCCTGGCGGAATGCATCGAGCACCGATACGTTGCGATCCGAGATCGACAGCAGTCGATCGTTCGGGATCACAATGAGGGTATCCACTTCGTCGCGCAGGGCTTCGATGCCCGACTCGGCGGAGTTAGCGCGGCGGCGACCCTCGAAGGTGAATGGACGGGTGACCACGCCGATGGTCAGCGCGCCAAGCGAGCGGGCAATGCGGGCCACGACCGGCGCGCCGCCGGTACCAGTACCGCCGCCTTCGCCAGCGGTCACGAAGACCATGTCCGCGCCGCGCAGGACGTCTTCGATTTCTTCTACATGATCTTCCGCTGCCTGGCGTCCCACATCAGGGTTGGCGCCAGCGCCCAGGCCACGAGTCAGTTCGCGTCCTACGTCGAGTTTGACGTCGGCATCACTCATAAGCAGAGCCTGGGCATCGGTGTTAATGGCGATGAACTCTACGCCCTTGAGACCGACTTCGATCATTCGATTGACTGCGTTTACACCGCCACCGCCGATTCCGACGACTTTAATGACCGCGAGGTAATTCTGTGGAGCTGCCACGTCCCGCTTCCCTTGTTAGATGTGCTACATATTTCACGACTCCAGCTAAAGACCTTCACCTTTAGCCTTAAGGTTAAGATTCTGTCAAGCTGTCGTTATTAGAAACGCTATGAGTCGTGTGGTCTTTCTGCAACGACCGCCTAGGCGTGTCGCTTACTCAAAACTATCTTTCCAGAATTTCTTGGCTTATTGGTCTTCCCGCGCCCAGAGCACCGCGACTTAATAGACCACGGGATTTTCTGGGTTGGTGACGTCGATGGTCGTCTTGGCCGCGTGCTTTTTCTCAAGCTCTTTCAAGAAGATCGTCGCCACTTCATTTTTCAGGGCCGCTTTCTTGGCGTCTCCCCAAATCAAAGTACGGTTCTTCGGCAACGCCAGTTCGGCGAACCCTGCCTTGGACAAGGATGCCGTTGAGACTTCCTTGAGCACTTTCTTGTCAACGGTGCTCAAGATTCCGGTCAGCAGCTTGAACTGCTCCGGATCAGCAGTGACGTCGGTGGCCTTGATCTTGGGCAACTTGTCCTTGTCATTCTTGCCGACGGTGCGAAGCTTCTTGCCGGTCTCGGAGACCAGGTACTGCTTCTTGCCCTCCAGCAAGATGGCCACCGGCACAGCTTCGATTACCTCAACGACCAAGGTGTTGGGCATCTGGGCCTTGACCACGATTTCGTCGATGGCCGGCTGCTCGCCGATCAGCTCCTGGACCCTCGATTCAGAGATCCGCGGCAGCGGAACGCCCTTCAATGGTTCCAGGGACTTCCCCAGCTTCTCGGAATTGACCAGCTTGGTGCCGGTTACTTCGATCTTCTTGGCAGCGATCACCGGTGAGAAGCTCAAGATCAAAACCGCAGCGAGGCTGAGCACGACGATGCATGCCGCGAGAATAATCAGGATCTTGCGCCGTTTTTTCTCCGGGCTCTCCGGAAGTTCTACGACTTTTGCTGCTTCACCCATGGATCACCTTGGTAGACGGAAGTGGACCAACTGCGATGGCCTCGGACTCGGGACGGAATTCGTCAGCTCAGCGACTTGACGATGTCTGGACCTAGCGCTGTGACATCGCCGGCGCCAATGGTCATGATGACATCGCCCGGCTCGGACTGCTCAACCACGTGCGCTACAGCGGCTGCCGGCGAAAGTACCTGGGCAGGAACCTCGATGCGCGATGCGATCAGTTCGCTGTCCACGCCATCGATAGGTTCTTCACGTGCCGGGTAGATATCCAGCACGGCCACCGAATCGGCCAGGGACAAGGCCTGGGCGAATTGGCGGAAGAACTCTTGGGTACGGCTGAACAGGTGCGGCTGGAAGACAATGTGCAGCCGGCCGGTGCCGGCCCCCGTACGGCCGGCGGTCAGCGCTGCCTGCACCTCTGTCGGGTGGTGCGCGTAGTCGTCGTAGACACGGACCTCTGCGGCTTCACCCTTGAATTCGAATCGGCGAGCTGCCCCGGAGAAACTGGAGAGCGCCTGCAGCGCTTCGTCAACGTCCACACCTGCATCAATGCCGACAGACAATGCGGCGGCAGCATTAAGCAGGTTGTGCTGGCCGGGCACTGCCAGATCCAGGATGCGGCTTTGTCCGCTGCCCCATTCGATGGTTGCGGTGAAGCGGCCGTCTTCGGTGGCGCGGGCATCGGAAAGGCGGCGGTCGGCGTGATCGCTGAAGCCGTAGGTCTGCACGCGGATTTCCGGACGCTCTGCGCGCATCTTGTGCGCCAGATCGTTGGAACCCTCATCATCTGCACAGCAGATCAGCAAGCCGTCTGCCGGCAATAGCCTGGCGAAGTCCACGAAGGCCTGGTGCACTGCTTCAGCGGTACCGTAGTGATCCAGGTGGTCGGCTTCGACGTTGGTCACGATGATGGCATCCGGCCGGTAGTTGAGGAAGGAAGCGTCGGATTCGTCCGCTTCGGCCACGAAGTAGGATCCGGATCCGAGCTCGGCGTTGGTGCCCAGGCTTGGAATATTCGCTCCCACGGCGAAGCTCGGACGCGCGCCAATGGTCTTGAGCATATGGGCGGTCAGCGAAGTAGTGGTGGTCTTGCCGTGAGTACCGGCGATGGCCACGATCTTCTCGTGGCCGCGCATGGTAGCTTCCAGGCCTTCGGAGCGGTGCAAGATTCGCAGTCCGCGGCGCAGGGCTTCGTCGTATTCCGGGTTTCCGGCCTTGATGATCGAGGAGATCACCACGGTGTCGGCGTCGCCGAGGTTCGCTGGGTCGTAGCCTACGTGGATTCGCGCGCCGCGCTCACGCAAGCCATCGAGCACCGGGAGATCCTTGGCATCGGTTCCGGAGACAGCCAGGCCGTAGTCGAGCAGCAGCCGTGCAACCGCTGATACGCCAACCCCGCCTACACCCATCAGGTGTACCTTGCCCAGATCGGCGTTCAGTTCGTCGGCTCGCAGTGCCATGGTTCTAGCCTTCCTGACCCGCACGGCGGCGGGTTGAAACTTCATCAATAATCCGTCGCGCCATGATCTGCGCGGCGTCGCGCTGCCCCAATGAGGCAGCGACTTGAGACATCTTTTCAATTTTATGCTGATCGGTCAGCAGATTGATGACATTTTCGCTGATATAGGACTTTGTGAACTCCGCGTCGGAAACCAGGACGGCTCCCCCAGCAGCGACCAGTTCACGGGCGTTGAGCTTTTGCTCGCCGTTGCCGATGGGCAGCGGAACCAGTACCGAGGCCGTGCCAGCTACGGCCAGTTCGCAGACGGTGCCCGCGCCGGAGCGGCAGATCATCAAATCCGCGACGGCGTAGGCGTAGTCCATGCGGTCCACGTATTCGGTCTGGCTGTAGCCTTCATGGGACAGCAGATTGCCCGAGGCGTCCAGAATCTGCTTTCCGCGTCCGGTGATGTGGATAGTGTGGATGCCAGCTGCGTTCAGCTCGTCCAGGGACTGCTCGATGGCGGTATTGATGCTCTGCGCTCCGGAGGATCCACCGGTGACCAGAAGTACCGGCTTCTGCCCGGTGATACCGAAGTACCCGCGTGCTTCGCCTCGCAGCGCGGCTTTGTCCATGGTGGCAACGTTGGAGCGCATCGGCATGCCCACCTGCATCTCACCGGGCAGCCCGGTGTTGGCGAAAGTGGTTCCGACGAATGCCGCGTTCTTTGCCCCGAGCTTGTTGGCCATGCCGGCAACGGAGTTGGCCTCATGCACGAAGATCGGCAGCTTCAGCTGCTTCGCGGCAAGATATGCCGGGGTGCAGACATAACCGCCGACGCCCAGGACGGCCTCGGCCTTGGTGGTGCGCAGAACGTTCTTGGCGTTGTTAATGGCCTTGATGAAACGGAAAGGGAACTTGAGCAGATCCATGTTGATGCTGCGTGGCATCGGGGCCTTGGGGATGAGTTCGAGCGGGTAGCCAGCTTCCGGCACCAGCTTGGTTTCCAGGCCACCGGGAGAACCCAGTGCTGTGACCATTGCTTCGGGATGCTCGGCCTTCACGGCATCAGCTATGGCCAGCATGGGCGAGATATGGCCGGCAGTTCCGCCGCCGGCGACGACTAGACGAAGTGCTTCGCTCATCTGTTGCTGTACTCCTTCGTCCTGCCAATGGGCAGGATCAACGTCCACCGCAGATTCAGCGATGGGCCTCTGCTTCTGATAGCGGCCGCTAGCGGCGCACTATTTGGTTTTCTTGCTCTTTGCCGGTTTCTTTTCCAGCGTTGCTTCGAATTCAAGTTTTTGTGCCCGGGCCGAGGAGAGGACATAGCCCATTGCCAGCATGATGGCGAGCATCGCCGAGCCGCCGGAGGAAATGAACGGCAGCGGAACACCGATCACGGGAAGTACGCCGGTGACGGTACCCAGATTCACGAAGGTCTGGCCGATGACCCAGGACATCAGGCAACCCATGAGCACCTTGGTGTACAAGTCCTTGGCGCGTGCTGCAATGCGATACATCGCCAAGGCCAGCAGCATGAACATGACCAGGACGAACAGCACGCCGATCAGGCCGAACTCTTCACCCAGGATGGAGAAGATGAAGTCGTTCTGCGCCTCAGGCACATAGGACCACTTCATGCGGGACTGGCCTGCGCCCACACCGAACCAGCCGCCGGAGGCGAAGGCGTGAAGGCCCATGCTGGCCTGGTAGCAAAGGTCGCTGCTCGGGCCGCAATCGGTATCAAGCCAAGCGAGGATGCGCTGGCGGCGGTTGGAGGAAGCGAAGATCGCCACGGACAGGCCCAGGACACCGACCACCGAAAACGCCGCCAGCCACTTCATCCGGATGCCGCCCAAGAACATCGCCGAGGCAATGATCATCAACAAGACCAGCGCTGTACCTACGTCCTTGCCGACCACGATGAGGCCAACAATGAAGACCCCCACCGGGGCAACCACTGGGACGACCAAATGCTTGATGTCGTGCAGCAGATGCTGCTTCTTTTCCAGCATGAACGCGGCAAAAACAGACAACGCCAGTTTGGCGAACTCGCTGGGCTGCAGGCCGAAGCCGCCGATGCGGATCCAGTTTCGGTTGCCGAGCACCGTATGGCCCAATGGCGTGAACGCCACGAGGAACAACAGGACCACTGCCGCAATAACGGAAGGCCAGGCCAGCCGCTTCAACGTTTCCGGCTTGATCCGCTGCATGACCAGCATGCAGAGAATACCCAAGGCGGCAAAGCCACCCTGGGACAGCGCCACGGTGAAACCGTCCCTGCCCTTCGCGATCGCTTCAACCGACGCCGATGACTGGACCATGACCACACCGAAAACGGCCAGCACGATGGAGCCCACGAGCACCAGCCAGTAGTCCGTGGAGGCCATGCGGCCGCTGGAGTTCTCGACGGTTCCGAGCATCCTGCCGAATCTCACGTACCAAGGGAATTCGGCTTTGGAACCTGCTGGCTTCTTGTTCATTTTCATCGCCATCGGTGCCTCCTGCCTCGGTGTCGTTTATTCGGTCAGCTTTCGATTACTGGTCTTCGCCAGTTTTATCCATCAGATCACTGACGGCAGCGATAAATGCGTTGCCACGCTGGGCGTAGGAACTGAATTGGTCCATCGAGGCCGCGGCGGGAGCCATGAGCACGGTATCCCCTGCTTCGGCTACTTCGGCAGCCTTGGAGACCGCACGCGTCATGACCTGGGCGCCGCTTGGAACCGAACCGTCACCGCCCTGCGCTGCCCCGGTGATGTCGATGACTTCAACCTCTGGCGCGTGGGCAGCGAGTGCTTGGCGCAAACTTGCGGTGTCGGTGCCGATGAGCAAGACCTTGGCCAGGCGCTGCGCGTGCTTGGCGATCAAGTCGCCGTATTCCACGCCCTTGGACAAGCCACCGGCAATCCAGACCACACGGGTGAATGCGGCCAACGAAGCATCGGCCGCATGCGGATTAGTGGCCTTGGAATCATTGATCCACAGGATGTCGTTCTTGCGGGCGACGGCCTGGATCCGGTGATCGCCGGAGTCGAAGTTCGCCAAACCCGCAGCGACAGCTTCTGCATTCACTCCGTACGCGCGGGTCAGCGCCGCCGCGGCAGCCGCGTTCGCGGCGGTGTGGCGCGGAACAATCTCGCCGATGTCCTTCAGGGCGATCAGTTCCACGGCACTGGTCTTGCGCTCTTCGATGAAGGCGCGGTCCACCAGCAGGCCTTCGACAACACCCACCATCGATACTGCTGGGGTATCGGTGGTGAAGCCGATAGCACGGCAGCCTTCGATGACTTCAGCGTTTTCCACCATGGTGATGGTGCGCTCATCGGCGGCGTTGAAGATCGCCGCTACCTGGGTGCGTTCGTAGATCTTGGCCTTGGCGGCCTTGTAGTTGCCGAAGCCGCCATGCCAGTCCACGTGGTCTTCGGCCAGGTTCAAGACCACCGAGGCAAGCGGAGAAATGCTATGCGTGTAGTGCAGCTGGAAGCTGGAGAGCTCGACTGCGAATACGTCATAGTCCACCGGTTCGCGTACGGCATCCAGGATCGGGGTGCCGACGTTGCCGACGGCGATGGCCTTCAGCCCATCGGCGCGCAGGATCGCCTCGGTCATGCCCACAGTGGTGGTCTTGCCGTTGGTGCCGGTAATCGCCAGCCACTGTGGTGCTGTGTGGCCGGCACGGTTCTGCACGCGCCAAGCCAGCTCGATATCGCTCCAGATCTCGATGCCCTTGGACTCGGCCTCTGCGATGACCGGATTACGGGGATTCCAGCCTGGGGAAACCATGACCAGCTGGGCCGGCTTGCCATTGACCAACGGCAGGGCCTGGACGTTCCCGTCGCCCAGCAGCACCTCATGGGCCCCGACGATCTTCAGCGTCTCGGCGCGTTGCTGGTTCAGCTGGTCATCGCGGCCGTCGATGACGGTGACGATGGCACCCAGCTCGATGAGGGTGTCGGCCGCAGAGAATCCGGAGAGTCCCAATCCGGCGACGACTACGCGCAGGCCTTTCCAATCAGCATCCCAGCTGGTTAGCGAGTCAAGAGATTTGCCAGCGTCTACGCTCACAGTGCGACAACCCATTCAGAGTAGAAGAGACCCAGGCCCGCGGCCACGAACAGGCCGGCAAGGATCCAGAATCGGATAACAACGTTTTCTTCGGACCAGCCCGAAAGCTCGAAGTGGTGCTGCAGCGGCGCCATCTTGAACACGCGCTTGCCGCCCGAGAGCTTGAAGTAGCCCACCTGGATGATCACCGACAGGGAGATGATCACGAACAGGCCGGCAATTACCACCAGCAGCAGCTGGGTGCGCGAGAGGATCGCGAAGGCAGCCACGGCGCCGCCGATGGCCAGCGATCCGGTGTCGCCCATGAAGATCTTCGCCGGCTTGGCGTTGAACCAGAGGAAGGCGATCAGCGCACCGGAGAGGGTGGCCCCCAGCAGGGCCAGGTCCTGCGGGTCGCGTACCGAGTAGCAGACGTCCAGCGAGTCCATGTTGCTGCAGGCCTGGTTCTGCTGCCAGATTCCCATCAGGGTGTAGGCGCCGAAGACCATGATCGAGGCACCGGTAGCCAGTCCGTCCAGGCCATCGGTCAAGTTCACGCCGTTGGTAGCACCGGTAACGATGAAGTTCGCCCAGAGCACGAACAGGATCATGCCCAGCATCGGGCCTGCGAAGGCCAGGTCGATGTTGGTGTCGCGCAGGAAGGAGATCGCGGTAGAGCCCGGAGTCAGGCCCTGGTCATTGGGGAACTGCAAGGCCAGCACGGCGAAGCTGATGCCGAAGAATGCCTGCAGGACAATCTTCTGCCAGGCGCGCAAGCCCAATGAGCGCTTCTTGAAGATCTTGATGAAGTCATCGAGGAATCCGACCAGCCCCATGCCGCCGAAGAGCATCAGGACCAGCATTCCGCTGGCGGTAATTCCCGAAGAAGTGCGTCCCATGAGCGAAAGGATGCCATGGGTGGCGAAGTACGCCACGAACACGGCCAGGACGAAGACCACTCCGCCCATGGTCGGGGTGCCGGACTTGATGGCGTGCGAGTTCGGCCCATCGTCGCGCACGACCTGGCCGTATTGCTTCTTGGTGAGCAGGCGGATGTACAGCGGCATGGCCACCATGGTCAGCACGAGGGCAATGCCGGCCCCCAGAATCAATGCGATCATGCGTTGTCGCCTTCCTTCGCGAATGCTGCAATGTCGTCGCCGAGGAAGCGTAGACCGACCCCGTTAGAGGACTTGAACAAGGCGATGTCGCCTGGCTGAAGCTGCTCTTGCAGCAGCGCGCGAGCCTCATCTACGTCTTCAACGTAGAAGGCCTCGTCGCCCCAGCTGCCTTCGAGCACAGCGGAGTTGTAGGCGGGCTTTGCGCCACGGCCTACCACTACAAGTTTCTTGATGTTCATGCGAACTGCCATGCGGCCCAGCAGGTCGTGCTGGTGGATGCTGTCATCGCCCAGTTCCAGCATTTCGCCCAGGACTGCCCAGGTGCGTCGGCCCGGTGCGCCGTCGGCGCCCAGGCCCAATTCGGCCAGGGTCACCAGCGCAGCGCGCATTGATTCAGGGTTCGCGTTGTACGCGTCGTTGATGATGCTCACGCCGTCGGCGCGCTCGATGCGCTCCATGCGCCAGCGGCTGCCGGCAGCGCGGCCTTCCAGGCCTGCGGCGATCACTTCCGGGGCGATATCCAGGGCCAGTGCAGCGTTGGCCGCGGCGAGGATATTCGAGACGTGATGGCGTCCCAGGAGGCCCGAGGTGATGCGCTTGCTGTAGCCGCCAGGGAATTCAAGAGTGAGTTCTGGCTGCCCGTGGGAATTCACAACAACGTCGGTGGCCCAGACCCCAGCGTTTTCCGGCTTGTTCTTTCCGGTGCCGAAGAAGCGCACGGCTCCCCCGGAACGCAAGTCCATGCGTGCCACGCGGGGGTCTTCAGCATTCAAGATGGCCGTGCCATCGGCTGGCAGGGCTTCAACGAGTTCGCCCTTGGCCTTCTCGATGTTCTCCACCCCGCCGAATTCGCCGGCGTGGGCGGTACCGACGCACAACACGACACCGACCTGCGGGTGCACCATATCTGTCAGGTACGTCAGGTGGCCAAGGCCGGTGGCCCCCATCTCGATGACAAAGTACTTGGTCTCTTCGGTGGCGCTGAATACCGTTAGCGGGACGCCGACTTCGCCATTGTATGAGCCGATTGGCGACACGGTCGGCGCCACTTGCGACAGAATACCGGCGAGCAGGTCCTTGGTGGTGGTCTTGCCGGCCGAACCGGTGATTCCCACGACCTTGGCGTCGTTCTTTTCCTTGAGAAGGGCAACGATGTGCGCGGCAATTTTGCCCATCGCTTCTACCGCGTCTTCAATGATGATCGCCGGGTGTTCCCTGCGGTCTTCATCGTGGGTAATGCGTTCGGCTAGGGCCAGCACTGCGCCGGCGGCGCGTGCACGGTCGATAAAGGCGTGCCCGTCGGAGAATTCTCCGGGCTTGGCGACGAATAAGGCACCCGGGACGACTTCGCGCGAGTCAGTGGTCACGGAAGTGATCACCGTGTCGGAGGCGGCTGTAGCAGTCGCTTTTCCGCCGGTGATTTCCAGCAGGTCGGTCAGAGACAGTTCAATCATGGCAATAAGGACTTTACACTTGAGCGGTGGCGATAGTGGACTTGTACGTTCTAGGAATTGGTCACAAATCCATGAAGATTCAGTGCTTTCGCTAGTTCCACTCGATCATCCAGTTCCACGTCAATTCCCGCGACGTCTTGGCTGACTTCATGTCCCCGCCCGGCCACGAGAATCGCGTCGTTGGCTTCGGCCAAACTCACAGCGAACTCTACGGCTTTGGCGCGTGGCGCGATGTTGTGAAGCTGCACCTGCGGACGCTCGGAATCGAGAACTTGCTGTGCTCCGGCGGCAACCTGGGCGCGGATCGGAGCCGGGTCTTCGCTGTGCGGGTCGTCGTCGGTCACAATGACGATATCCGCGTGGCGGGCTGCCACCGCTCCCATATCCGGGCGCTTGGTCTTATCGCGCTCTCCGGTGGCGCCGAAGACGACGATCCGGCGTCCCTGCTCCCCCGGACGGATGGAATCCAAAGCCTTTGCCAGTGCATCCGAATTATGGGCGAAATCGACTACGGCTACCGGAGATTCGGCTACGACCTGCATCCGCCCTGGAACGGCGACCGACAGCGGATCCTTGGAGTCCAAGGCCTGCTGCAGGGCTTCGAGGTCCGCACCGCCGGCCAGCACCATCAAGGCCGCCAGTGCTCCGTTGGCGACGTTGAACATGCCTGGAAGCAGGGTCCGGGTCCGCAGCTGGCGTCCATCCCGGTGCACCAGGGTGAAACTGTGGCCCAATCCGCAGTGCGCCAGTTCGGCAACCCTCCAGTGCGCCGAAGGGTGTTCGCCGTCGAGGCTCAGGGTCTCGGTAGGCACCAGGGCGCGCTCGGCCAGGCGCTGGCCGTATTCATCGTCTACCATGACCACTGCGCGCTCGGAGCGTTCCGCGGTGAATAGTTCGGCCTTGGTTTCGAAGTACTCGTCCATCGTGCCGTGCAGGTCCAAGTGGTCCTGGGTCAGGTTGGTGTAACCGGAAACGGCAAAGCGCAGGGCATCAACGCGGCCATAGCTCAGCGAGTGGCTGGATACCTCCATGGCCACCGACGTGACTTCCTGCTGCGCCATGCGCGAGAGCACGCCGTGCAGCTGGGTGGACTCCGGGGTGGTCAGCACGCTGGGGATGATCTGCCCGCGGGCGGACATCTCAATCGTGCCGATCAGGCCGGTTTCTTCACCCAGCGCATCCAGGATTGCGCGGATCATGAAGGTTGTGGTGGTCTTGCCGTTGGTGCCGGTGACAGCGAACAGCTTCGGGCTGCGCTGGTCGGTTCCGTAGACGCTCTGCGCGATCAAGGCTGCGGATTTGCGTACATCTGCAACGACGGCCACCGGGATCGAGAGGTCATCGCTGAGGAATTCGAGTCCTGCAGTATCGGTGATCAGTGCGACAGCACCGTTGCCGATGGCGGTTTCCACGAATTCGGCACCGTGGCGCTTGGCGCCGGAAATACCCAGGAAGACGTCACCGCTCTGTACGATCTGCGGGTTGAGGCTGACGCCGAGGATTTGCGGAGCGGCATTGAGCAGCGCTCCAGTTCGCACCGCGCCAGCTGTGCCGCAGAGCTGGTCGAAGCCAAGACCGGCGATGCTCTCTGGGCGTAGGTACCGTTCTAGCTCACGCGGAGTGTCGGGGTTCTGGACTACCAAGATTTCTTCTGATCCTCACCTACAAAGACGTCATACGCCTCTGACTTTGTCGTGCTCGGTGGCACATTAAATGTGTTGAGAGTATGGCTCATAACATCGGTAAACGTGTCAGCTACCGAGAAGTCTTTCCAGTTGCCCTTTGGCCTGTACATGGTTGCCACGACGACGAACTGCGGATCTTCCAAGGGAGCGACACCTGCAAAGGAATAAGTATATCCGTCATAGCCCTTGGCGCTTGCCGCCTGGCCTGTACCGGTCTTGCCGCCCACGCGGTACCCGGGAATGCGCTCCTTGTAGCCGGTACCGTCGTCAACGACCGATTCCATGAGCTTGAGCATTTCGTCAGCGGTGCTTTTCTTGACCACGCGCTTCTTTTCCGGTGCGGGGATCTTGGTGATGGTACCGTCTTCGTTGCGGTAGCCCTCAATCAGGCTTGGCGAAAGGCGAACGCCGCCGTTGGCCAAGGACTGGAAAATTGAAGCGGTGTGCAGCACGGTCTGCGAATAGCCCTGGCCGAACATGGTGGTGTACTGCTGGCGGCGGTCCCAATTATCGGGATGCGCCAATTGGCCAGCGCTAGCGCCGTTCAAGCCGACGCGGATGGGCGAACCCAATCCGAAGGCACGCATGTAGTCGTAACGGGTCTGCTTGCTCATGGTATTTCCGACCATCACGGTGCCGGTGTTGTAGGAACGGGCGAAGATGCCCGAGACCGTCATGTCGTACGTTGGGTGTTCCAACGAGTCATTGATGGTTTCCTTGGTGAACGTCTTCTTATTCGGCACACGCATCTCGGTCAGCGGATCCACTCCGCCCTGGTCGATGGCCGCCGCGAAGATCGCGGCCTTGCCGGTGGAACCTGGCTCGAAAGCACGGGTGATGGAGGTGGAGCGGCGGAACTCCGGCTTGGTAGCGCCTGGATCATTCGGGTCCAATTCAGCGGAGTCGCCGATGGCGAGGATCTTGCCGGTATCCGCTTTCATGACGACCACGGAAACCCACTCAGCGTTGAACTGAGCTTGCTTCTTTTCTGCTGCACGCTGGGCAACGTAGTTGATGTCGGAGTCGATGGTCAGGATGACGTCCTGGCCATCGACTGCAGGGGTTTCTTCGACCTCGGTGACGGGAATGCGCACGCCATCGGCGCTGATCTCGAACTTGCGGCTGCCGGCCGTACCGGCCAGGTGTTCCTCCTGGCTCAGTTCCAGGCCTTCGGCTCCCACCACGGCTGTTTGGTCTTCGGAGTTGCGCACGAACCCCAGCAGTGGTCCTGCGATTACGCCTTGCGGGTACTGGCGTTCGCTGCGCAGCAATGAGGCAAGTCGCGGAATACCGATTTCGAGGACTTCGTTGCGTACTTCCGGGGTCACGCTCTTGGCGAGCATGACGTACCCTTTGGGCTTGGCTTCGCCCTGCGGGCGAACCTTCGTGGCAAGTTCCTCACGGTCCTGGTCGAGGGTATCGGCTAGTTCGTCAATGGCTTGGTCCCACGTGATGCGTTCCTGGCCATTGGTTCCATCCCGCTTCGCACGGCGAATGTTCTCACCCTGCTCGCGCTGGTCGATGACCAGATCATAGCGGTCTACTGAGACGGCGAGGGTGGTGCCATTGCGGTCTTCGATGGATCCTCGATTTGGCGCAATGTTTTCAACGCGTTCGCGGTTTTCCTGTGCAGCGTTGGCAATGGTTGCCGAGTTGATGCCCTGGACCCAGACCAGCCGGCCCAGGATCACCAGCAGCAAAACCACGGAGAGGAGCAACACAAAGCGCATTCGCTTTTTCGCAGTGTCGATTGCCGTCGAGCTCACAAAAGAACCTAACTTTCCCTCAGCGTGGTTTTCCAGCAGCGTAGGCCACCTGTATCTAGCTTAGAAAGGGCTAACTACTCTGCTGGGGATTTGATGCTTGGTGCAGGGATCGTGCCCCCGTTAAGCTCAGCGTCATTGAACACTGGGCGGCCATCACTGGCAACTTCACGTTCAGCTTTCTCCGGCTTCACCTCTGGTTCCTTGGAACCTTCAGTGGCACCGGACTCCTTCTGTGAATCTGCTGAGGCTTTACCCACAGTGGTCTTCGGCGTGTTTGATGCGTTGGCTTCAGTTTTGCTTTCACCCTTGCGGATGCTGTCGCCCGGCAGCGGAATAGTTCCGTATTCCTGCTTGCTGTTCTTTGCCTTGACCGCCTTCTCAGCGTCTTGGGCAACCTTGCCCTCAGACAGGCTGATCAGCCCTGGAGCACCTGGCGAAACCAAACCGAGGTCCTTTGCCTTGGCGGCCAGTGCCTGTGGCGCCGCCAACGACTGGGCCTCCTTCAGCAGTGCCTGATTCTCTTGGGAAAGCGCACGCTCTTGCGAACGCAAGTTCACGATGTCGTACTGCCGCTGAGCTACAGAAGTATTGAGCAGCACCAGCGTAACAATCACGCTGAATGCCAAGACAACGAGCACCGCAGACATGGTGAACATGGAGCGCTTGCTGGTTTCGTTCATCTTAGGAACCAACGAAAGAGTTACGCGCTGACGCGAATCGCCTTTAGGCAGGTTGCTAGCTGGGACGGGCTCGGGTCGCATTGCACGCGCAGTATTACCGTCGACAACAGGCTGGTTGTTCACGGCTGCGGTCTTCTGCACGCGGCGCTGGGCTCGTTGGCTCATGCTAGCTCCTCTTCAACACTCGTTCCACAGCTCGCAAGCGGGCTGAGGCTGCACGTGAATTTTCTGCTATTTCGTGGTCGCTTGGCTTCTCAGTGCCCTTGGTGAGCACCTTGTATTCAGCTTTGTGTTCGTCCAGCTCCACCGGGAATCCCGGAGGGGCCGACGAGGTAGATCCATGGACGAAGTGCCGCTTGGTGATTTTGTCTTCCAAGGAGTGGTAACTCATCACGACGACTCTTCCGCCGACGTTCAAAGCTCCCATTGCCGCCGGGATCGCACGTTCCAAGACGTCAAGTTCCTCATTCACTGCAATACGCAATGCTTGGAAGGTCCTCTTGGCCGGGTGTCCATGGTTTCGAGCAGCCGCCGCGGGCACAACGCTGCGGATCACTTCAACTAGTTCAGCAGTGGTAGTGATGCGGCTCTTGGCGCGTGCCTCGACGATTGCCGTCGAGATGCGTCCAGCAAACTTCTCTTCGCCCCACTGTCGAATAATTCGAAGCAGTTCGTCGCGTTCCAAGTCGTTGACCAGGTCCTCGGCAGTTGGGCCAACAGAGGTGTCCATGCGCATATCCAGCGGTGCATCATACGAATAGGCGAAACCCCGTTCACGCTCATCGAGCTGCAGCGAGGAAACGCCAAGGTCGAACAGAACGCCGTCGACCCCCGGGAACCCAAGATCTTCCACGACATCCGCAATTTCGTCATACACCGCGTGCACGAGGTCGATGCGGTCCTGGAACGGGGCGAGTCGTGCACCGGCAAGTTCGTGAGCCTGCTCGTCACGGTCTAGACCGATCAGGTGCAAGTTGTCGAACCGCTTGAGGATGGCTTCGGAGTGCCCACCCATCCCGAGGGTGCAGTCAACCACAATTGCCCGACGGCCTTCAGCATTGGCTCGCTCAATACCTGGAGCTAGCAAATTAACGCATCGGTCCAGAAGTACTGGAACGTGGCGTTCGGATGCTGGTCGCTGGGAATCCTGATTTGGCACTGCGCCCCCTTTCGCTTTCGATCTGCTGTTGAGATCAGATCCCCCTCCAACCAAGTGGCGATCCAACCTTCTGGCTCCGGGGAAGTGAAGCCAGACGATTTTCTACCCCAAGGTGGCTGGAGATCTCATCTCAACAAACGTGGTGTTTTGTCGGTGTAGGGCACAAAGCCCTAATCTTCGTCAGTATCGGAGAACACGTCTTCTTGTTCATCCAAGTACTGCTGCCATGCGGTCGAATCCCAGATTTCAATACGGTTGCCCGCACCGATAACTGTGACCTCCCGATCAAGGCCTCCATAAGTGCGCAGCACTTGCGGAATCGTTACGCGCCCCTGCTTATCTGGAACTTCATCCGAGGCCCCTGAGAGGAACACACGCGCATAGTCGCGTGCTCGCCGGGAGGTCAAGGATGCCTGCGCCAGCTGCTCGTGCTGCTTCTCAAATTCCCGCTGGCTGAAAACGTATATGCAACGCTCTTGGCCGCGAGTGAGAACCAGCCCATAGGACAGCTCATCTCGATATTTAGCTGGAAGAATCAACCGACCTTTTTCATCAAGACGCGGTGTGTAAGTTCCAAGGAACATGCACACCACCTTTCCCGTGAAGTGGCCAGAAGCCCCATTCTTCTCTACTTGCCTCCACTTTACTCCACAACCCTCCACTGTCAATGCAATTTCAGTGGTTTCGCGAGGGTCTGGAGTTAAAAAACACCTGAATCTAGCGGATGCTCAGCCTATGTTCAGGTGGAGGGATGGGAATCGTCCAGCTGCATGATCCAGTATTTTTCAGAGATTCCACACGCAAAATCCGCGGAATATAGCTATTTTTAGGCGCGGTGGTGGGAAGTGGAGGAACCTGGGGAGGGAAGTGGGGGCCTGCCTGACCGGCGAGGTGGACGTGAACCTTGGAATCTGCAGAGAATTCAAGATCACTTGCAAAGTCGCGCGACCTTCAGATAGGCGCACCGAATATCCAGGACATCCAACTTCCCGAATTGAACGAAACCCATGCGCCCCGGCATGAGGTGCACGGTGACCGTAGGGATGTGAGAAGCGGGGCTTAAACAGAAAAGAGGTGCAACCCTAGGGGTCACACCTCAATATCAATGCAGATCAGCTATCGGACTGATCACGCTTTCGCTGGTTCCATTTTTCTTCCAGGCCGGAAAGGAACTGCGAATTGTTCTTGGCTGCAGATTTTGATCCCGTTCCGTTGGACGGACCAATTTTTCCAGTAGCCGATTTAGTCAGGGCAAGCAGTACACCCGCGAACATCACCGCAAAGCCGAGAACGCCTACGATGATGATGTGCTGCGAGATTCCAAAGATGAGTCCCGCTAGGCCGACGATTACCAGCAAGATACCCAGAGCAATATTGCGGGTCGACAAACGTCCCGTGCCCGATGGGCCTTTCATGCTCGAAGCGAAGCGACGGTCTTCATGCAGCTGCTTTTCCAACTGCTCCAACAAACGCTGCTCGTGTTCCGATAGCGGCATCGTCTTCTCCTTCCAAAGGCAATCTCGACGGTCGTCCACCGTCTTCAAGTTCAACGTCGGGTCGAAGGGAAAAGTTCCCTGGATTCGATCGAACTTAATTCAAGGATAGTCTCTTTTGCACCCGCCCTGCTAGTTGATCTTCCCCACTGTCCAGATATCCATACGTTCTACACAGAATGTGTTTATTCCTTGGGGCGCAGAAAACGTGCTGGGGTCACGATGGACTGCGGGAATCTCTGTCCGATCTGGTCAGCGATGCGTTCCGCTTCTCGGGCTTTCTCTTCGCGGGGGTCCAAGCTAAATTGCAGACCCAACTCGTAATCTTGCAACCGTTCAGCTTTCACCCCGATCAGCCGGACCGGTTGCGGCATAGGGGTCAATTTTCGCAGAAGGGCCAGCGCGGACTCGCTAATTTTCGTTGAAGAATCTGTCGCAGCTGCGAGCGCCTTCGAACGCGTAATTCCAGAAAAGTCCTTGTACTTGATCTTGAGCCCAACACCGTTGGCTGATTTGCCGTGCTGCCGCAGCCGTTGACCGACCTTATGGCTCAGCCGCAAAAGTTCGCCCTCAAGCACCTGGGGATCGGTGATATCCACCGCAAAGGTATGTTCCGATGAAATGCTCTTCTCATCCCGGCTAACCTCCACCGGACGGTTATCGATCCCCCGCGAGAGCAAATAAAGGGCGCGGCCGTGTTCCCCCAACCGGCTAATCAATCTTGCTTCTGGCTCGCCAGCGAGTTGCCCCACGGTCTCAATCCCCAAGGAGTGAAGCTGACTAGCGGTTCGTTTTCCCACGCCCCACATTTTCGACACGGGTAATTCGTGCAGGAATTCTTCGGTTCGCTCGGGCGCAACTACCGCCATGCCGTCAGGCTTGGCGTACGTCGAAGCGAGTTTCGCAACGAATTTATTCCTTGCAATGCCCACGCTGGCCGGCAGTCCCATTTCTTTGCGTATATATTCGCGGATCTGCTGAGCGATCTGCACTGGCCCGCCAAGCATGCGCATGCTTCCAGTAACGTCTAGGAACGCTTCGTCGACACTGACTTGCTCAACCAGAGGCGTCAATGTGCGGAAGTACGCCATGATCTGGGCCGAGGCTTGCGTGTACTTGTGATGGCTCGGCTCGATCACGGTAGCTTGCGGTAGCAGCGGGATGGCTTGGCTCATCGGCATGGCCGAATGGATCCCGCGAGCTCGGCAGTCATAAGACGCAGAGAGCACCACGCTCCGGCCTGAACGGTGGCCTACAATAACTGGCTTGCCTACTAGGTCAGGGCGGTCCCGCAGTTCCACTGAAACAAAGAAGGCGTCCATATCGACATGGAGGATTGCACGATCCACCATTTCAATTCCTCTCCCCTCGTTCGGTTGCACCACCAGCTTACTCGAATGTATATTCGGATTCCGTTCCCACCCCGCGTACTTTGGGTGCCTTCTTCGCCGGGCGGGAATCACCGGTAGAGTTGTTGCTAACCACTAGTTGTTTACCCGTAGAAATGATTTTGCATGTCGATGCCTGATTCTGTGCCGGACCTCAACACTGAAGCCCAGAGCTTGAGCCGTACCTACACTTCTGACGTTGCTCAGTTATTGGAAGAATTCCTGGCTGCGAAAAGCGTTGAAGTTGGTCAGATTACTAGCAGCGCCGTCGAAATCGTCAATGCGATCACGTCACTGACCCGTGGCGGCAAGCGGCTTCGCGCCCTGTTCGCTTTCTGGGGTTACCTCGGTGCAGGTGGTCGGCCCGATGAACGCGACATCGTCCAACTCGGGGTGGCCTTGGAACTCTTCCAAGGAGCCGCGCTGATTCATGACGACATCATCGACAATTCCGATACACGACGCGGTCAGCCGAGCGTTCACAAGCGCTTCGAGGCCCAGCACCGAGAACTTGGGCTTGCGGGGAGCGCAACGAGCTACGGCATGGCCAGCGCAATCCTTACCGGCGACCTATGCCTGTCGTTGAGCGAGGAAGTTTTCTCAGGTATTGCTTCCCTCAACGCTCGGGCGCGTACCATCTTCAATCAGATGCGCACCCAGGTGATGGCCGGGCAGTATCTTGATGTTCTAGAAGAGTCTGCGGGCCCCGCCTACGATCCGAAGGAAGCGGTCAAGCGAGCTCGCACTATCGTGCGCTTCAAGTCAGCCAAATACTCCACTGAAAACCCTTTCTTGCTTGGCGGCGCGTTGGCCGGCGCCAGCGAGGCTCTTATGGAGCGCTACTCCGCATTCGCGCTTCCGCTGGGTGAGGCATTCCAGCTACGTGACGATGTTCTGGGCGTGTTTGGCGATCCAGCAGTCACAGGGAAGCCGACCGGCGGCGATTTGCAAGAAGGCAAGCGCACGGAATTGATTGCCCACGCCCTCTTGCTATCAACTTCTGACGAACAGGACTTCATTCAGAGTCGCCTCGGCGCAGTGGATCTCAGCGAAGAAGAAGTGTTGAGACTAAGCGGTATTCTGCGCGATAGCGGCGCCCTGGCGGCCACCGAGCAGAGCATTAGTGAGTTGACCACCCAATCAGATCTCGCCCTGAACGCATTGCACGTCACGCCCCTCGCCTTAGCGGGAATGCAGCAGCTCAGTGATGCAGTGACAAAGAGAAGTAAATAGCGATTCGTTACTAAGACATAACGAAAGGTCTCAACCATCCATGCGATATGGAATACGGTTGAGACCTTTTGTTATTACTGAGGCTAGTTCGTCCGGGCCATCACCAGCCCATGGCCTGCGCCCGCCGACGGATTTCAGTTTTACGTCCGGTGCGCAGAGCATTCATTGGAGTGCCGGGCAGCGATTCATCCTCGGTGAACAGCCAAATAACCGATTCCTCATCGGAGAAGCCGGCATCCAAGAGTACCGAAAGAGTGCCCTTCAGGCTTTCCACCACTACTCCGTCTTGGAGAAAATCTGCAGGGATCGAACGGACATTGCGAGCGCCAATTCTCAACGAAACAATGGCACGCTCATCCAGCAGTCGGTGCACGCGGCGAATATCTACATCTAATTCTTCAGCCACATCGGGCAGGGTCAGCCACTGGCCGACGAGATCTACGGTTTCCTTCACCCCTTAAGGTTCCCACAAATTCCTGATCCGCGCAGAAATTTGGATGAAACTCACCTCAGCAGTTCCCATGAGTCACAGGAGTAGTGTAAATTTTCTTGTATCACTTTGATAACAATTGCATCACAGTCAACATGGGGAACCACTTCCCCTCTGTTACCTGCGGAGCAAAGCCCGTTATTTTCACCGTATAAATGAGGATTGACTCCATGCCCCACGAATCCAAACATGCTTCCAAGCATGCGTTAGGCGTTGTAGCAGGCGCGGCCATTCCCGCTGCGGTCATTGGCAGCCTCGCCTTAGCTCCCGCAGCGCAGGCAGCACCGATGACTGTTCCCAACACCTCAGGAAGCTTTGCCAAGTCGGTAACTCCGGAGACCATCAAGGTCGCTGAAGACCAGATCAAGGCCCACCTGATCGCTTCGCGAGTATCTACGCTGGGATTGCCAGCTAAACGAGATGTTTCCGAAATCAAGATCCCGGCAGGTGCGTCCCTATGGAGCATCGCTCGGGAATATGACACAACCGTGTCAGAGCTGAAGAAGCTCAATAATCTTAAGAATGATTCAATCGTCGCCGGCAAGACACTCAAGGTCTCCGGTCATGCTTTGAAGAACAGCTCCAAGGGCAAGTCTTCGAGCTCGTCATCTTCAAGTACCGCCACTTACACCGTCAAGAACGGTGACACCCTCAGCGGCATTGCGAGCAAGCACGACATGAGCTTGTCTGATCTGTTGAAGAAGAATGACATCTCTGCAAGCAAGGTAATCTTCCCCGGCAATAAGCTGAAGGTCAAGGGTTCGGCGTCGAGCTCCAGCAATACGACGCAGACGAAGAAAACTTCTTCTTCGTCGGGTTCTTCAACCTACACTGTGAAGAACGGTGACACCCTCGGAAGCATCGCCATCAAGCACAATATGAGCTTGTCTTCGCTCCTTAGCAAGAACGATATCTCGGCCAGCAAGGTGATCTTCCCTGGCGACAAGATCAAGGTCAAGGGTTCTTCGTCCTCTGGCTCTTCGTCGAAGTCCTCCCAGAAGAAGTCCTCCTCCTCCGGTTCTTCAAGCTACACCGTCAAGTCCGGTGACACGCTCAGCGGCATTGCGGCCAAGCACGGCATGAGCTTGTCCGATCTGTTGAAGACCAATGACATCTCTGCCAGCAAGCCGATCTTCCCAGGCAGCAAGATCAAGGTCTCGGGTGGCACGTCGTCTTCGAGCTCCTCGCCGAAGAGCACTGCTGCGCCCAAGGCCAAGGCCAAGACGTCGACCTACTCCGTGAAGTCCGGCGATACTCTCAGTGGCATCGCGACCAGCCACGACATGAAGCTGGCCACCTTGCTGGACTTGAACCCCGAGTACAGCTCGAGCACGCCATTGAAGATCGGCGCCAAGCTGAAGGTTTCGGGCTCCTCGGTTGCACCGTCGGGTCAGGTCAAGAAGCAGAAGATCGGCAATAGCTTCGCTGGTCGTACCTACGCAGATCACGTTGTGCGAGATGCTAACTCGAACAAGGACTACCTTGACTCGATCAGCGTCCCGAGCCGCGGCGAGATGCAGGACCTGATCCGTTCCACTGCAAAGAGCATGGGCGTTGACCCGGCTCTGGCGTTGGCTCACGCGTACCAGGAGTCTGGCTTCAACATGCGTGCGGTCTCCCCTGCTAACGCCGTTGGCGCCATGCAGGTACTGCCAAGCACCGGTGACTGGATCGCATCGGTCATTGGCCAGGACCTGAACGTCCTGAACCCACGGGATAACGTTGTAGCTGGTGTCGCAGTAATTGCCTACAATTTGGACAACACCGACAACCTGGACAACGCAATCGCATCGTACTACCAGGGCCTGGCCGGTGTTCGTAACAACGGCATGTACGAAGACACCAAGCATTATGTAGCCAGCATCAAGGCTCACATGAAGAATTACCGCTAAATAGCCAAAAGGAGAGGCGCTTCCAACACGGTGTGTTGGAAGTGCCTCTTTTTTTGTTGCAGCTGATCAGGCTGCTCCTAGCCTGTACGGTGGTCAAGATCCAATGGCATGTCGATTACCACCTTGGTCCCGCCCTTCTCGCTCTGTACCCAACGGATTTCACCCGATAGTTCGCTGGTAACCAGAGTGCGGACAATTTGCAGCCCAAGTCCCTCGCGGCGTGGCTCTTCTGGCAACCCGTGGCCGTCATCTTCAATGACAACCCGTAGCCAATCCTTGCTATCGGCACCCTTGTAGCGTTCGGCAACCAGCGCGACTTCACCGTTGCGATGCGCTAGTCCATGTTCCACGGCATTAGTCACCAGCTCATTGATCACCAGTGACAACGGTGTCGCCAAATCAGCGTCAAGCATGCCGAATTCGCCTTCACGACGCGTGGAGACCCTTTGCTCCGGAGAAGCGATTTCCACGATCAGACGGAACTGGCGATCCATCAGATCATCAAATTTGACGGTTTCGTTCAGGCCCTTGGACAGGAAGTCGTGGACCGAAGCGATAGTGGAGACTCGTCGCATTGCCTGCTCCAGGCCCTGCTTGCCGTCCTCTGAGCTCATCCTGCGCGATTGCATGCGCAACAGCGCCGCGACAGTCTGCAAGTTGTTCTTCACGCGATGATGGATTTCACGGATCGTAGCGTCCTTGGTGACCAGTTCTTTTTCGCGACGGCGCAGTTCGGACACATCGCGGCACAGCACCAGTGCGCCCCAGCGCTTTGATTCGTTGCGCAGCGGAATGGCACGCAGGGAGAGGGTGACTCCGCGATGTTCCACCTCGGTACGCCATGGCATCTTGCCCTGGAGCACCAGCGGAAGAGTTTCGTCGACTACACGACGGTCGCTGACCAGTGCCATCGTCAGATCAGCCAGTGGCTGGCCCTGGAGGACATCAGCTGCGCCTAATCGGCGGAAAGCTGAAACAGCGTTCGGGCTGGCGAATTCGACGGCTCCATCAACGTTGAGCCGGATGAAACCATCACCGACGCGCGGCGCGCCACGGCGGGAGCCGGTAGGGCTGGCGAAGTCCGGCCACAGCCCTTGGGTACCCATCTGCAACAGGTCATCAGCGCTTTGCCGGTAGACCAATTCCAGATTGCTGGGTGTGCGGGACTGGTTCGGATCGAAGTGGGAAGTGATGACCGCAACCGGTTGGTTCTGGCGCACTAGCGGAATCGCCTGCACCGTGGTCAACCCCATGATGATATCTTTGCCGGCTTGTTCGGCCGAGCGTTGCACTTGCTTGGTTTCCCAAGCGCGGTCCACCATGATGCGCAGATCCTTGCGGATCCGTTCTCCCACGAAGTCGCTATGGAAGGCGGTATGCGAGGTGGAAGGGCGCACGTGTGCCAAAGCCGTATAGGAACCGTCCCCGGTGGGGAACCAGAGCACCAGGTCTGCGAATGCTAGATCCGAGACCAGTTGCCAGTCCCCCACCAGGAGGTGGAGCCAATCCTCATCACCGGGCGCTAGTGCAGCACGTTGACGTAATTCTTCGGTGATGAGGGCCATTGGCGGTATTTACCTTCGGACGATGGAACGCAAGAGGCGAAGTGCCACGGAAAGTGAAGCCATGTCGTCTCGTTCCAGGCTGTTCACTTCCGCGAACATAGTCTTCGCACGATCAAGGTTAGCCGCGTTTGCCTCTTCCCATGCAGCAACACGCTCTGCCGGGTCAGCAATATCGCCGTGGGCATCCAGGATGTTGCCGGTCAGGTCGATGATCGTGGTGTACAGGTCATCGCGCATTGCGGCACGAGCCAGCGCCTGCCAACGATCCGAGCGAGGAAGGTTGGTGATGCGGTTCAGCAGGCTGTCCACATCGAACAAGTCGTAGAGCACGTAGTAGGTTTCTGCGACCTTGACCGGAGCGGTCCCGGTGCGGTGCACATATTCTGCCACGTCCAGCAGCGCGTAGGATTCGAACTGAGTCGCCCACATGCTGGCACGACGCTCCGGGATCCCCTGGTCCATGGCCTCTTCACGCCACTCCTGGAATCTCTGGAGGTCAGTGCCCCGAACCAAGGTTGGCAGGGCCTCACGCAGTTCGGTAACCGTCGCTTCGTAGCGTTTGACCGCTTCGGTGACCAGCAGTTCCTGATCGACGCGGTTGATGAACCAGCGGGTGGCACGGTCCAGCAGGCGGCGCATGTCGTGGTGCTGGCGGCCCCAGTGTTCCAGATCGGTTCCGGCAGGCTGTGCATTGATCGCATCGAACTGGCGGTCGAACCCGTAGATCTCACGCAGCGCGCAGAAGACCTTGGCAATCTGGACTTCGCTGGCACTGGTTTCTTCCATGGCACGGAAGACGTAGGTGATGCCGCCCATGTTCACGATGTCGTTGGCGATCACGGTCGCGATGATTTCTCGGCGCAACGGATGGCTTTCGAGCTGATCCCCGAAACGCTCTACCAACTTGGTTGGGAAGTAGCGGCGCAGGGTCCGGGTGAAGTACGGATCATCGGCGAGATCGGATTCGGTCAGCGCGTTCGCCAGCTGGATCTTCGCGTATGCGGCCAGCACCGAGAGCTCTGGGGTGGTCATCGCCTCGCCAGCGGCGCGGCGCTCTTCCAGCTGATCCGCGTTTGGCAAGAACTCCAAGCCACGGTTCAAGTCAGCATGGGCTTCCAGCCACTGCATCAGGCGCTCGTACGCTGGTGTCCAGGTCAGTGCCGCATGCTTCTCATTGAGCAGCAACACGTTCTGTTCGAAGTTGGTCGTCAGCACCAGATCACCGATGTTATCGGTCATCGAGAGCAGGAACTCCGTGCGTTCAGCCTCGGTGAGATTGCCCGCCTTGATCTGGCGGTCCACGAAGATCTTGATGTTCACTTCGCGGTCAGAAGTGTCCACGCCAGCAGAGTTGTCAATGGCATCGGTGTTCAGCAGGACGCCCTTGCGGGCTGCCTCAATACGGCCCAGCTGGGTCATGCCCAAGTTGCCGCCTTCGCCAACAACTTTCACGCGCAGATCTGCGCCGTCGACGCGGATGGCGTCGTTGGCTCGGTCGCCGACCTGGCCGTGGGTTTCAGCCGCTGACTTCACGTAGGTACCAATACCGCCGTTGTAGAGCAGGTCCACTGGCGCTGAGAGGATGGCCTTGAGCAGTTCGTTAGGGCTCAGCTTGGTGGTGCCGGCGTCCAAGCCCAGGACCTCGCGGACCTCGGCGCTAACCGGCACGGACTTGAGGCTGCGCGAGTACACGCCGCCTCCGGCCGAGAGCAGCTCCTTGTTGTAGTCTGCCCAGCTGGAGCGTGGCAGATCATACAGGCGCTGGCGCTCGTCAAAGGCGACCTGGGGATCCGGGTTCGGATCCAGGAAGATATCACGGTGGTCGAAGGCCGCCACCAGCTTCACGGTGGGGGTACGGCGCAAACCGTTGCCGAACACGTCTCCGGACATGTCGCCCACGCCGACGGCGGTGAATTCGTCCTTCTGGGTGTCGATGCCCAGCTCGAAGAAGTGGCGCTTCACCGATTCCCAGGCGCCGCGTGCGGTGATGCCCATGCCCTTGTGGTCGTAGCCCACCGAGCCGCCCGAAGCAAAGGCATCGCCCAGCCAGTGGCCCTTGTCGGCCGAGATCGAGTTGGCGATATCGGAGAAGCTCGCGGTGCCCTTGTCGGCAGCGACCACCAGGTAGGAATCATCGCCATCGCGACGAACCACGTTGGCAGGGGCTTCGATGTGCTCACCGTTTTCGTCGGTAACCATGTTGTCGGTCAGCTCCAGCAGGGTGCGGATGAAGACCTTGTACGCGCCCTTGCCTTCTTCCATCCATGCGCCGCGGTCGAGAGCTGGATTGGGAAGCTGCTTTGCATAGAAACCGCCCTTGGCACCAGTTGGCACGATGACGGAGTTCTTGACCATCTGGGCCTTGACCAGACCCAGAACTTCCGTACGGAAATCTTCTCGGCGATCGGACCAGCGCAGGCCACCACGGGCCACGGCGCCGAAGCGGAAGTGGGTACCCTCAACACGCGGCGAGTAGACCCACAGTTCGTGCTTCGGACGCGGGAATGGCGCGAAATCGATCTCTTCCGGGGCCAGCTTGAATGCCAGTGCCTGGTGGGTGGTGAAGTAGTTGGTGCGTTTGGTCGCTTCGATCACCTTCACGAAACGGCGCAGCAAGGTGTCGGCATCCAACGTTGGCACGGATTCCAGCGCTTCGGTGACCTTTGCGTGCGCCTTCTGCCGAGCAGCTTCCGAAGCCACGGAGCTCAGCTGCGGGTCGAAGGTGGCCTGGAACAGCTCCACAATGGCGTGGGTGACTGACGGGTTGCCAACCAAGGTGCTGGCGATGAAGCCAGTGGAGTTCGGAACCCCGAGCTGCAGCAGGTAGTGGGCGTAGGCACGAAGCATCGAGACTTCCTCCCACGTGAGTCCCTCGTGCAGCACCAGTGCGTTAAGGCTGTCGGATTCGGCGAGGTTGCGGACCACTGCGCAGTAGGCCTCAGCCAGCTTGGCTTCCACGGCCTGGAAGTTGATCTCCTCATCGATCTTCAGGCCCATGTCGTAGATGTAGCGTTCGCCGATTCCTTCTGGATTCAGCTCGTAGGGGCGTTCATCGACGACTTCCAGACCCAGATGCTGCAGAACTGGCAGTATGCGCGAGAGCAGCAGCGGCTTGGTCACATAGATCTTCATGCGCTTGGAAACAGCAGAATCCTCATCCTGCTTCTCGTCATCGTAGAAGGAGACAACCGGGCCATCGACTTCTGGACTGCTCAACTCGGTGAGCAGGTCAATATCCTTCAGCGCATCTTCGATTTCGAACTGCACCTTGTAGGAAGCCGGGAAAGCTTCGGCCCAAGCGTTGGACAGCGTGTTGGCATCGCCCAGTTCCAGGCGCGCGCGGGCGGTGTCAACGATGGCGTCAGACCAGGAGCGCACGGCCTTGGCAATACGATTCTCCAGTGCCTTACGGTCAACCACGGGGGCCAGTCCGTGGCGTTGCAGGCGCAGTCGGTAGAACAAGCGAACGAGCGCGCCCGCACCCAGCTGCGCTTCATATTCAACGGATTCTGCGTTGAAGCTGCGCTGCAGCTCCTGCTCCACCCGCAGGCGCACTGCGGTGGAGAAACGATCACGTGGCAGGAACACCATGGCAGTGACGAAGCGGCCGTAGTCGTCCTTGCGAAGGAAGACCGAGGTGCGGCGGCGTTCCTGCAGGCGCAGGATACCGAGGGCAATCTTGGTCAACTCGTCGACGGAGATTTGGAACATCTCATCGCGTGGGTAGCTTTCCAGAATAGTGGTGATGTCCTTGCCCGAGTGGGAATCAGGCGCGAAGCCGGTGCGCTTCAGCACCGCTTCAACCTTTTCGCGTACCAGCGGGACGGTCTTCACGCTCGAGGTGTAAACACTGGAGGAGAAGAGGCCGATGAAACGGCGTTCGCCGTTGACTTCGCCATTGGCATCGAAGCTCTTGACTCCGACATAGTCCAGGTACACGCCACGGTGAACGGTGGAACGGGAGTTCGCCTTGGTCACGATCAGCGCACGCTTGTCGCGAGCGGTGATGCGGCCGCGCTTGGTCAGGTGCTGTGGACCTTGGTCCGCCAGATCGCGCATCAGTCCCAAGCCGCTGCCTGGGCGGGCGACCAGGACGTCTTCGCCGTTGATGGTTTCCAGCGAGTAGTCGCGGTAGCCCAGGAACGTGAACTTTCCGTCAGCTAACCAGTCCAGCAGCTCCGATGCCTGCTGCACCTCGGCGATTTCCTCAGCCTTCGGAGTCTGCGGAAGGCTCTGCGCGATATCCTTGGCCCGGTCCAGCATGGCCGGCCAGTCCTTCACTGCAACACGCACATCTGCCAGAACGCTATAGAGGCGCTCAACAAATTCCTTGGCCTGCTCATCGCTGAGCTCGCGAGCGAGCTCGACTGAAATCCACGATTCGATGCGGGTTTCTGCACCGGCCGAAATCAGGGTGCTCAAATCCGAGAGCGCAGCGGTGTCACCGCTGGCAACATGCTGCAGACCAGCATGGCTGATCTTTGAAATTTCGCCGGTCTCGGTCTTGCGGGAGACAACGAACGTCGGATGCACTACCAGCTGAATTGGTGAATTCAGCTGCACTAGTGCGGCAGTTACCGAATCAACAAGGAATGGCATGTCATCGGTGACGATGTGGACCACTGAAATTCCGTTGTTGCGGGTAATGGCGACATTAGCGTTTTCAGCATCACGCTGATACCCGATTTCCAGATGTGCTGCCACGCGAGCTTCGAGTTCGTCTGGCCGGTAGGCCGCCACGTCTTCGGTCGCAATTTGGCCATAGTACTCGCTCACCAATTTCGAGGTGAGTGTCTCATCCATGAATGATTCTGACATGCTGGATTCCGACGAGTTCAAAAGAACGCCTCCAAGAACAAAGTTCGATCAATCCGCGCCTTTGCGGATCTCTAGTTTTACCCACATTACTCGGTTTTCACCTCTGGGGTTCAAGCTTCGGAGCGAAATCGACGACTATTCCATTTCTTGGGTGAATCCGTGGAATTTATGCCGGCCAAAGACCGTATTTCCATACGCAATAGGCACCGAGGTGCGATTTCGAGCAATGGGCTTCCTCCCAGCACTGCCGCGTTGCACGCGGCGCTGTCCTCGGGCAGATACCCTGCGATTTGGTGCGTCGGCCCAAACCGGTCCCACGCTTCAATCAACCTGCGCTTCGGGCTGCGCCCGGTACTGCTGGCTCCCACGCGGTTGAAGACGATTTTCGGATTCAGCCCGGGCAGTGCATCCTCCAATTCGTCGATGGCGCGAAGTGCACGCGGAATTCCCAAGCTGTCGGCACGCACGATCATGAAAAGCTCATCGGAGCACTGGAGCATCTCGACGGTGACAGCGTTTCGCTGTGGTGCTTGGGTATCGAAACTGAGCTGTTCGTCCAATTCAATGTACGGAGCCAAATCCAATACGACCAGGTCGTAGTGAACTTTGAGCAGCATGGCCGCTCGCCGCAGCGCCGAGGCCCGGACCTCGGGCCACCGGCTAGCACGCGGGATTCCGGTCGCCACGCGCATGGTCGCCTCCCCGACCTGGACCAAGGAACATGCAGCGTTGAGTCGGGCAACATCCAACGAGCCGGCGTCGATGGCACGGCACAACTGCGCGATGGATGCCGATTCGTCCATGAGCCCCAATTGAATGGCGATGCTGGCGGCGTAGGTATCTGCGTCCAGAAGCACCACGGTTTTTCCTGCTGCCGCCGTTTCCACCGCATAATTCAGCGCGACGGTACTGCGCCCGGGAGATCCAGGGGCGCTCCAGAAGCTGACGATTCTTCCGTTCCGGCCCGTAGAGTCGTCCTCCGGTTCGGGAACCGCGAGCGTTCCGTCGGTTCCAGAACGATTCAATGACTGAACTACGCCCCTGATGCGTCCTTCCAGCTCGGCCATGCCGGAATCCGCAGGCAGATGAAGGACATCAGGCAATGGCTTCCAGTCTTCGGGCCGGTCAAAGAACAGGACAACCGCTGTCTGGCGCATCAGCAACGCATCAAGTTGTTCCATGGGCGGCACCAGCTGGGCGTCGGCAACGATCAGCACATCAGCCATTCCGGTATCGCAAGCGGCAATGGCTTCGGCTATGCCGGAGCAGACGCGGGTGACCATCAGTTCCCCGCGGTACCCTTCGATTTGCCGGACGATTTTCTCCTGGTCGCCGAGCACTACGACCGAAATACTCATTGTTCGGTCCCGGCCGGGTTGTAGACGACGATAATTCTCGATTCGTTGGCCAGCGCTTGAAGCAGCGGTTCAAGCTGATTCGGTTCCACCAGCAGTTCCAGGTTGGTGCCTTGGGTTCCCACCAGTCCCCCACCGCTTTCAACGCGTGCGGCGACTTCGACCATGGAGGAGAGCTTTTCCGGGACTCCGTAGGTGCTGCCGCTGGTTTCGCGTTTGGCAATCCATACGTCAACAAAGCTACCGGGGGTAATCGACGAAGAAAGGTCTGCCGGAAGATCGACATTGACCGGCCTGCGCGATCCCACTTCACTGTGTATTATCGAGGTGACTGGAATCAGCTGCCCTTCGCTGATAAAGGTGTTCGCTCGGGCGTCCTGGCCGAGCTGCGCATCTGTGTGCAGGTAGTTCTCGAGAGTTTCGCCAAGCTGGACTTCTTGAGTTTTCATGTTCTCGCTGGTCAGCTTTTCTCCGAGGGTGATATTAGTGCTGGCGACATACACCGTGGACGTCTGATGCAATTCGCCGACCAGGTACACGGTTCCCGCGACCGAAGCGACTACGAGCACCGCACCGAGAGCCAGGCGTGGGTCCTTCCAACTCGGCCGTCGCACACGCGAGGCCGAGGTTGTCCGCGCGTCCTGGGCGATCTGTTCTGTGATCAAGGCTCTGACCTTCCGCCAGCATAGGTGCTTATGGATGGTGAGCCTACGACAACTTGGTCCTGCTGGAAAGACCTTGCGTGCACTTGTGGATCACGAAAGAGTGATCGCTTCGACCCATCCGATGGCATCCAGGGGAATCAGCAATTGCGTTGAGGCCTGCTGTGCTCTGGCGAATTCATCGCGAGGATGCACCAGAATTATCAAAAAGTCCTTGGCTACCTGAGTCAGCGTTCCTTCAGCCATGGAGCTGCCCGCACGGCCAAAAACATGGCATCGTGCGCGGTCCCGGAGCAATCCCCGCAGAACCGTGGAGAACTTCACCGAGCGGCCCGGCGCCCGCCGTTCCACCGCAGGTGCGCGCCCCGGCGGAAGGGCGAAGGATTCAACCGCTCCACTGCGGATCACCCATTGGGCCTGCTCTGTTTCCAGGCAGATGTAATCGGTCGCGCAAGGGCCGAGTTTCGCGCGGAGTTCGGTTCCCCCGGCCAGCCGGAGGCTCAATTCGTGTCCGTAGAACCGCATCAGAGTGGGCAGCAGTTCGGCAGTTGCCCGTTCAACCCTGATGTTTTCGGCAATTTCTTCACGCAGCTGCGCCCGGCTCTGTTCTGCTAGCTGAGCTTCCAAGTCGTCGAAGAGAGAATCCCACCGCATGCGCCCACTGTACGAGAATAAACATTTTTGCGTAACCCTATTCACAAAACGATCTCTAAGTGCCACTATGAACATCAAACAATATCAAATCACATCAAAATTCATTCAAGGAAGTGATTCGGATGTCTCGCCAACGGCAAATATTCGTGCTGCTGCTCTTTTCCGCAGCGTCATTGGTCATTATCTATGTGGGAATCCAGTGGATATCTGATTACTTCCGGTCCCCAGTCGATGGGCGCGCCACAGCGGACCACATAAGGCTTCTCGTCAGCCTTTCGTTCCTGGCGTTGCTTACGCTGTACTTGCTGCGCGTGGGCTTGGCCCAGATGATCCGCTGGGCCTTCACCCACCGCAAGCCGAAGCTAGCGCGGTTCTTCGAACGGATCGCCCCCGCACTGAGCAGGAGAATTCTAGGCTCAATGCTTGGAACCTCGATTGCCCTCTCTTCAGTCGCTGCGTCCTATGCGGGTGAACCGCTGGCGGTTTCCCTGGCACACGTCCCGGCGGAAAACGCCAGCCAAGAACTAGCCAGCTATGCAGGCCCGCAGCAAAACTCCGTACCGAGCCCGCAATGGTTCCCCGAATCCATGAGCGTTCCCCTGAGCCCGCTGGTATCCCCCGGGACCAGGAATCCAGGCCAACGTTCGGTGCAACGCACAGAAGTTGTCGTCGCAGAAGGGCAGAATCTGTGGACCATAGCGGCAGAGCATCTAGGTGCCCAGGCCACCGTGGAAGAAATTTCTGCCTATTGGCCAAAGATCTATCAACGCAACAAGAAGTCCATCGGCACCGACCCGGACCTGCTGCGAGTTGGAACGGTACTTGAACTACCACCAGCCAGCTAAGCGCATTCAAGAACTTCCCCACGCCCAACTAGGAGTCATCATGAGCACCATCGCCATCAGCCCCCGTAGCGCCAACACCGGCTACTATCAACCGGATATCTACGCAGCCAACCTCCCAGACCCGAACCCGGCTGGCGCCACCTCGGCTGCCGATCCATGCCAGGCTCCGGCTCACCTGCGTCGGGCAATGGACAATATCTTCCATCGCTCTGCTGTCTACCGCAGCGAGCACCGGGCCATCGTTGAGATTTCGCATGCAGTAGCCCGCGCGGTCTTCGAAATCGTGGCTGGGTACCGCACCGTGAATCAGCTGGCATTCGTGATGGAGCCCTCTTGCATTGCCAAGCTCCGGCGCCGGGCCCTCCTGGAGACCCAGTGCTACACGCTCGAGCCGCTGCCGGGCACGGCACACGGGCAGATCATCTCATTGCACCTGGACCGGTGCATATCAGGTTCTTGGGAATGCACCGTCATCTTGGGCTTTAAATACCGCGTCCGTGCCGTGGCTCTGAAAATTGAGCCCTGGCACGGACGGTGGCAGGTGACCGATGTGGAGCTAATCTAGCTGCGCTTGGCCTTCTTGTTCTTCTTCTTGCTCGACGTTGCCTGGGCGCGAGTGGTGCTGGCTTCGCCATCTTCATCCGGGCCGGTGAACTGCAGGTTCTTCGGCTTCGCCGATTCGTCGACCGCTGGCGCGGCAACTGCTTCAGCTCCGGTGGGGATCTCCAAGTTGAAGAGGGTTCCGATACTTTCCTCGCGGATGCCCTCCATCATGGTCTGGAACATGGTGTAGCCTTCACGCTGGTATTCCACTAGCGGGTCGCGCTGGGCCATGGCACGGAGTCCGATTCCTTCCTTGAGGTAATCCATCTCGTACAGGTGCTCCTGCCACTTGCGACCGATGGTCGAGAGCACTACACGGCGCTCCAGATCGCGCATGGTGGAAGAACCAACAAGCTTTTCCCGCTCTTCGTACTGGTACTGGGCATCCGAGAGGATTTCGCGTTCCAGGAACTGCGCGGAGAGGTGCCCCACTCCGCCGGCCTCTTCGAGAACTTCATCGATGGTGATGCCGATCGGGTACAGCTGCTTGAGGTTGGTCCACAACGACTTGAGCTCCCAATCGTCCGGATCGCCGACCTGGGTCGCTTCCAGGACCATTGCCTTGACGACATCTTCCAGGAAGTGGCCGACCTTCTCTTCGAGGTCGTCGCCTTCAAGGATGGAACGGCGGTCAGCGTAGATCGCTTCACGCTGGCGGTTCATCACGTCATCGTATTTCAGCACATTCTTGCGCTGCTCGGCGTTGACGCCTTCCACCTGTGCCTGGGCGGACTCAATGGCGCGCGAAACCATCTTGGATTCCAGCGCCACGTCATCTGGCATCGACGGGTTGTTCATGATGCGCTCGGCCATCCCGGAGTTGAACCGGCGCATCAGGTCATCGGTCATCGACAGGTAGAAACGCGATTCGCCCGGGTCGCCCTGGCGGCCGGAGCGACCACGCAGCTGATTATCGATGCGGCGTGATTCGTGCCGTTCGGTGCCCAGCACGTACAGGCCGCCGAGCGATGCAACTTCCTTCGATTCGTTGGCGACGGTTTCCTTCGCCTTGTCGAAGACTTCGTCCCAGACCGTGTTGTACTCTTCCGGGTTGTTCTCCGCATCCAGGCCACGGCGCTCCATCTCGGCCACGGCCAGGAACTCAGCGTTGCCGCCGAGCATGATGTCGGTACCGCGGCCGGCCATGTTGGTAGAAACGGTCACCGCGTTCTTGCGGCCGGCCATCGCGACCACGGCAGCTTCGCGAGCGTGCTGCTTGGCGTTGAGCACCTCGTGGCGGATGCCCTTCTTGGAGAGCAGCCGGGAGAGGTATTCGCTCTTTTCCACGCTGGTGGTGCCCACCAGGATCGGCTGGCCCGTCGCATGGCGCTCGGCAATGTCCTCAACCACAGCATTGAACTTGGCGACTTCATTCTTGTAGATGTAGTCCGACTGGTCCATGCGGATTGCTGGCTTATTGGTAGGAATCTCCACCACGCCCAGCTTGTAGGTACCCATGAATTCCGCGGCCTCGGTCTGCGCCGTACCGGTCATGCCCGAGATCTTGGCGTACATGCGGAAGTAGTTCTGCAAGGTCACGGTGGCCAGAGTCTGGTTCTCGGCCTTGATCTCAACGTTTTCCTTGGCTTCGATGGCCTGGTGCATGCCCTCGGAGTAGCGGCGGCCTGCCAGTGCACGGCCAGTATGCTCGTCAACGATCATGACTTCGCCGTTGACAACGACGTAGTCCTTGTCCTTCTTGAACAGTTCCTTGGCCTTGATGGCGCTGTTCAGGAAGCCGATCAGCGGGGTGTTGTTCGCTTCGTAGAGGTTATCGATGCCCAGGTAGTCCTCGACCTTTTCGATGCCCGACTCCAGCACGCCAATGGTGCGCTTCTTTTCGTCGACCTCGTAATCGTCTTCGCGCTTCAGTCGCGAGACGATCTTGGAGAATTCGGTGTACCAGCGGTTCACATCGCCCGAAGCCTGTCCGGAAATGATCAGCGGGGTACGCGCCTCATCGATCAGGATCGAGTCGACCTCATCGACGATGACGAAGTTGTGTCCGCGCTGGACCAGCTCGTCCTTGCTCCACGCCATGTTGTCGCGCAGGTAGTCGAATCCGAACTCGTTGTTCGTGCCGTAGGTGATATCGGCTTCATACTGCTTGCGCCGCTCGGCAGGCTTCTGGCTGGAGAGAATGCAGCCGCAGGTCAGACCGAGGAAGCGGAAGACGCGACCCATCAGATCCGACTGGTACTGGGCGAGGAAGTCGTTGGTTGTCACCACGTGCACGCCGTCACCGGTCAACGCGTTCAGGTAAGCCGGTGCGGTAGCGACCAGGGTCTTGCCTTCACCGGTACGCATTTCAGCGATGTTTCCCAGATGCAGGGCAGCACCGCCCATGAGCTGGACGTCGAAGTGGCGCATGCCAAGGACCCGGTCCGAGGCTTCGCGGACCACCGCAAAAGCTTCTGGGAGCAAGTCATCCAACGTCTCACCGTTAGCCAAACGTTCGCGGAACTTGTCGGTTTCACCCTTGAGCTCTTCGTCCGAAAGTTCGCGAATTTCGACTTCCAACGTATTGATCGTGTCGGCGTACTTACGAAGAGTCTTCAGAATCTTCTTGTCGCCGGTACGCAAAATACGTTCTAGCAATGATGCCACGTGGTAGCTCCCAATATCTCAAGCACAGTAATTTCTGGCGTCTTCAGTCTACGTGAGGAAAACAGCACATCTGGCTATTTCAATCCCATTTGCGCTGTTCTTATAGCGAACAGCGATTTGATCAACAGGCCCTTCACAGCCCGATTTCCACTCGTTCAAGTTCCAGCCAGCGCGCCATGCGCTCCAGCTCGGCTCGCAATCCAGCCTCGACACTGGCGTCGACACCCGGCTCGTAATGCACCTGCTTTGCGTGCAGCACCGACCTGGCCCGGTCAGCTTTCAGGTCCACTCGGCCCACGAACTCTTCGCCGAAAAGCATCGGGAAAACGTAGTAGCCGTAGCGGCGCTGATTTGCCGGCACGTAGATTTCGATACGGTATTCGAACCCGAAGAACTTCTCCAGCCGGCGGCGGTTGAAAACCATCGAATCAAAAGGTGACAGCAAACGCAGGTCAGGATCGATCCTGCGCGGAATCTTGGTGCCGGCCTGCAAATAGCAAGGCTCGGCAATGCCGGCAACCTGTACTTCTTCGATGAGACCTGCACGTGCTTGCTGGGCGAGCTCTTCTTTGGCCGCGCGCACCGGAAGACGGAAATACTCTGCGACGCAGTGAGCGGTGGCGATGCCAAGGGCATCCATGGCCCGGACAACCAGCCGGGCGAGGGCCTCGTGCCGCTGCGCCGCATCGAGTTCCTGTTGCGTGCCCACCACATCCGCGGCTAGTGCGTAACGGCGTTCAAACTGGGAGTTGCGTCCCAGCGTCAAGATCTTGGCTTGGGCGAAAAGGGACTCGGTGACGAACTTGGTGTCATTCCAATTCCACCCCCAGTGCTTTTTCTCCCCGTCCGGGGCGACATCCAAAGCCTGGCTGATTTGCCGGGCGCTGGAGCCTGGGTTATTGGACAGGTATTCAAGGACGCGATCCGAGAGGTCATGCTGTTCGGCGGAGAACCCATCTGATTTATCGATCCAGGTTCGGCGCTGCCATACCCGCAGGTCTTGAATGAGTTCGGAGCTGACCACCGAGGCCTCATGGGCCCAATATTCGGTGATAGGGCTGAGCGGTTTGGCCAGAAGCTGGTCCAGCACCTTGGTGTCATAGGCGCCGAGCCGGGCGAACATCGGCATGTAATGGGCCCTGCGAACGACGTTCACCGAGTCAATCTGCAATTGCGCGATACTACCGATAGCGCTGACGATTCTCCGCGCGGTGAAGGGTTGTTCTTTCCTGCCCTTGGACAGGCCTTGGGGGGGCCAACGCGATTCTTC